>JAJTCQ010000004.1 GCA_021323315.1 Gaiellaceae bacterium | reverse complement strand
ACGAGTTCGAGCAGCGCGCGGCGCTCGTCAAGAACGGCATGAACCCGGACAAGGACGTGCAGCTCGTCAAGCAGAACTTCGACATGCTCGCGTTCCTGAGCGGCGAGATCGACGCCGCCTCGGCGATGACGTACAACGAGCTCGCGCAGGTGCTCGAGGTGAAGAACCCGAAGACCGGCAAGCTCTACACGCTCAGGGACCTCAACGTCTTCAAGTACTCGGATCTCGGCACGGGGATGCTCCAGGACGGCGTCATCGTCCGCGGCGACTGGATCAAGGACGCGAAGAACCAGGCGACCGCGGTCAAGTTCCTCGAGGCCTCGTTCAAGGGCTGGATCTACTGCCGCGACCACCTCGCCGCGTGCACGAACATCGTGCTGAGGAACGGGCCGGCGCTGCCCAAGGGTCATCAGCGCTGGCAGATGAACGAGGTCAACGCACTGATCTGGCCGAACAAGCTCGGGGTCGGCCTGATGGACCCCCTGGAGTTCAAGCGGACGGCGACGATCGCGAAGACGTACAAGGTCATCAAGAAGCCGGCCACGAAGGCCTCCTACCGGACGGATCTCGCGAAAAAGGCGATCGCAAACCTGAAGAAGGCGGGCTGGGACGTCACCGGCAAGAGCTTCAAGAAGTCGGTCGTGACGCTGAGGGAAGGCGGCAAGTAACGACGAGGCACGGCTCCGGGCCGTTCTTCGGAGCGGCTCGGGGCCGGCCGGACGGAGGTGAGATGACGTGTCGACATTGATCTCGGGTGGACGGATCCTCACGGCCGCCGACGACTACGTCGGTGACGTCTTCGTCGAGGGCGAGCGGATCTCGATGATCGGCGAATCGCTCGACGTCGAGGCTGACCGGGTCATCGACGCGTCGGGCAAGTACGTGCTGCCGGGCTGCGTCGACCCGCACACGCACCTGGACATGCCGTTCGGCGGCACGGTGACGATCGACGACGTGACCTCGGGTCAGACCGCCGCCGCATTCGGGGGCACGACGTGCCATGTCGACTTCTGCATCCAGTCACCGGGCATCTCGTTCGCCGAGGCGCTCGAGACCTGGCACGGCAAGCGCGAGGGGAAACAGATCATCGACATGGGCTTCCACATCGCCGTCACCGACCTCCGTGAGGGCGGGTCGCTGGAGGAGCTCGCGCGCCTGCCGGAGCAGGGGGTCACGTCGTACAAGCTGTTCATGGCTTACAAGGGCGCGCTCATGGTCGACGACGAGACGCTCTTCCGGACAATGGAGGTCGCGGCCGAGACGGGCGCGCTCGTGATGGTGCACGCCGAGAACGGCGACGCCATCGACGTCCTCGTGCAGCAGGCGCTCGCGGCAGGGAACACGGCGCCGCACTTCCACGCTCTGACGCGTCCGCCCGAGACGGAAGGCGAGGCGACGAACCGCGCGATCCAGCTCGCCCGCGTCGCCGGCGCCCCGCTGTACGTCGTGCACGTGTCGTGCAAGGAGGCGGTCGACCCGATCGCGCGTGCCCGCGAACAGGGCTGGGACGTGTGGGGCGAGACCTGCACGCAGTACTTCTTCGTCGACTACACGTACCTCGAGCGACCCGACTTCGAGGGCGCGAAATACGTCTACACGCCCCCGCCGCGCGCGATCGAGAACCAGGAGGTGCTCTGGCACGCCATCCGCTCGGACATCCTCTCGGTCGTCTCGACCGACCACTGCGCGTTCCTCTGGGACGGCCAGAAGTCGATCGGCAAGGACGACTTCTCGAAGATCCCGAACGGCGGCCCCGGCCTCGAGAACAGGCTGCACATGATGCACGAGTTCGGCGTGCGCGCCGGTCGCATCTCCCTGAACCGGATGGTCGAGCTCCTGGCCACGAATCCCGCCAAGTTGTTCGGCCTCTATCCGCGCAAGGGCACGATTGCGCCGGGCTCGGACGCCGACATCGTGATCTTCGACCCGGAGCGCCGGCATCTGATCACGGCGGCGACGCAGCACTCGAAGACGGACTACAACCTCTACGAGGGCACGGAGGTTACCGGCTCACCGGAGATCGTCCTCCTCCGCGGGAACGTGCTCGTCGAGGAGGGCGAGCTCGTCGCAGAGCCGGGCGTCGGTGAATTCGTCGAACGGGCGGCGTTCGGGCAGGAGCTCCTGCCGACGGCCGCTCGCTAGACCACAAGCTGCGCGGAGCGGCGCCGGACATCTTCCCCCTTGTCCGGCGCCCTCCGCGCGGTGCGCTTACTCGCTTGCGACCTGGCCGGAATACAGCGATGCGAAGTCGAACGCAGGCGTGACAGCCGGGTTGCGGTCGTACGCATCCCAGATGGGAAGAAACCAGTCGGGAAAGGGTTGAGTGGTAGGTGCCGCCGGGCCACCCGTGTCAGCCGTTGCTAGACCGGCCCAGAAGCCTCCGGCGAAGACCGCCACAGCGGCGAGCATTGCGGCGGGAGCGACGTAGAGAGGATGCCAAGGTCTCATCGCGAGTCTCCTTTGCTTTGACTCGACGATGGTGTCGCCGGGCGGGCGGGACGTCTGCGGTAGAAGTGCCTAATTGCTGACGGTGGCGCTACTCATCTTTCTCGATGCGGAGAGGGCCAGCTGCTGCTACCGCTTCGCTGCGGGAGCGTGCGCCGAGCTTGCGGAGGACCGCAGAGACGTGGTGGTCGACGGTTCGCCGCGAGACCACGAGCCGCTGCGCGATATCGGCGTTCCGCAAGCCTTCGCGCAGTAGGTCGAGGACCTCTGCTTCGCGTGTCGTCAACCCTGCCGGGTTCCTGTGCGTCGCCGTGCGTGGTCCAACCCTGACGCCGCGCGCCCCGCCCTGCCGAAGTCTGCGGGCGACGATGCGTGCCGCAGGTCGGGCGCCCAGCCTGTTTAGTTCGTCGAGAGCATTGCGCTGAGCCGGCTCGTCGCCTTCTCCGAGCGCCAGAGAGGCCTCGTACGGGCAACCGGACCGGGCCCACTGCTTCGCCGCATTCACCCAGTCGCCGCGCGCCTGCGCCGCGAATGGCCCACGCGCGTAGTCAGGAAGCTCGACGTCGAGACCGGCGGCCGTGCGCCAATAGCCGAGCTCGGCCACGGCCCACGATGCCCGGCGCTCGAGGGCGATCGCGAACGCGTCCTCCGTCGCTTCGCCGATGAGCTCAGGGCGGCCCTCCAGCCAGGCCGTCTCCGCCTTTGCCGCGGCGAGCTGCGATGTCCACCACAGCGAGCCGGCGGTGACGACGACCTTCTCGGTCTCCGCGAGCGGTTCTCGCGCGTCCGGGTCGCCGCGGCGAGCTCGGAGGAGCCCGAGGATCATGTTCGCCTGTGCAAGCATGACCGTGCAGTTGCGCGCCAGTGCCTGGGCCAGCGTCGCATCTGCGCTGCGCCAGTCGCCCTCCTCGAACTCGAGCCAGGCGCGTGTCGCCAGGAGAAAGTCACCCCAGACGTTGAGGTCACGCTCGTCGCAGAACCGCAGCGCCGGCTCGACGTACTGGCGCATGCGCGTAAGCGATCTCTCGCGCGACGCCGCGATCCCGGCGAGCGCGTACGCCCGACCGACCTGATTGTCCAGACCTTCCTGTTGCGCGAGCCGAAGCGCCTCGTCGATCCGTGACCATCCGTCCGGCAGGCCGTCCATGACTATGCGCGCTCCTTGCGTCACCAGCGCGGCGATCCGCGCCTCGACGCTCTCGATGCGGTCGGCGAGCTCCAGGGCGCGACCGGTCCAGTCGAGCGTCTCCTCCGAACTGTCGTCAAGGTTCGTAATCGACGCCCGTACGTTGTATGCCATGGCGAGCTCATGTCCGGGCTCGAGCTGTTCGAGGACCGAGACAGCCTCCCCCGCGCTGCGCTCGGCTTCTGCGGTCTGGCCCCAGACCAGGTAGGCGGTCGCCCGCCATCGCAGCATGGCGCCGAGCTGGAGCTCCGCACCGGGCCCGCGGAGACGGTCGACGGCCTCCGCGATCGACCTGAATGTTCCGTCTTCCTGGTTCGTGACGAAGCACTCGAACGAGTGGAGGCCCAGCAGGCTCACTCGTCGACTGGGATCGACGTCGTCGGCGAAGCGAAGCGCCCGTCCGTATTGCGCGGCCGCTTCCCAATGCGCCCCGAACGAAGCCGCGCGTTCCGCGGCTGCCGGTGCGTAACGGAGAACGGCTTCCCCATCCCGTGCGCCCTCGGCGTGATGAGCGAGGCGGGCGAGATCGGGCGGCGCTGTCGATTCCTCTAGGCTCGTCAGGATCTTCCGATGGAGCTCGAGCGCTCGGCCCGGCGCAACGGCTTCCTCGACCGCACGCCGGGCGAGCTCGTGCCGGAAGGAGACCGTGCCGTCGTCCATGACTAGGAACCCGCCGTTCAGGCATGCATCGAGAGCGTCAAGGGAAGCGTGTGTCTCGACCAGCTGGAACTCGGTCCTCGGCTGCGCTAGGGCGACGAGTTCGAGCAAGCGTTGCGCCGAGTCTTCGACCCGGGCCACTCGCGAGAGCACCGCATCGCGAACCGTAGGCGGGATCTCCGCGTCCTCGCCCGCGAGAACCTCGCAGACGAAGAACGGGTTGCCGGCTGTCATCTCGTATACGGCCCGACCATCTCGTGCCGACACCCCTGCGAGCTGATCGACCGCATCCCGTGACAGCGCTGTGAGCGGTATGCGCACGACGTCATGCATGCTCGCCAGCTCGCCCAAGACTCTCCTCAGCGGATGCAGGCGATCGAGCTCGTCGTCGCGGTACGTCACGAGGACTAGCGCCGGGACCTGGCCCACGCGACGGCCGAGCAGACGAAGGACATCGAGGGTTGCCTCGTCCGCCCAGTGCACGTCCTCGACCACGAGGACGGTCGTGGTTCCCTCGAGCTCCTCGAGCAGCGCCATGGCAACTCGATGAGGTGTCGGGCGGTCTTCGACGATCCAGCCGAGATCGCTGGTCGTCGAGCGAGCGATCTCGACGATCGGTCCGAGCGGTGTCGGCGTGAACAGGGAGTCACACGCGCCCACCAGCACCCGAGCCTTGCGAGCGTGCTCCGCGCAGAAGTACTCGACGAGAGCCGTCTTGCCGATCCCGGCCTCACCGCGGATGAGGACGAGGCGGCCTCGACGATCTCGAGTGACAGTTTCGTAGTTTGAGCTGAGCGCGTCGAATGCCACGTCGCGCTCGAGGAGCGGCGACGTTGTCCGGCCCGACTGAGCGAGATTCGCCACCCGGACATCCTCGTCCGCGACGGCGCCGCATTCAAGGGGCACGCAGTCGACCGCGGAGGCGCCGGGCAGTCTTCCCTGCTGCCTGGCGCCTCCGCGTGACGGGACGGCTAGAGCGGCGGGTTCCCCGTCTCGAACCGATGGCATGCTCGGTAGTCGATTGGGAGGTCCAGCAGTCCCCACTCGTCCTGGCCGTCCTGATGGCAGGCCAGGCCCTGGTACAGGTCCGCGCGCATCAGCGACTCGATTCCCGCGAACTCGCCCGTCGTGAAGTCGAAGACGCGAAGCTCGATACTCGGCACGTTCGTGCCGGCGAGGAGCTCCGTCACCGACGGCTTGCCGGGCGGAGCGCAGTGCTGGTAGTTGCCTGCGATCGGCACGTACGGCTCGCAGTCCCAGGTCTTGTCGGTCTGCTCCAGATCAGTAATGCCTGGTGGATTGCCCTGGGCGACCCCCGCCAGGAACACGGCGAGCACGGCCGGGAGGACAAACAGCGCTATACGAAGGAACATCCTTTCCCCCTCTCCTCTACGCAGTTGCCGGCACTGGATCCGGCCTGACAAACACGGTTTGGGTGACCTTGATGATTTCGTCCACGGGAAGCATCGCCTCGCCGGCGTGGCGGCGGATAGCCTCCGGGCTCGTCGCCTGGTAGACGCACACCGTGCCGACACGACCGTCGCGCTCCTCGAGCACGTAGCTGCGGATCCAGGCAACGTCGTCGGACATCCGCTCGCCTTCGGCGGACGACCGCTCGGCGGCCTCGCCCAGCTCGGCAGCGTCCTTCCACCCGCTCCGGCGCAAGATCACGTAGGTGTCCAAAGCGTCTCCTTTCCTGAGATGACGCTCCGACCGTAGAAGCCGGTCACTGCGACCGCATCGGCATGACTGCCCAGGTTGAGCCGAGCCGCTACCTATCTTCGAGAATGCCGAGGTGCGTGGCCGTCGCGACGGCTTCGCCGCGAGTGCGAGCGTCGAGCTTACGCAGGATCGCGGACACGTGGTGATCCACCGTTCTGCGCGAGAGCACGAGACGATCTGCGATCTCGGCGTTCCGCAACCCCTGGGCGACGAGCTCGAGAACCCCGAACTCTCGCGCGGTCAGCGCCGCGGGATTCTCGCGCGTGGAGGCCCGCGGCCCACGCGGCACCGAGGCACCGAGGGTGCGAAGCGATTGGCGCACGCTCCGGGCGAGCGGCTGCGCGCCAAGCCGCTCGAGCCCCGTGAGCGCTTCGCGCAAGAGCGCTTCGTCGCCGCTTTCCGACAGCGCGCGCGCGGCCTCATAGACGCAGCCGCGCGACGCCCACGCCTCTGCGGCTCCACGGGCATCGCCTGCGATCTGCCTGGCGTAAGGCTCGGCGATCCAGTCCGGTGCCATGTCCAGCGCACCGGCCTTCCACTGCCAGTACGCGAGCTCCCCTGCGAACCAGAGATGACGCTTCTCGAGCGCGAGCTCGTAGACCGCACATGCCTCTGCGACCGCACGCGTCGGGTCGCCGGCCAGCCAGGCAGCCTCCGCACGGGCGGCGCGGAGGTGGCCGAGTCGCTGCAGGTGGCCGCCCGCCAGTGCCGCGTCGAGCGCTTCGTCGAGGACGTCGGCGCTGCCGGGGTCGCCACGGCGCATACGGACGCGACCGAGCGCGATGAGTGCGGTGATGCGGCTGATGGCGCTGATCTCGTCGGCGAGGAGCTCCTGCGCCAGTGCGGCGCCTTCGTCCCAGCGACCGAGGTAGACGTGGGTTGCCGCGAGCCAGGAGCGGATGTACGCGGTGTCGAGATCGTGCCGCGTCGCGAAGGCGACGAACTCGCCCGCCCAGCGCTGCGACTCCTCGAGCTCGTACATCTCGCCGAGCCCTGAAGCCAGCATGCTGTAGGCACTCGCCACGCGCTGATGCAGGTCGTGCTCGGTGGCGACGTCGAGGCTGCGCTCGAGATACCCGCCCCCCACCTCGATCTCGCCTGCCATCACGTACGAGGTGCCGATCGTGTTGAGGGCGAGGGCCTCGATGTCGGCATCACCGACCTGCACGGCGAGGTCGAGGGCACGCTTGCCCCACCGGACGCCTTCGGCGTTGTCGCGGCTCAGCATGCGGAGCGTGCCCTGGGCGCTGTACGCGTACGCGAGCTCACGTCCCGGAGGTAGCTGCTCGAGAATCTCGACCGACTCGCGACTCGCCTTCTCGGCGTCGTCGTTGAGGCCGAGTGAGATCATCGCCAGCGGTAGCCGCGCCAGGTTCTCGCCGAGCCGGAGCCGGTCGCCCAGGTCCCGAGCGAGCGCGATGGCCGCCCGCCGGACCTCGAGCGCCTCTGCGTAGCGCCCGGTCAGTCCGATCTCCAGCGCGTACCCCTCGAGGAGCGAGAGGCGAGCCGCGTCCTCGGCCGCGTGGTAGCTCAGCGCGCGCGCGTAGTGCTCGGCTGCTTCGCGGTGAGCACCGACGTCCGAGGCGCGCCTCGCCGCGGCCGGCGCGAACCGCAGCACCGCGTCGGAGTTGGCGGCGGCGTCCGCGTGATGAGCCAGCGCGCTCAGGTCGTCCGGCGCGTGAGCGGCCAGTGCGCGGAACGCCTTCTCGTTCAGCAAGATGCGGCGGTCGGGCGCAAGCTCGTGCTCGATCGCCAGGCGGCCGAGCTCGTGGCGGAAGCCGACTCCGCTCCGAGTCGGCGTCAGCATCCCGGACGCGAGACACTCTGCGAGGTGGGTGAAGTCTTCACCGGCGAGCTCCTCGAGCAGCCAGACCTCGACGGACGCCGGCACGACCGCGACGGCGTCGAGCAGGCGGCGCCCGCCCGCGCTCAGTCGGCTCGCCCGTGTGAGCACGGCATCTCGAACCGTCGTGGGCACGTCTCCTCCGTCGCCTGCGAGCACCTCCGTCACGAAGAAGGGGTTGCCTCCCGTGGCCTCGTGAATTCCTCGCGCCGACTTCTCGGCGCGGCGAGCGAGCTCCGCGACGGCGACGACCGAGAGCGGCTGCAACGTCACGCGGCTCGTGACCGAGGAGGGCAGGTCTCCGAGGACCTGGCGGAGGGGATGATTCGAGCCGACTTCGTCGTCGCGGAAGGTCAGGACGAGCATGGCGGGCACGTCGTCGATCCTTCGGCCCAGGTACTTGAGCGCATCGAGCGTCGCCTCGTCCGCCCAATGTACGTCCTCGAAGACCGCGATCGTCGGATGGGAGCGGAGCTCGTCCAAGAAGGCTGCGAAGAAGCCGGCGCGCTCCGTGTCGGTCGTCGGAGCTACGGCCTGGAAGCCCTCGAGCCGCTGGGCGATGTCGAGGACTGGCCCGAGCGGGCGTGGCGTGAAGAGTGCCTCGCACGCACCCCAGACGACGCGCAGCGCCTGCTCGTGACGTGCCGTGAACGAGCGCACGACTGATGTCTTGCCGACGCCCGCCTCGCCGCCGACGAGGACGACCCGACCGACGCCGAGTCGCGCGTGCTCCAAATCGGCATCGAGCCGCGCGCGGGCGTCGTCGCGCTCGAGGAGGTCGGCGCCCGCTGCGACTTCGGTCACGAGCGGATCGTGCGCAACGCGACGAGTCTTCGCAACCGTGACGGCGCTAGGATCGGGATCCGTGGTGACCACCGAGATGAACCCGAATCTCGGCGCGGACATCGTCGCCGATGCCAAGGAGTACGTCCTCTACTCGTGGTCGACGCAGGATGCGATCAACCCGATCGCTGTGGCGGGCGCCGAAGGACGCCACTTCTGGGACTACGACGGGAAGCGGTACCTCGACTTCGCGTCCCAGCTCGTCAACGTCAACATCGGCCACCAGCATCCGAAGATCATCGCCGCGATCAAGGAGCAGGCGGACAAGCTCGCCACGATCGGCCCGCCGATGGCGAACGAGTCGCGCTCGCGGCTCGGGCGTCTCCTCGCGGAGGTCACGCCGGGCGATCTGTGCATGTCCTTCTTCACGAACTCGGGTGCGGAGGCGAACGAGAACGCGATCAAACTCGCGCGCCTCTCGACCGGTCGGCACAAGATCGTCGCGCGCTACCGCTCGTACCACGGGGCGACGCACGGCTCGATCATTCTCACGGGCGATCCGCGGCGCTGGCCGAACGAGCCCGGGATGGGCGGAGTGGTGCGGATGTTCGACCCGTACACCTACCGTTGCCCAGCGGGACATCCCGACCCGTGCCCGGTCTGCACGGGAGCGCCGCACCTCGAGGAGATCCTCGAGTACGAGGGAGCGCACACGGTCGCGGCGGTGATCCTCGAGACCGTGACGGGGACGAACGGGGTGATCCCGCCGCCGCCCGGCTACCTGCAGGCGATCCGCGAGGTCTGCGACCGGCACGGGATCCTGCTGATCCTCGACGAGGTCATGGCCGGCTTCGGGCGGACCGGGAGTTGGTTTGCGTGCGAGAACTGGGACGTCGTCCCCGACATCATCACCGTCGCGAAAGGCATCAACTCGGGGTACGTCCCACTCGGCGCGATGGTCATCCGCGACCACCTGAAGGAGTGGGTGCGGAGCAGGTTCTTCCCCGGCGGCCTGACCTATGCGGGACATCCGCTCGCGTGCGCCTCGGCCGTGGCCTCGATCGAGGCGTTCCGGGAGGAGGGCGTGGTCGAGAACGCCGCCGACGTCGGCGCGTACCTCGGCGACGGGCTGCGCGCGCTCGCGGTGCGGCACCCGTCGATCGGGGAGGTGCGTGGGCTCGGGTGCTTCTGGGGCATCGAGCTCGTGAAGAGCAGGGAGACGCGCGAGATGCTCGTGCCGTTCAACGCGGCGGGCGATGCTGCAGCGCCGGTCGCCCGCCTCGCGAAGGCAGCGCTCGAGCGCGGCCTCTACCTCATGACGCACTGGAACGTGGTCATGGTCGTCCCACCGCTCACGATCACGCGCGACGAGGTCGACGAAGGGCTCGCGATTCTCGACGAGACGCTCACCATCGCCGACGAGTACGTCGTCTAGGTGAGCGACGTCGCCGAGCTGGCGGCGCAGCTCGTCGCAATCGAGTCGATCAATCCGGACCTCGTCGAGGGCGGCTCCGGCGAACTGGGCGTGGCGCGGTTCGTCGCCGAGTGGTGCGAGCGGGCCGGGCTCGAGGCCACGCTGACGGAGCTCGCCCCGGGCAGAGCCAACGTCGTCGCGATCGCCCGCGGTTCCGGTGGCGGCCGCTCGTTGATGCTCAACGCGCACATGGACACCGTCGGCGTGGTCGGGATGACCGAGCCGTTCGTCCCGAGGCTCGAGAACGGGCGGTTATACGGCCGCGGGGCGCAGGACATGAAGGGAAGTCTCGCGGCGTGCTTGCTCGCTGCGGTGGACGCGAAGCGGCGTGGGTTGCGCGGAGACGTGATCGTGACCGCGGTGGCCGACGAGGAGTTCGCGAGCATCGGCACCGAGGCAGTCGCCGCCGGCGTCCGAGCGGACGCGGCGATTGTCGCCGAGCCGACCGAGATGCGGCTTGCAGTCGCGCACCGCGGCTTCGTGCATCTCGAGGTCGAGGTGCATGGGAAAGCGGCGCACGGCTCGCGCTCGGAGCTCGGGATCGATGCGATCGCCAAGATGGGCCGCGTGCTCGTGGGAATCGAACAGCTCGACGCGCGTCTGCGCGCCGCGCCGCGCCATCCGCGTCTCGGCAGCGGCAGCGTCCATGCGTCGCTCATCGAGGGCGGGCAGGAGTTCTCGAGTTACCCGGCTCGCTGCACGCTCCAGGCAGAGCGCAGGACGACTCCCGGCGAGTCGGCCGAGCTCGCGGAGCGGGAGCTGCTCGAGATCGTCGCGCGCGCGGGGGAGGGAGATCCCGACTTCCGCGCAGATGCACGGGCGTCGATCTCGCGCGAGCCGTTCGAGGTCGCGGAGGACGCGGAGATCGTCGAATGTGTGAGGCGGCAGGCGACGCGCGTGCTCGGATCGGCCCCGACGACGGTCGGCGTCCCATTCTGGGCCGACTCGGCGCTGCTGGCGAGCGCCGGCATCCCCACGGTCGTCTTCGGGCCGACCGGAGAGGGCCTGCACTCGGAGGTGGAATGGGTCGACGTCAACTCGCTGGAATGCTGTGCTCAGATCTACTCGGCCGTGGGTGCCGAGCTCTGTGCCTAGCGCGTCAGGAACGCCGAGATCGCGGCGCTCGTCTCGTCGAGCGCATCCCAGGTGACCGAGTGGCTCCCAGGGACGCGGATCACCTCGAGGAGCTCGCCGAGCGCCGCACGGTGCGCGTCGAGGAGATGGTCGTACGGAAGGTACGAGCGCTCTCCCAGGACGAGGAGGGTCGGAACGCGCACGTCCTCGAAGCGCGGCGGCTGCGCGGCCATCTCTCCGTAGGCCGCCACCACGGCCGACTGGCAGTAGCGATACCGGACGCGGCCGTCGTCGCCGGTCTCGACGTGCGCCGCGAGATCTTCGACGACGAGCTCGCGCGGAGCGCGGAGGAGCTGGCTCTCCTCGTAGCGGTGCTCGACGAGCTCGTCGAAGGAGACATAGGACTTCTCGCGCCGGGCATTCTCGGCCGCGGCGAGCGCAACGTGGCCGGGGAGGAGGATGGCCGGGTCGAGAAGCACGAGCTTCGGCACGAGCTTCGGCGCGCGCGCCGCGAGCTCGAACGCGAGCCTGCCGCCGAAGGAGTGGCCGATGAGGACCGATTCGCGAGCACCGACCGTTTCCACGATGGCGGCGACGTGCGCGCCGATGTCCCACGGCGGCTCCCACGGCGAATGCCCGTGACCGAGGAGGTCGGGCGCGACCACGTGGTAGCGGGCGAGCCGTGAGGCGAGCGGCCCGAAGTGGGCGCCGTGGTTGCGCACGCCGTGCAGGCAGACGACGCGCGGCGACCCGGGATCACCCCACTCGTGGAGGGTGAGGGTCACTCCGAGAGGGCGAGGGCGTCGAGCGACTCCGGCACCATCTCGTCGCGACGCTCGTCGCGCTCGCTCACCAGCGACCAGATGACGGTGCCGTCGCGGTCGATGAGGAAGGTCCCGCGGTGTGGCGCGCCGTTCGACTCGTTGAAGACGCCGTAGGCCTTCGCGGCGGCGCCGTGTGGCCAGAAGTCGGATGCGAACGTGTACTCCGCGCCGAGCTCCGCCTTCCACGCCTGTCGCGCGGCGGACGGATCGCACGAGACGAAGACGATCTCCGTCCCGGCGTCGCGGAAGGACTGGAGATTTTCCTGCAGGTCTCGGGCCTCGTCCTCGCAGACCGGCGTGAAGGCGAAGGGATGGAAGACGAGGAGGACGTTCGCCCGACCACGCAGCTCCGAGAGGATCACGCGCTCGTCGTGATCCACCTCGAGATCGAACTCGGGTGCCGCGTCACCTGTCCTCACCGCCATCCGCCTGCTCCTCTCCCTGACCGGACGGCCGATAGTACCGCCGCCCGCGCAGCTCTTCGGGAAGGTAGGAGAGGTCGAAGCCGGCTTCGTCGTCGTGCGGGTAGACGTAGCCCTCGCCGTGGCCGCGCGCCTTCGCGGCGCGCGTGTGCCCGGTCGAGCGGAGCATGGCCGGCGGTCGTGCGTTCCCGTGCTCGCGAACGTCCTCGCGCGCCTCCCAGATGGCGACCGCGGAGGCGTTCGACTTCGGCGCCCGCGCGAGGTAGATGGCCGCCTGCGAAAGATTCAACGCCGCCTCGGGAAGGCCGACGTGCTCGAGTGCCTGTGCGGCCGCGACCGCGACCACGAGCGCGTTCGGATCGGCGTTGCCCACGTCTTCCGACGCGAGGATGACCATGCGGCGCGCGATGAAGCGCGGATCCTCACCGGCCTCGAGCATCGCGGCCAGGTAGTAGACCGACGCGTCCGCATCCCCGCCGCGCATCGACTTGATGAACGCGGAGGCGAAGTCGTAGTGCTGGTCACCTTTGCGGTCGTAGAGGAGCGGACGCTTGCGTGAGGCGTCGAGCACGTGCTCCTCGGTCACCGTGCCCCCCTCGGACTCGGCGGTTGCGTGCGCCAGCTCGAGGATCTGCAGCGCGGCGCGCGCGTCGCCGCCCGCACGTGTGGCCAGGAGACCCAGCACGTCGGGGGTCGCCTCCGCTCCCAGCGCCGTGGCTCCCCGTTCGAGGATCGTGACGAGCTCATCCTCCGAGAGCGCCTGCAACTCGATGACGGTGCAGCGCGAGAGGAGTGCGGAGTTGACCTCGAAGTACGGGTTCTCCGTCGTCGCCCCGATGAGGGTAACGAGCCCGTCCTCGACCGCATGCAGGACCGAGTCCTGCTGGGCCTTGTTGAAGCGGTGGATCTCGTCGATGAAGAGGATCGTCCGCACGCCGTTCCCCCCCAGGCGGTCTCGGGCGCGGGCGATCACGGCGCGGACGTCGTCCACGCGGGCGGAGACGGCGGAGATCTCCTCGAACGCGGCCCCAGTGCGCTCGGCGACGATGCGCGCGATCGTCGTCTTGCCGGTGCCCGGTGGGCCGAAGAGGATCATCGACGGCGGGCGGTCCTCCTCGATCGCCCGTCGGAGCGCCGATCCCGGCGCGAGCACGTGCTGCTGGCCGACGAGGTCGTCGAGCGAGGACGGCCGCAGACGCACCGCGAGCGGTGCGTTCTCGGCCTGGAGCTCGCGCGCGGCTTCCGAGAAGAGGTCGGCCACGCGCGAAGTATGCTCCCGGCCGGATGTCGCGCCGCGACGAGGTCACCGCGCTCCTGCAGTCGCTCCTTCGGCTCGACACCGTCAATCCTCCGGGGAACGAGACGCAGGCGGCGCACCTCCTCCGCGACTACCTGGCGCAGAACGGGATCGCGGGCGAGCTGTATGCACGCGCTCCCGAGCGTGCGAATCTCGTGGCGCGGATCGAAGGCGGCGACGGGCCGACCCTCGCATTTCTCTGTCACACGGACACCGTGCTCGCGGATCCCGCCGAATGGGCTCGCGACCCGTGGTCGGGCGATCTCGTCGACGGCGAGGTCTGGGGTCGCGGCGCGCTCGACATGAAGGGCCAGGTCGCCGCCAACGCGGTCGCGTTCGCATCTCTTGCGCGCGAGGGCTTCGCGCCGTCCGGCGACCTTCTCTTCATCGCGACTGCGGACGAAGAGGTCGGAGGCGACGACGGGTACGGGCTGATGTGGCTCTGCGCCGAGCATCCCGACGCCGTCCGTTGCGACTACGCGCTCAACGAAGGCGCCGGCGAGCGGCTCGTCCTCGGCGGCAACGCCGTCTACTTCGCTGCGTCCGCCGAGAAGATGTCGGCGCCGTTCACCATTCGCGTCCACGGCCGAAGCGGTCACGCGTCGATGCCGGGGATCGCGGACAACGCACTCGTCAAGGCGGCGCGCTACCTCGAGGCGCTCGGCGCGTACGAGCCGCCGCAGGAGCTCATCCCCGAGGCAAAAGGTCTGCTCGAGGCGGTTCTGGGAGAGGCCCCGCCACTGGAGGAGGCGCTCGCTCGTGCAGCGGCGGTGCATCCGCTCCTGCCCGCGCTCGTCGAACCGCTGCTGGCGTTCACGCTCTCGCCGACCATGATCGACGCGTCGCACCAGCGGAACGTCATACCGGCCCTCTGCGAGATCACCGTCGACTGCCGGCTGCTTCCGGAGACGACGCCGGCCGACGTCGAGCCGCTCATCCGCGCCGCGCTCGGCAACGGCCGCTACGACCTCGAGTTCGACGAGGCGACCGGCGGGACGCGCTCGCCCCTGGGCACGCCACTCTGGGATGCGCTGGAGCGCTACACGGAGTCGATCGAGCCCGGCGCGCGACTGGCGCCGATGGCCTGCCCCGGGTTCACCGACAGCCACTACCTCCGGCAGGCGTTCGGAACCGTCGCCTACGGCTTCTTCCCGATCCGGCATATGGACCCGGAGCTCGCGACGAAGCTCGTCCACTCCGCCGACGAGCGGATCAAGGTGGACGACCTCGAGCTCGGCGTCGAGATGCTGCGATCGGTCGCGCAGTCGCTCCTGTTCTCGTGAGCGGTCACGACGCCGATGCGCTCGTGCTCTTCGGGATCACCGGCGACCTCGCCCGTCGCAGCACGCTTCCCGCGCTGTACGACCTGATGCAGCAGGGCCTCCTCGTGTGCCCGGTCGTCGGGGTTGGACGCAGGGGACTGTCCGAGGACGAGTTCCTGGGCCACGTAACAGAGGCGATCACCGCCAAGAAGAAAAATCTCGACGAGAAGGTGCTCCACGACCTTCTCGCGCGAATGAGCTACGTCGGCGGAGACGCGGAGGAGGGCCCGCTGTACGACCGCCTGCGAGCCGCCCTCGGGCATGCGACGACGCCCGTCTTCTACCTGGCGACTCCACCGGCGATGTTCGACGAGATTGCAGAGGAGCTTGCGGCCGAGGGCCTCGTCGGCGAGGGGGCCCGGCTCGTCGTCGAGAAGCCCTTCGGCACCGACCTCGCATCGGCACGGGACCTGAACCAGCGCCTGACCGCGATCTTCCCCGAGGAGAGGCTGTTTCGAATCGACCACTTCCTCGGGAAGGAGCCGGTCCAGGACATCATGTACCTCCGGTTCGCGAACGCGCTCTTCGAGCCGGTCTGGAACCGGGAACACGTCGAGTCCATCCAGATCACGATGGCCGAGGACTTCGGTGTCGAGGATCGTGGCTCGTTCTACGACCCGGTCGGCGCGGTCAGGGACGTCGTGCAGAACCATCTCCTGCAAGTCCTCGCGCTCGTCGCGATGGAACCGCCGTCCGGAGACGCGGATGCGATCCCGCGCCGCCGCTCCGACGTCTTCCGGGCGATGCCGGCGGCCGACCCCGCCACGGCCGTTCGCGGTCAGTACGTCGGCTACCGCGACGTCGACGGTGTCCGGCCGGACTCGGACACCGAGACGTTCGTGGCTCTCCGCTTCGAGATCGAGAACTGGCGCTGGGCCGGGGTACCGATCCTCGTCCGTACGGGGAAGACGCTCGCCAGAACGGCGACGGAGATCGTGGTCCGTCTCCAGCGTGTGCCGCAGCTGCGGTGGGGCACGCACGTGCTCGACTGCCCCGGCCACGACGACATCGTCCTTCGGATCGGGCGGCAGGCCGGCATGTCGATCTTCCTACGGGCGAAGACGCCCGGCAAGGAGGTCTCGCAGCCCGTGTCGCTCGACCTCGACTTCGCCGAGGAGCTCGGCGAGCCTCCCGGACCGTACGAGCGGCTGCTGGTCGACGCCCTTCGCGGCGACAGCACGCTCTTCCCCCGCTGGGAGGTGATCGAGGAGACGTGGCGGATCGTGCAGCCGCTCCTCGATGCGCCGAGCCCGATCGAGCCGTACGAGCGCGGTTCGTGGGGGCCCGCTTCGGCGGATGCGCTCGCCGAAGACCACGGCGGCTGGCGAGAGCCGGAAGCCCAGCACTAGTTTGAGTCGCATGAGCTGGGCCGAGTGGGCAGACGCGGTCGAGATCGAGCCGTCGATCTACGCCTCCGATTTCTCACGTCTCGGCGCGCAGCTCGAGCTGCTCCACGCCGCGGGCGCGAAGATCTTCCACTTCGACGTCGGCGACGGGCACTTCGTTCCCGAGATCACGATCGGGCCGGTCGTGGTCGCCGCGATCTCGCCGTTGACGCGCGGGTGGGGCGCCCGGCTCGACTGCCACCTCATGGTGAGCGAGCCCGAGAAGCACTTCGAGGCGATCGCACAGGCGGGCGGTGACAGCGTCACGTTCCATGTCGAGGTCAGCCACGAGCCGGCGCGGGCGATCGCGCACGCGCGTTCGCTCGGCCTCGGAGTGGGCGTTGCACTCAACCCCGAGACCCCTGTGGAGGACGCGGTCGCAGCCGCCGACGGAGCCGACCTCGTCCTGTGCATGTCGATCCATCCGGGCTACTCGGGCCAGGCCTTCATGCCGGACGCGCTCGACCGCATCGCTCGGCTGCGTGAGGCTCTTCCGGCTGCCGTGCGACTGCAGGTGGATGGCGGCATCAATGCCGAGACGGCTCGCGCCGCCCGAAACGCGGGCGCAGACCTCCTCGTCGCCGGCAGCGCGATCTTCTGGAGCGACGATCCCGGCGCGGCCCATGCGCGGCTCGTCGACCTCGTCACGGAGCCCGCACGTGCCTGACGAGCTCCTCGAGCTTCGCGACCCCGACGTCGCGTTCGAGCGTCTCGAGGCGTGGCTGCTCGACCGCGGCTTCTTCGGTGACGGCGCCGACGATCTCGTCGCCGAGGTGTACCTCGGCTACGGCCTTTCGAACGCGATTCGAAGAGACAGGACGACGTCGCCGGTCGAGTCGTGTCCCGCGCTGCCGCTCGCCGCGTGCCGTCTTCCATCGGATTCCCTTGTGACGGATCGTTACAAGCACGGGTTTGCGCTGGGCGGGTGGGAGCGCTCCTGGGAGGCGGCGGAGTACCGCTCCGCGATCGAGGCCGTGCGCGATGCGATCGCGCGGGGCGACGTCTACCAGGTCAACGTCGTCCAGCACCTTCGGGCTCCGTTCGAGGGCGACCCGCGGTCCCTCGTGGCGCGGCTCGCTCCATTGCGCCCGCTCCACCCCGAGCCGTTCGTGACGGAGCGGTGGGCGGTGGTGTCCGCGTCGCCCGAGCTCTTTCTCGCTCGCCGCGGTGACCGGGTGTGGACGATGCCGATCAAGGGCACGCGCCCGCGCGGGGGGTCCGCCGAGCTGCGTGCCTCGGCGAAGGACGCGGCCGAGCACGTGATGATCGTCGACCTCGAGCGGAACGACCTCTCGCGCGTCTGCCGGCCCGGCACGGTCCGTTGGCCGGAGCTCATGGTGACGGAAGAGCTCGCCGGCGTCGAGCACATGGTGTCGACGGTCGAGGGAAGGCTCCGTGAGACGGTCGGGCTGGCCGAGATCCTGCACGCGACGTTTCCCGGCGGCTCCGTGACGGGCGCGCCCAAGATCGCGGCGGTCGACCTGATCGCCGAGCTCGAGCCCGTGGGTCGCGGCGCCTCGATGGGTGCGATCGGGCGGATCTACGGCAACGGGGATTTCGTCCTCGCGCTCACGATCAGGACGTTCGCGATCGCGGAGGGAAGCATCCACCTCTGGGTCGGCGGTGGGATCGTCTGGGACTCCGACCCGGCGACCGAGGTCGAGGAATCATGGGTCAAGGCTCGGCCGCTACTGCACGCGCTCGGCTCGAGGCTTCCCGAGGCCGCACTGACATGAGCGTCCTCGCGCTCGCCGTCACGGGCCGCGGTCTGGTCGACCCCACCGAGCCCGTCATCCGGGCCGACGACGAGGGGCTCCTCCGGGGCCGTGCCGCCTTCGAGACGCTGCGCGTGTACGGAGGACGTCCGTTCCGGCTCGAGGAGCATCTCGACCGGCTCACCGCGTCAGCTGCGAGCATCGGGCTCCCGGCGGTGGAACGCCGTCGACTCCAGGTTCTCGTAGGTCTCGTGCTGCCGAAGGCCGGGCACGGCGACGCGACGCTGCGGCTCGTGTGGACGGCAGGCCCTGCCCGGGGGATCCCCTCGGCCCTGGCCCTCCTGGGCGAGGTCCCGGAGTGGATCGAGTCCGCACGCGAGCGTGGGGCGTCCGCGATCTCGTTGCTCGGAGTGCGGGCGTCGGCGCCCTGGCTGCTGCCCGGCGTGAAGTCGACGAGCTATGCGGTGAACATGGCTGCGGAAGACGAGGCGCGACGGCGCGGCGCCGACGAGGCGCTCTTCGTGGACGGGGAGGGGATCGTCCTCGAGGGCACGGTCACGAACGTTTGGTGGCGTGTCGGGGACACGCTGTACACGCCGTCGCTCGATCTCGGGATCCTCGCCGGCGTCACTCGGGCGACGCTCATGGAGCTCGCGCCCGCGTCCGGCTATCGCGTGGAGGAGGGCATCTATCCACTCGAGCGGGTGCTCGCCGCGGAGGAGGCCTTCACCTCGTCGTCCGTTCGCGAGCTCATGCCGCTGACGAAGATCGACGGGAGCCCGCTCGTGCGTGGGCCGGCAGCCGACGTACTGCAGGCAGCGCTTCGCGAGCTGGCGGCTAAGGTCTGAACGTGGACGAGACTCCGGTCAGGCTCGGCGGCATGGCGCTCCAGAACGGCGTGCTCGTACACGGGCCGACGGCCTGGGGTTGCGCGGTGCGCGACGAGAGCGGCGCGCTCCGGGTTGCGTCCGGTCGCAAGCCGCATCTCGCGCCCGCCATGCGGCAGCGGATGCCGGTGCTCCGCGGCCCGATCGCCCTTGCCGAGGCGTTTGCGCTCCTCCCGACGGTTCGCCGGGCGATCCCGCAGGCGCGCTTCCCGTTCGAGCGGCCGAGCGTGCTCGCCGCGATTCTCGGAACCGCCGTGGCCGCGCGCGTCCTGCGCCGGTCGAAGCTCTCGGCGGGCACGCGCGAGGTTGCGGCCGCCGGGGTCGCGTTCCTCCCGGCCGCCCTCGCGCTTCGCGGCCAGGACCTCGCCGCCTATCACGGCGCCGAGCACATCTCGATCGGGACGTACGAGAACGGCGGGACGCCAGCGCCGAAGGAGCACCTGCGCTGCGGCTCGCAGCTCGTAGCGCCGATGGTCGCGTCCTCTCTCGCGGCGAACGTCGTCGCCGCGAAGGCGCCGGCGGGGACGCGCAACCTCGCTCGCCTGGTCGGGACCGCCGGCGCGATCGGGGGCTCGGTCGAGGTGTTCTCCTGGGTCGCCCGCAACCCGCGGCACCCGCTCGCTCGCGCGCTCGCGCGACCCGGCTTCGAGCTCCAGCGCCACCTTTCGACGGCCGAGCCGTCCGAGGAGCAGCTCGAAGTCGCAAACGCCGCCCGCGACGCCTGCCTCGCGCTCGAGCGCCCCACCGCGTAGCTTCAAGCGCCGTCGGCGCGTTGCCGATAGCGCAAGTGGTGCCTCCGGGAACCACACCCATGCTTCGCGTGGCTGCAAACGCTTCGCATGCCGTCGTCCTCGGTCGGCCACATACCTATTGGTACGCGGCCTTCCTGCGTCCTAGGCCTGCTCGGTTTTCGCCGACGAATCATGGCCGTGGTCCCCGAAGGCACCACTAGGTGGATCTCGAGAACACGCTGCTGACGTGGCTGCCGATCGTGTTCTTCGGCATCGTCATCCTCCTCCTCCTGTACACGCTCAGGTTCATGCCGCGGGCAAAACCGGCCCCGGTCGTGCGCGGGTCGCAGGTCGACGTGTCGTGGGACGACGTCGCCGGGCTCGACGAGGCGAAGGAGGAGCTCGTCGAGGTGGTCGAGTTCCTGCGCGACCGGAAGCGCTTCGAGAAGCTCGGCGCTCGCGTACCGCGCGGAATCTTGCTGCACGGGCCTCCGGGTACCGGCAAGACGCTCGTCGCGAAGGCTGTTGCGAGCGCGTCGGGCGCGAACTTCTACTCGCAGAGCGCCTCGTCGTTCGTCGAGATGTTCGCGGGCCTCGGGGCTGCACGCATCCGCAAGCTGTTCGAGGAAGCGCGCAAACATGCGCCGTCGATCGTCTTCATCGACGAGCTCGACGCGGTCGGCACTGCTCGGATCGGCGGCGGGTTCCATCGCGAGCACGACCAGACGCTGAACCAGCTCCTCGTCGAGCTCGACGGCTTCAACGCGCGTGACGAGGTCGTCGTCATGGCCGCGTCCAACCGACTCCAGGACCTCGATCCGGCACTGCTGCGACCGGGTCGCTTCGACCGCCAAGTGCTCGTCGCGGCGCCCGACGTCGCCGGTCGCGAGGCCATCCTGAGGGTGCACACACGCGACAAACCGCTGGCGTCGGACGTCGACCTCGGCGTGATCGCCCGGCAGACGGCCGGGCTCACCGGAGCCGATCTGGCGAACCTCTGCAACGAGGCGGCGATCTTCGCCGGCCGCACGAGCGCGCAGCACATCCGCCAGCACGACTTCGACTCGGCGATGGACAGGATCGTCGCGGGACTCCAGCAGCGGCGCGTCGTCTCCGAGAAGGAGAAGCGCATCCTGGCCTACCACGAGGCCGGGCACGCGGTGATGTCCCACCTCGTCGGCGACCTCTTCCCGGCGCAGAAGGCAACGATCGTCTCGCGCGGACAGGCCCTCGGCTACACGCTGAACACTTCGACCGAGGATCGCTACATGCACACGCGCGAGGAGTTCGTCGACCTCATGAAGGTCTTCCTCGCGGGTCGCGCTGCCGAGGAGATCGTCTTCGGGCGCATCACGAACGGAGCGGCCAACGACCTCGAGCGCGTGACCGCGATCGCCCGCTCGATGGTTTTCGAGTACGGCATGTCGGACGTCGCGCCGTCGCGGACGATGCGCGCGGACAACTACGCACTCTCGGAGGAGACGAAGCGTCTCCGCGATTCCGCGCAGGCACGGCTGACCGATCACGCGTACGAGGAGTCGAAGCGGTTGCTCCAGAAGCACCGCGCCGCGCTCGATCGCGTGGCTTCTGCGTTGCTCGAGAAGGAGACGCTCGACCGCTCCGAGCTCCAGGCTCTGCTCGCCGATACCGTGCCGGAGTCGCACTCGTCCGAGACGGTCGGCACCGTGCGCGCTCTTCCCATGCGTGACTGAAGTCGCCGGGTAGAGTCGCGAGCGTGCGCGGGATCCACCATCTCGGCGTCGCCGTCACCGATCTCGACGAGGCAATCGCGACCTACGAGCACCTCTTCCACGCACGTCTCGAGCACCGCGAGCCGCTTCGCGAGCAGGGCGTGGAGGCGGCGTCGATGCTGGTCGGGGAGGGCCGCATCGAGCTCGTGACGCCGACCGGGGACGACACGCCGGTTGCGCGCTTTCTGGCGCGACGCGGTCCGGGCGTACATCACGTCGCGCTCTCCACGGATGACCTGCGCGCGACGCTCGACGAGCTCGAGTCTCAGGGAGCCCAGCTCATCGACCACGTCCCGCGGCAGGGGCTGTTCGGTCTCGAGGTCGCGTTCGTCCATCCGGATTCCGTCCACGGTGTCCTCACGGAGGTGGTTGCGAGTGGCTGACGACTTGATTCGTGTCGAGATCGGGTTCGCGGGCGGGCAGATCCTCAGCTGGCTCGTCACGGCCGACAGCGCGGACGCGCTCGACAGAAACCTCGGCGCGGGCGCGTCATCGACCCTCGCGCTCGACGCACAGGAGGGGACGGTCACCCTGGTCCTCGACCGCGTGCTCTACGTGAAGCGGTACGCGCGCGAGTCGCGAGTCGGCTTCGCCAACTAGCGGCGCATGGCACTCAGGGTCGGCATCGTCGGCCTTCCCAACTCCGGGAAGACGACGCTCTTCAACGCGCTGACACGGGCCGGAGCCCAGGTCACGGCATACGCGGACGTCACGCAGAAGCCGAACCTCGGCATGGCAGTGATTCGCGACGAGCGCCTCGAGCGCCTCGCGGAGGTCGTCGGCTCGAAGAAGGTCACGCCCGCGGCGATCAGAGTCGTCGACGCCCCCGGGCGCGGGGAGATCCCCGGCGAGCTCCGCCAGGCGGACGCACTGCTGGCCGTCCTCGACGGCTTCTCCGACGGTGCGGAGCCCGCCGCGGACCTGGAGACGCTGCGGCTGGAGGTGATCGTCGCGGATCGCGAGCACGTCGACCGCCGCCTCGAGCGCGTTCGCAAGGAGGCGAAATCCGGCGATCGCGCCAAGCGGCAGGAGGTCGAGTTGACAGAGCGCCTGCTCGCGCACCTCGACGCCGGCCACCCGTTGTCCGACTGGCCGAGTGAGCTTCCCACCGAGCTCGAGCCCCTGACGACGAAGCCGCTCATCCCGCTCGAGAACGGCCCCGATGGGATCGACTGCGCGCTCGAGATGGAGCTCGCCGAGCTCTCGGACGAGGAGGCGGCGGAGTTCCGCTCCGGAGCGTCGGCGCTGGACGACCTCGTCGTGCGCTTGAAAGAGGCGCTCGGCCTCATCACGTTCTTCACCGTCGGAGACACGGAGGCGCGGTCGTGGACCCTCCGGCACGGCCGGACGGCACTCGACGCGGCCGAGTCGATCCACTCGGACATCGCCCGCGGCTTCATCCGCTGCGAGGTCATCCGGTGGGACGATCTCCTCGAGTGCGGATCGCACGCCGAGGCGGCGCGGAGGGGGCTTCAACGGTTGGAAGGCAAGACCTATGTTGTCGAGGACGGAGACGTCCTCAACATCCGCTTCAACGTCTAGGCCTCGGTCGGTCCCCCGGCGAGGAAGCTGACACGCGACTCCGAAGCCGACACCGACCGCCGTGACATCGCTGGCCGCGCTGATACGGCGATCAGCCCGACGACTCCCGCGATCGCCATCGTCACGAGCACGACCAGTATCCCGAGTGGAGCGGTCGAGAGCGCAGTGGGTGGCGGCGGCGTCGTGACTTCAGCCCGCTGCGACCAGCACGGCGCCTGCGATCGCAATCACGCCGCCCACTCGCCTGGGCGTCGTGAGCCGCTCGTCGAGGAACAGCCGCGCGAGCAGGACCGTCACGATCGGGTACAGCGCACTCAGCACGGCGACGATGCCGACGGAACCGTGTGTCGACGCGATCGCGACCAGCACGTTCGCGAGCGTGTCCCCGACGCCGATGCCGACGAGGAGCGGCCAGTTCCCGCGTTGCGGTCGCAGCGAGATCGACAGGACGAGCGCGACGACGACCGCGATCGAGACGGACGTCGCGCGGGCGGCGACGACCGCCCACGCCGCGCTCTCGTCCGATCCCGCGTCGAGCCCGACGACGAAGAGCCCGAATCCGAGCGCGGCGACGAGTGCGAGACCGACCCCGCTCGCGATGCGGCGGCCTCCAGCGTCGGGCGGCTCGCGTGAGAGCGTCGCGATGCCCACGAGGACGAGTGCGATGCCGAGCCACTGCAGCGCAGCGGGAATCGTTCCCTGCACCGCATCCGCGGTGAGACCGACGAGCGGAGATGCGGCCGAGATGGGCGCGACGATTCCCATCGCCCCGATCGCGAGCCCGCGGTAGAGCGCGCCGAGCCCCACGAGACCCGCGACGCCAGCAGCGGCCGCGGGCAGCAGCTCCCCGATACCGGGGATGGCTTCGTGCGCGACGACGACCCAGACGAGGACGCCGGCCAGGCCGATCGCCTGCGAGATCGCAAGCACGGCGATGACCGCCATCCGTCGTGACGCGAGGCCGCCGAGGAAGTCACCGGCGCCCCAGCACACGGCACCGCCGAGCGCGAGGACTGCCGCCACGCTGGATCAGTCGTCGCCGACCGGGCGGGTCGCGGCCTGGGCGTCGAGCTGGTTCGCGTGGTAGAGCACGGCTGCCTCGGCAGTGCGTGCGGCGGGGCGGTCGTGGTGGCACGCGACGGCGTGCAGGAGTTCGGCGAGGACGGCCGGATCGAGGTCGCGGGCGCGCTCCTCGATCATCCGGAGCCCGAGGTGGACGTGCCCGAGGAGCCGGCCCTCGTCGGACTGCCGGAACGACGGCCCCGGACCGAGCTCACGGATCCTGCCGACGTCATGGAGGAGTGCCGCGGCGAGCACGAGGTCCTGTCGGAGACGCGGATGGAGCTGTGCGGTTTCGCGACAGAGGGTCGCGACCCCGACCACGTGTTCGAGGAGGCCTCCCGCGTAGCCGTGGTGCCCCTCGAGGCCGGCCGCCGGGAGCGAGCGAAGCGCTCTCCGGACGTCCGCGTCCCGGACGAAGGAGTCGACGACAGTGGCAAGTCCCTCGTGGGAGATCTCGGCCGCGAGGAACTCGAAGAAGCCGTCGAGCTCGTCCGCGTCGCGCCGCAGGGAAGGCGTGAGCTCGGCCGGGTCGGTGTCCTCGGCGGCTTCGACCGTACGCACCTGCACCTGGAGCCTTCCTCCGAAGCGCTCGACGCGACCGAGCACCCGTACGGCGTCGCCCTCCCCGAAGCGCTGGTCGAGCAGGTCGACGTCGTTCCAGACCCGTGCGTCCACGCGGCCACTGGCGTCCACGAGCTCGAGGGCGAGATACGCGGCGCCTGCCCGCGTGCGCCTGCGCTGCTTCTTGGCGACCGCGAACACGCCTTCGACGGTCCGGTCCGCGACGAGCTCGGCGATCGTGGCCACGCCCCGAGTCTATGGCTCAAACCCGTTGGTACGCTCGCCGCGATGGCCGATGTGCAGCCGTTTCGCGCCGTCCGCTACGCCGGCGCGGCCGGCGCGCTGGCCGACCTCGTCGCGCCGCCGTACGACGCCGTCTCCGACCAGGAGCGCGCGGCGCTGTACACGCGCAGTCCCTACAACGTCGTCCACGTGACCTTGCCCGAGTCGGCTGCTGCTGCGGGGGAGCTGTACCGCGACTGGCTCGCGGCGGGGATCCTCGAGCGGGACGATGCATCGTCGGTGTGGCTTGCGCGCGAGGAGTTCGTCGGCCCGGACGGCGTCGCCCGCGAGCGGCACGGAGTGATCGTCTCGCTGGCTGCGATGCCCTACGCGGAGGGACGCGTCCTTCCCCACGAGCGCACGCATCCGCGCATTCGCGAGGAGCGGCGTCGCCTGCTGCAGGAGACGCGGGTGCAGCCCGAGCCGATCCTCCTGCTCGCGGAGACCGCCTTCGCGCCGTCACCTCCCGAGACGACCCCCGACCTCGCCGTCGCCGGCACGTCGCTCTGGCGGCTCCCGGCCGAGGCGGCGGACGGGCTGCGGGACGCCGAGCTGCTCGTCGCGGACGGGCACCATCGCTACGAGAGCGCCGTGGAGCTCGGCGAGGAGCTCGGTGTGCCCGTGCGGATCATGGCTCTCGTCGTGCCGACCGACGACGCAGGTTTGCAGCTCTTTCCCACGCATCGCGTCTTCTCGGGTCGTCCGGAGCTCGCGAGCGATGCGGACGAGCAGCCGGCCTCGAGCATGGAGGACGGCCTCGCGCGGCTCGAGGGGGCCGGCTACGAGCGCGCTGCGGCCATCAGGTATCGCCGCGGCGGGGTGGGGCTCGTGTACGGCCTCGCCGGCGAGCTCGACGTGGAGCTCGTCGACCGTCACGGCCTCGACGGGATTCGCTACACGCCCAGCCTCGAGGCGGCCCTCGCGGAGGTCGACAGCGAAGCAGCCGACGTCGCGTTCATCCTGCGTCGGCCGCGGGTCGCGGACGTCTTCGCCGTGGCGCGACGCGGCGAGCCGATGCCGCCGAAGAGCACGTACTTCTTCCCGAAGCCGCTGTCCGGCCTTCTCTTCCATCCGGTGGCCCCTTGAGGGACTGGCTCGAGACCTGTCGCCTCTGCGTCGAGGACATCACGGCCGTGCTCGAGCGGCTGCCCACGCGTGTCGAGCGCGAGCCGGTGCTCCAGCTCGGCGTCGGCGGTGACGAGACGACGGCCATCGACCAGGCGGCGGAGGACGCCGTCGTCGCGCGTCTCGCTGCGCTCGACGAGGATTTCGTGCTCGTCTCCGAGGAGCTCGGGACGCGGACGTTCGGCGAGGGCGGCGCGCGACACGTCGTCGTCGATCCGATAGACGGCTCGGTGAACGCGAAGCGAGGGATCCCGTTCTTCTCGTTCTCGCTCGCGGTCGCTGATGGCCCGGCGATGGGAGACGTGTCGTTCGGGTACGTCTACGACTTCGGAACGCGGGAGGAGTGGACGGTCGAGCGCGGCGGCGGCGCGTTCCTGAACGGCGGGAGGCTCGGCGTGATCGGACCGAAGGACGCCATCGAAATTCTCTCCTTCGAGGGCACGACGACGCCGGCGATCGCCGAGCGCATCCGTGGTGTGATCGGTCTCGCCGGGAGAGTGCGCGTGATGGGGTCGCTCGCGCTCTCGCTGTGCCAGCTCGCGGCAGGTCGGGTCGACGGGGTCGTCTGCCTCAAGCCGGCCCGGTCGGTGGACATCGCCGCTGCGCAGCTGCTCGTGCGGGAGTGCGGTCTGGCCGTCGACCTGTTCGAGGACCCGCCGTTCGACGCTGCCCCGCTCGACCTGGGCGCTCGCTCCCGGCTCGCGGCCGCGGCTTCGCCCGAGCTCGTCGCCCAGCTCGCCGCCGCCCTGCAGGTACGCTCGGCCCGATGAGACCGGACCGCGACGCGATCCTGAAGGCGCTCGAGAACGTCATCGATCCGGAGCTCCGGCGGCCCGTGACGGAGCTCGACATGGTGCGAGACGTCCTCGTGCAGGACGACGGCGCGGTGTCGGTCACGATCGCGCTCACGGTCGTGGGTTGCCCGCTCCGGGATTCGTTCCAGGAGCAGGTGGCGCGTCACGTCGGCGCCGTACCGGGAGTCACGCGCGTCCGGCTGGGCTTCGACGTCATGACTCCGGAGGAGAAGGCCGCGCTCGTGACCCGGCTGCGCGGCGGCCACGCCGGGGAGCGGACGATCTCGCTCTCCCCGGGAACGCGCGTCGTCGCTGTCGCGTCGGGTAAGGGTGGCGTCGGGAAGTCGACGCTCACTGCGAACCTCGCCTACGCACTTTCCGAGCTGGGCGAGCAGGTGGGCGTTCTCGACGGCGACATCTACGGCCACTCGATTCCGCACATGCTGGGCGTCCACCAGAAGCCGATCGCCGTCGACGACATGATCGTCCCGCCCGTCCGCGGTGACCTGAAGCTCATGTCCATCGGCTTCTTCCTGGAGGAGAACGCGCCGATCATGTGGCGCGGCCCGATGCTGCACAAGGCGCTCGAGCAGTTCCTCTCCGACGTGCACTGGGGAGATCTCGACACGCTGCTCGTGGATATGCCTCCGGGAACCGGGGACGTCGCGATGTCGCTCGGGCAGCTCCTTCCGCGGGCGGAGGCGCTCGTGGTGACCACGCCGCAGCCCGCCGCGCAGCAGGTTGCGGTGCGGGCCGCGCAGATGGCGCAGAAGACCGGGATGCGGCTCCTGGGTGCCGTCGAGAACATGTCGTACCTGGTCGGCACCGGTCAGGAGCTCTTCGGCGCGGGGGGTGGGCAGGCGCTGGCAGACGAGATGGGGGTCCCGTTACTCGCACGTATTCCGCTCGATCCCGTTCTGCGCGAGGCGGCCGACGAGGGCTGTCCGGTCGGGGAGGTCGCTCCCGAGTCCGAGTCGGCAGCCGCCATCGTGGCGCTCGCCGAGTCCGTCGCCGCGCTTCGGGCGGGCGCGATTCGCAAGCCGCTCACGGTTCTCTCGTAGGTCGGCGCGTGCCGGGCGCCGCGTTTTTCGACCTCGACCGGACGCTCATCTCGCGCTCCAGCTCGCTGTCGCTCGCGCCCGCGTTCCATCGTCGAGGGCTGCTCCGGCGCCGGGATCGGACCAAGGCGATGCTCGCGCAACTCGTCTTCATCCGCTACGGGGCAGGCACCTCCCGCGTCGGGCGGACGGCCGAGACGGGGATGGCGTTCCTGAAAGGGGTCCCGGTCGAGGTGATGCGCGAGATCGTCGTCGAGGCCGTGGACTCCGCCTTCAAGCCGCACGTCTACCGCGACGCGCTCGACCTCGTCGCGCGTCACCGCGAGCGTGGCGAGAAGTCGTTCGTCGTCTCGGCGGCGCTGCAGGAGATCGTCGACGCACTCGTCGCCGAGCTCGGCTTCGACGGTGGGCTCGGATCGACGGCCGAGGTCGTCGACGGCAGCTACACGGGCCGGCTCGCCAGGCGCCTCGACGGAGGGGCGAAGGCAGACGCACTCGCAACGCTCGCCAGGGAGAAGGGCATCGACCTCGCCGAGTCCACCGCGTACTCCGACTCGGCCAGCGACGTCCCGTTCCTCGAGGCAGTCGGCCACGCGGTCGCCGTGAACCCGGACCGGACGCTGCGCGCGATCGCCGCCGAGCGGGGTTGGCGGGTGCTGCGGTTCCGCGACCGGGCGTTCTCGACTCGATGAGCGAAGCAGAGGCGCGCGAGCGTCTTCTCGGGCTCCGATTCGACGCGGACGTTGTCGACGTCCTCGTTGCGCATTTCGCCGACGCGGAGCGCCGTGGCAAGGTCGGGCACGGCTTCGCGCGCATCGAGTGGCTGGCCACCCTCGAGCTCGATCCGTCGGCGCGGCCGGTGCTCGTCGAGTCGGAGGAGGGCTTCGAGCGCTGGGACGGGCACGGTGCGCTCGGCTACCTCGTGCTCGACGAGATCGTGCGCGCCACGCTCGCCCATCCGCCAGGGCGAGCACGTGTCGTCGTCGCGCGGCGCTGCTTCCCCACGGGGACGCTCGGATACTGGGTGCGCCGGCTCGCGGAGGGCGGGCTCGTCGCGGCGTTGACGGCGACGTCGCCGAAGCGACTCGCGCACCCCGACGGCGGGCCGCCGCTCGCCGGGACGAATCCGCTGGCGATCGCGATTCCCTCGAGCGACGGCCCTGCGTTGGTCGCCGACGTCTCGATGGGCGCCGTGACGGCCGGCGACGTGCTGGTCGGCCGGGCGGGCGACGACGAGCTCGTGCCGTTCGGCGGAAAGGACGCGCACAAGGCATTCGCGCTCGCAGTCGGGCTCGAGCTGCTCGTGTCCGCGCTCGCAGGACCGGAGCACGGCGCCGTTCTCGTCGTCGCACGTCCCGATCACGACCCCGTGCCCGCGCTGCGAGCGCTCGCCGCCGGCCGGAGGCTGCCGGGCGACCGCTAAACGCGAGGAACCTCGACTGCACGGCGACGCCCCACTGCCGCCTCGAGATCGCAGGCGCAGATCGAGTACGTGGCGACGACGGGGCTAGCCGTACGTCATCTCGGCCAGATCGAGAGAGAGCAAGGCTTCGTCGGTCACGAGCGCGCACGCGACCGGCCCGAGCGAGAGCGCGGCGTGCACCTCCGCCGCAGTCGAGCAGCGAACGACGACGGGCGTGCCCGCGTGATGCGCGGCGTGGATGGCGTTCCGGTCGGAGACGTCGTCGAGAACGAGCGCCTCCGACAGGTCGAGCGTCCCCTCGAGGACGATCGCCGGGACCTTGCGTCCCGTTGCCCCGAACCAGCGCTCGTGCATCGCCCGAAATCTAGAGAAGGAGCGAGCGGACTGACGGGCTGGTTGACCGTCCAGCCACGTCCTCGGAGATCCGCGCCTCCAGCGGCGAGCGCGAGGCGACCGGCGTCGATCGCCTGCGCCTTGAATGGACGCTTGCCTGCGCGAACCTTCGAGATCGCCGGAGCAAGTTCCCCTCAGAAGGGGAGAGAGCCGGCCGCGTCGGACGCGACGTCGAGGATCGGCTGCACGACGAAGAACGAGCCGACGGTGACGACGACCGACGCGGAGATCGCGATGCCAAGCGCCGGGTCGCGGGGAGGCGATCCGCCCGCCGGGGCCAGGCGGAGCTCGGCTCCCGAGCGCATGTACAGCCAGCGCACGACGTTCAGGTAATAGCCGAGGGATACGGCGGTCGCAGCAACGCCGAGGAGCACCAGCCACCAGTCGCCCGCATCGTAGGCAGCCGAGAACACGAACAGCTTCCCGAACATGCCGCCCGTCAGCGGGAACCCGGCCATGCCGAGCATGAAGATCCAGAGCGCGACTCCGTAGTACGGCCGTTCCCAGCCCATCCCCGCGAGCGAGTCGAGAGTGACGGGGGCGTTCAGCTCGCGCTCGCGGGCGGCGACCACGGCGAAGGCTCCGACGGACATCGCCGAGTACGGGATGAGGTAATAGAGGAGCGCCTCGGCGCCGCGATCGGAGAACGCGGCGATGGCCATCAGCATGAAGCCGGCGTGCGAGATGGACGAGTACGCAAGGATCCGCTTGAGGTCGCGCTGAGCGAGCGCGCCGAGGTTTCCCCAGACGAGCGAGATCGCGGCGAGCACGGCCACGGTGACGGTCCAGAGGTCTTCCTGCGCCGGGAACGCCGTGACCAGGACACGCAGGGTCACGACGAACGCGGCAGTCTTCGTCGCGGCGGCCATGAACCCGGTGATCGAGGTCGGAGAGCCCTGGTACACGTCGGGCGTCCACATGTGAAACGGAGCCGCAGAGACCTTGAATGCGAGCCCGGCGAGGATCATCGCGAGCCCTGCGTAGAGGAAGGCGTCGTTCGACGCGTCGGCCGCGGCGATCGCGGGGAAGCTCAGCTCCGACGTCGCGCCGTAGACCAGAGCCGAGCCGAAGAGCAGCACGGACGAGCCGAAGCCGCCGACGATGAGGTACTTCAGGCCCGCTTCGAGCGACGTCTCCCGCTCGGAGTCGATCGCGACCAGGATGTACAGGCAGAGCGAGAACCATTCGAGCCCGAGGAAGAGAGTCATCAGGTTGTCGGCCCCGACGAAGAACACCATGCCGGCGCCCGCGGTTGCGAGGAGCGCGTAGTACTCGGCGTGATTCTCGCGCCGCCGCTCGCTCCAAGACGCAAGAACGACGACGGCACCGGTCACGCCGAGGACGAGCTGCGCCAGCGCTGCGAGCTGGTCGCGAACCATCGTCCCCTCGAGCAGGACTTCCGGTGTCGAGCTCTCGTCGAAGACGACGCCCGCGCACACCGCCGCGCCGACGAAGCCGAGCAGCGCCGCTATGCCGGCGACGCTCTTCCGCATCCAGCCGGCAAGGAGCGCCGAGAGCAACGCAACCCCTGCCGCTGCGAGAAGGGCGATCGTCGGAGAGAGGGCGAGCCAGTCGACGGTCGGTGTGTCGATCACGGGAGAAGCTCCGCAAGCGTCGAGGCGGCGAAGGCGCTCTCGCTCACGAGCGCGGGCCAGACGGATAGTCCGAGCAAGAGCAGGAGCAGCGGAAGCACGAGCGCGAGCTCACCGGGCCGCAGGTCGAGCGCCTCGTCACGCACTGCGCGTCCGGGTTTCACGTGCAGGATCGCCGAGATCACGCGCAGCGTGTACATCGCGGCGAGCACGATGCCCAGCGCGACGACCACGGAGTAGCCCCAGCCCTGTTGGTAGGCGCCGGCCATGATCAGGAACTCGCCGGCGAAGGTCGCCGACCCCGGCACCGCGAGCGCGATCATCCCGGCGACGAGCACGACCGTTGCGAGCGACGGCCGCCCGCGAGCCATCCCGCCGAGCGCATCGATGTCACTGGTCCCGCAGCGGCGCTCGACCATCCCCACGAGGAGGAACATGCTCGCGGACACGAAGGCGTGGGCGACGGATTGGAGGACGGCGCCGTCGAGCCCCAGGTCGTCGAAGGCGAAGACCCCGATCGTGATCAAACTCATCTGCGCCATCGACGAGTAGGCGATCACGCCACGCAGGTCAGGAGCGCGGAACGCGAGCAGGGATCCGTACACGAGCCCCGCGCAGGCCAGCACGAGAATGAGCCCCGAGAGGTCGTCCGCCGGCTCGGGGAACTTCGGGATGCCGATCCGCAGGAAGCCGTAGATCGCCGTTTTCGAGACGATCGCCGAGAGCACGGCGGCGACCTCCACCGGGGCCTCGCGGTACGCGAGCGGCAGCCAGCCGTGGAACGGGAAGAGCGGCGCCTTCACGGCGAAGGCGATGGCGAAGCCGAGGAAGATCCAGACGTTGTCGCTCGTCCCCGACTCGGTGAGCGAGAACGTGCCCTGCGTGACGCCGAACGCGACCACGGAGGCGAGCATGAGCAGCGAGCCCGCCATCGTGTAGATGACGAAGGTCACGGTCGCCGCCTGACGCCGCTCGCCGCCCCACACGCCGACGAGGACGTAGAGCGGGATCAGCATCGCCTCGAAGGAGACGTAGAAGAGGAGCAGGTCCTGCGCAGCGAACGTCGCGACGACGGCGCCGAGCAGGAAGAGCATGAGCGCGTGGTAGGCGCGCGAGCGATCACGGCCGACCCACATCCCGTAGCCGATCGCGGCCGCGAACACGATCACCGTCGCTCCGGCGAGCCAGAGCGAGAAGCCGTAGAAGCCGACCGAGTACGAGATCCCCAGGCTCTCGACCCACTCGCGCGTCGTCCCGAGCTGGAGCCCGCCGTCGTCGAAATCGAAGCGTCCGGCGGCCGCGATCCACAGCGCGACCTCCCCCAGCGCAACCAGAAACGCGAGCCCGGCCGTCGACTCGCGCGGGAGCGGGAGAATCGCCACGACCAGTGCGCCGGCGAGCGGGAGCAGGAGCAGCGCCGTCGTCCACATGGCTTCAGCGCACCGCCACGAAGACGACGACGAGGACGGCGACCGAGAAGGCGATGGCGACCGCGTAGGTGCGGAGCAGGCCCGACTGCACGCGCCCGACCTCGCCTCCGACCTGGATCGTCCCGGAGCCGATCTCGTCGAGCGATCGCTCGACGACAGGCTCCTCGATGTTCCTCCGGAGCGCGTTGGAGACGGAGGCAGAGGGGCGGTAGAAGAGCGCGTCGTACAGCTCGTCGAAGTAGAGCTTGTGCTCGAGCACGTGCCAGATTCGCGGGTTCGTGATGACCTGGCGCTGCGACCGGAACGCGCGATGCGCGAGGCCCGCGCCGATCAGCGCGAGCGTGACCGCGATCGCGCTCGTTCCGTAGTCCTCCGCGACGGAAGCCATGACGAGTGGCTCCGCGGTCTCGTCGATCCAGTGCAGGAACGGCTCCCAGACGCCGGGGATGACGACGAGCCCCCCGATGGTCGCAAGCACGGAGAGCACCCCGACCGGAATGAGCATCGAGAGCGGCCCTTCGCCGTGACCCTCATGGGCCTGCGCCGTCACGAGCTCGCTCGGCTCGCCTCGGAAGACCGTGAAGTAGAGCCGGAACGTGTACGCGCCCGTGAGCAGTGCGCCGACGAGACCCGCGACCCAGAGCGTGTACCCGAGCGTGTCCCCGCTCGCGAACGCTGCCGCGACGATGCCGTCCTTCGACCAGAAGCCCGCGAAGATCGGGATGCCGGCGAGCGAGAGCCCGCCGACGAGAAATGCAAGGTGCGTGCGCGGCATGACCGAGCGCAGCCCGCCCATCCTGCGGATGTCCTGCTCGCCGCCGAGGTGATGGATCACGACGCCGGCGCTCATGAACAGCAGCGCCTTGAAGAAGGCGTGCGTCATGAGGTGGAAGAGCGCGTAGCCGTACGCGCCGATCCCGGCAGCGACGAACATGTAGCCGATCTGCGACATCGTCGAGTACGCGATGACGCGCTTGATGTCCCACTGCACGAGCGCGACGACCCCGGCGACGAGCAGCGTGATCGCGCCGAGGATCGCGGCGAGGTGCTGCACGTCGGGCGCTGCTTCGAAGACGGGGCTCGCGCGGACGAGCAGGTAGACCCCGGCGGTGACCATCGTCGCCGCGTGGATCAGCGCGGAGACCGGCGTCGGACCTTCCATCGCGTCCGGGAGCCAGGTGTGGAGCGGAATCTGTGCCGATTTCGCGACGGCGCCCCCGAGGAGCCCGACCGCGACGAGGTTCACTGTCGTCGTCGACAGCGAGTCGAGGTCCTCGAACACGCCCAGGTACTCCAGCGTTCCCGTCTCCCAGACGAGCAGGACCAGCCCGAGCGCGAGCGTCGCGTCGCCGATCGCGTTCATCACGAACGCCTTCTTCGCAGCGGCGACCGCTTCCGGCTTGTGGTGCCAGAAGCCGATGAGAAGGTACGACGCGAGGCCGACGAGACCCCAGCCGGCGAGCAGGAGGAGGAAGTTCCCCGCCTGCACGAGCAGCAGCATCGAGAAGACGAAGAGCGACATGTAGGCGAAGTAGCGACGCTCCTCGTCGTCGCCGGCCAGGTAGCCCATCGAGTACCAGACGATGAGCCCACCGACCCCCGAGACGATCAGCATCATCGTGCTCGAGAGCGTGTCGACGAGGATCTGGAATTCGACCTCGAAGTCGCCCGACTCGAGCCACGTGTAGGCGGTCGAGATGTGCTCGCGATCGCCGTGTCCCTCCCCCCAGAGCCCGAAGAACGCGATGAGCGCGCCGCCGAACGCGACGAAGGTCGTGAGCGTCGAGATCCAGCCCGCCGTGCGCCGCGAGATCCGCCCGCCCGCGAGGGTGATCGCGACCGCCCCGGCGAGCGGCGAGAGGAGACAGACCCAGGCGCCGGCGATCATCCGCGGAGCGCGCTCGCCTGATCGACGTCGAGCAGCATGCGGCGCCGGGCCATCGCGACGATCAGGCCGAGTCCGATCGCAACCTCGGCGGCCGCGACGGCCATTACCGCGAGCGCGAAGATCTGGCCGTCGAGGTCGCCCTGCTGGCGCGCGAATGCGATCAGCGTGAGGTTGGCCGCGTTCAGCATGATCTCGAGCGAGAGGAGGACGATCAGCGGACTGCGCCGGAGCATGACGCCGAGCGCGCCGATGCCGAACAGGATCGCCGCGACGATGAGGTACCACCCCACATCGGGCCCGTCCATCACGCGACCTCCTCTTCCTTCTCGCGGGTCGTCCCGAGCACCACCCCACCGATCGCCGCGACGAGCAGGACGATCGAGGTGATCTCGAAGGCGAGCAGGTGGTCGGTGAGGAACGCCTCGCCGATCTCGGCCGGGCTCCCGAACGAATCCGAGACCTCGGCCGGGTCGGTCAGGTCGTCTCCCCAGGCGAGGCCGAGCACGACGACGATCTCCACGAGCAGCGCGACCGCCGCGACGACTGCTGCCGCGCGCAGGAGCGGCGGCCCGCCCGCCCACGGCGCGTCGGCGCGGCCGCCGAGGTAGGCGACGACGAAGAGGAACATCACCATGACCGCGCCGGCGTAGACGAGCACCTGCGCGGCGGCGAGGAACTCCGCGGAGAGGAGCAGGAAGAGCACCGCCAGCGACGCCAGGTTCCCGATCAACGAGAGCGCCGAATAGAAGGGATTCGTCATCGACACGACGGCGACTCCGGTCCCCAGGCACGCGGCTGCTGCGAGGAACCAGGTGATCCAGACGAGGACGTTGCCCACGGCTACGACCGGGTCTTGAACGCGGGCTCGGGCGTGTCGTAGAGGGTCGGATCGGCGACCGGCACGCGCTTGATCGGCTCCGCGAGGAGCATGTCCTTCGTGTAGATGAGGTCGTCGCGCGAGTACTCCGCGATCTCAAACTCGTTGCCGAGCGTGATGGCATCGAACGGGCACGCGATCTCGCAGTAGCCGCAGAAGATGCAGCGACTCATGTTGATCTCGTAGATACGGGCGTAGCGCTCGCCCGCCGACACGCGGTTGTCCGCCGTGTTCTCCTCGGCCACGACCCGGATGCAGTCGGCCGGGCACGCGGCGGCACAGAGCGAGCAGCCGACGCACTTCTCGAGCCCGTTCTCGTGCGTGTGCAGCCGGTGGCGGCCACGGAAGCGCGGATAGACGGGCCGCTTGTACTCGGGGTACTGCTGCGTGATCGGCTTCCGGAAGATCTGGCGGAAGGTCACGCCGAACCCCTTGAGGGTATCCATGGGCTGCGGGCTCACAGCGCCACCACCAGGATCGCCGTGATCACCGCGTTGATCGTCGCAACCGGCAGCAGCACCTTCCAGCCGAAGCGCATGAGCTGGTCGTAGCGCAGCCGGGGCAGCGTCGTGCGCATCCAGATGAAGATGAAGAGGAGGAAGACAAGCTTCCCGATGAACCAGAGCGGGCCCGTCCACGACGCTCCGTCGAAGCCAGGGCCGTGCCAGCCGCCGAGGAAGAGTGTCACGCACAGGGCCGAAAGCGTGATCAGGTTGATGTACTCGGACATCGAATAGAGCCCGAAGCGCATCCCCCCGTATTCGGTGTGGTATCCCGCGACGAGCTCCTGCTCGGCCTCGGGCAGGTCGAACGGCGCGCGGGCAGTCTCGGCCGTTCCTGCGACGAGGAACACGATGAGCCCGACGAACTGCGGCGCCGCGTACCACCAGGTGTCGTCCTGCGCGGCCACGATCTCGGTGAGCGAGAGCGTCCCGGCCATGATCACGACGCCGAGGACGGAGAGCGCGAGCGCGACCTCGTACGAGACGAGCTGCGCGCACGTCCGCATCGAGCCGAGCAGGGCGTACTTCGAGTCGGACGACCAGCCGCCGAGGATGAACCCGTACACGCCGAGCGAGCCGACCGCGAAGACCAGGATCAGGGCGATGTCGAGATCTGCGACCTGGCCGGGGATGTAGACGCCACCCACCTCCCAGCCAGGCCCGAACGGGATGACCGAGAAGGTCACGAGCGCGGTGAACGCGGCCAGGAACGGCCCGAGGATGAACGCCCAGTTGATCGCCTCGGTGGGCTGGAAGCTCTCCTTGTTCAGGAGCTTCAGCAGGTCGGCGATCGGCTGCAACAGACCGCGAAAGCCGGCACGGTTCGGCCCGTAGCGCAGCTGCATCCGGCCCATGATCTTCCGCTCGGCGAGCGTCAGATACGCGAACGTCGCCATCACGAGGTTGATCACGATGAACGCCTGGATCAGGCTCACGTACCACTCGACCTGCGGCGTCATGCCTTGACCACCTGAACCGAGGGATGGAGGTCCCCCGCATGTTCGTCCGCGATGCGCGCGACGCCAGCGACGAGCTTGCGGTTCACGCGGGCGCGGAGTTCCGCTGACGTTCCGTTCGAGCTGACGAGCACCACGTCGCCGTTCGCGATGCCTCGTGCCTCGGCGTCCGCGACGGAGAGCTCGACGTCGCGATCGGGCCGCTGGAACCCGAGCTCGGGGACGCGCTCGACGGCAGGGCCGGAGAACAGCGGGCGGTAGCGGTGGAGCCTCAGCCCCTCGACCCCGTCCTCGACCGGAGCAGGCGTCGTCGCGGGCTCGGGAGCAACATAGGCATGCCGTGCCGGCAGCGGTGCGTGCGGGCCCAGATCCTCGGGCGTCAGGTCCTTGAAGAGGTGCTCGCCGACCTCCGCGAAGACCCCCATCGCGTGTGGCGCCAGGCCGACGTCGAAGCGGGCCGCGAGCTTCGAGATCCACGCGAGCTCGTCGGGGCACGGAGGAGGCACCGCGCGGCGGAGGCGCTGGACGCGGCCCTCGAGGTTCATCGACGTGCCGTCGCGCTCGAGCGCCGCGGTAGCCGGCAGGATCAGGTCGGCCCAGCCACCGGCGAGCTCGTGGAACATCGTGACGACGAGGACCCTGTTCGCCAGCTCGGCGAGCGCGCGCACGTCCGGGTTCGACGCAGCATCGTCGCCGGAGACGATCAGGAGCTCGATGGGTTCGGGGTTGGTCTCGTCGGCATCGGCGGCGACGGCCCAGGCGAGTGCAACCCCCCGGGGATTGGAGGCGGCGGGAAGGTGGAACGCGCCGCATCCGGGCTTGTCGGCGAATCCGAGAGCGTGCGCGAGTTCCGCGATACGCGCGCCGCCGCCTCCTCCCGGGCCCGACCAGACGAGCACGGCGCGCTCGGCGCCGCGTAGCGCGTTCGCCACGCGGCTCTTCCCGGACGCGAGCTCGCGACAGATCTCCGCACCCGCGCCCGGCGCAGTTGTCTCCGAGCCGGTGGGCGAGTACACGACGATCTCCGCGTCTCGGCGCCGCGCCTCCTTGATCCAGAGGTCGACGATCGGCGCGCGTTCCACGACCGGGTCGTCGCCTACCACGACGACGAGCCCCGCCTCGCCGATCGCGCTCAACGGCATGCGGAAAGCCTCCAGCGCGTCCGAGGTCGCCTCGGGCAGCACCGCCGAGTGTGCGTCGAGGCCGCCGCGAAGCAGCCTCCCGAGCGCGTACGCGATCTCGATCGTCTCGGAGCCGGAGAACGCCGTCACGATGGAGCCGCGCGACTCGCGCAGCATCGTCTCCGCCTCGTCGAGTGCCTCGTCCCACGAGGTCGCCTCGAGACCCTTCCTCCCGCGGCGAAGAGGCGACGTGATGCGGTCCTCGGCGCGCAGGTGCGGATACGAGAAGCGGCCCTTGTCGCAGAGCCATCCGCGGTCGATCTCCGGGTGGTTGCGCGAGAGGATCCGCTTGACCTTGCCCTCGCGAATCGTCGCGGACGTGTTGCAGCCAACCGCACAGCCGGTGCAGACCGTCGGGACGTTCTGGATCTCCCACGGTCGTGCGTCGAAGCGGTACAGCGTCGAGGTCAGCGCGCCGACGGGGCACAGCTCGACGACGTTGCCCGAGAACGGCGAGCGGTACGGCTCGTCCTCGAAGGTCGCGATCTCCGTGTGGGCACCGCGGTTCCGCGCGATGAGCTGACCGTCCTCGGCGACGTCCTCGGAGAACCGCGTGCAGCGGTAGCAGAGGATGCAGCGTTCGCGGTCGAGCGCGATGAGAGGCGAGACCGGGATGGGCTTGTCGAACGTCAGCTTCGAGAACGACATCCGCGTGTTGCCAGGCCCGTAGCGGAAAGTCAGATCCTGCAGCGGGCACTCACCGCCCTTGTCGCAGACCGGGCAGTCGAGCGGATGGTTGACGAGGATGAACTCGAGAGTCGCCTCCTGCCCTTCCGCCGCCTTCGCCGACGTGGCGCTCGTCTTGATGGCCATCCCGTCCGCCACCGTCAGCGTGCACCCGGCCTGGAGCTTCGGCATGCCCTCGATCTCGACCAGGCACATCCGGCATGCGCCGACGGGCGGGCCCAGGCGGGGCTCGTAGCAGAACACGGGAATCTCGATCCCCGCGGCCTGCGCTGCCTCCACGAGGCCCGTGCCCTTGGGCACCTCGACCTGGCGGTCGTCGACGGTGACCGAGAGGAGCTCAGACATGCGCCGCCTCGTGGCCTTGACTTGCATGCATGGCCGACGGTGCGAGGATCCCCTCGAGCGACGACTCGCCGTCGAACGGGCAGCGCCCCAGGTCGATGTGGGCCTGGAACTCCTCGCGGAACCGGTCGACGTAGCTGAGCACCGCGATCGCGTCGGAGTCCCCGAGCGGGCACAGGCACTTGCCCATGATCCGGTCGCACACCGAGAGCAGCAGGTCGAGGTCCGCCTGCGCCGCGCGCCCGTCCTCGATCTTCTCGAGGATCTGCGTGACCCACTTCGTGCCCACGCGGCACGGCGTGCACTTGCCGCACGACTCGTGCTCGTAGAACTGCGATACGCGGATGCCGAGCTGCACCATGCAGCAGCGGTCGTCGATGACGATCACGCCCGCCGAGCCGATGGAGGAGCCGGCCTCCACGAGCGACGTGAAGTCCATCTTCACGTCGATGTCGTCCGCGGTGAGCACGGACGTGGACGAGCCGCCGGGGATGACGGCCTTCAGCTCGCGCCCGTTTGCGATACCGCCTCCGATGTCGTAGACGAGCTCGCGCATCGAGATCCCGTGCGGCAGCTCGTAGTTGCCGGGGTTCGCGACGTCGCCGGAGAGCGAGAAGACGCGCGTGCCGGTCGAGTTCTCGACGCCGAGCTTCGCGTACTCGGCTGCGCCCAGCTCGAAGACCGACGTGACGGTGGTGATCGACTCGACGTTGTTCACCGCGGTCGGCGCCGCGTAGAGGCCGGCGATCGCCGGGAACGGCGGCTTCGTGCGCGGCTGGCCGCGCTTGCCCTCGAGCGACTCGAGGAGCGCGGTCTCCTCGCCGCAGATGTAGGCGCCGGCGCCGCGGTGGACGACAACGGTGACTCCGCCGAGAAGGTCGTCCTTCCGGACCGCCTCGAGCGAGTCGCGCAGGATCTCGAACTCGCGCTCGTACTCACCGCGGATGTAGACGAATACGTGCTGCGACTGGATCCCGTGGGCCGCGATAAGACAGCCCTCGAGGAAGCGGAACGGGACGCGCAGCATGATCTCGCGGTCCTTGAACGACCCCGGCTCGGACTCGTCCGCGTTGACGACGAGGTAGTGCGGCTTCGGGAGAGCCTCGGGCTTGGGGACGAACGCCCACTTGCGCCCGGTCGGGAAGAACGCGCCGCCCCGTCCGCGCAGCCCCGAGGCTTCCAGCTCCGCGATCACGTCGTCCGGCGCCATCGCACGGGTCTTGGCCAGGGCCGAGAAGCCGCCTGCGGCTCGGTACCGATCGATGTCGAGGACCGCACCGCCGTCGGTTCCGGCGAACACGATCTGCGGATGCTCAGGCACCGCGCAGCTCCTTTACGATCCCGGGCACGTCGTCGGCCGTGACGCGGAGCCGGTGGCGGTTGTCGATCGCGACGACCGTCGCCCAGCCGCAGCCGCCGAGGCACTCGATCGTCCCGAGCGTGTACTCACCGTCCTCCCGTGTCGACCCGGCCGTCACTTCCAGCTCGCGCTCGAAGGCCTCGACGACCTGCTGCGCGCCGGCCAGTGCACATGGGACGTTCGTGCACACCTCGACCACACGTCGGCCGACGGGCTCGAGCCGGTACTGGTCGTAGAAGGACGCGATCGAGAGGCAGTACGCAGGCGTGAGCTCGAGCGCGTCCGCAACCTCGCGAATCGTGTCCGGCGAGAGCCAGCCGCCGTTCTGCTCCTGGGCGATGCGCAGCGCCGGCATGACAGCCGAGAGCGGGTCCGGGTACTGCTTGCGGAGCCTCTGAATCTGGGCGTCGTTCACCTGTCCGCGTCTCCCATGACCGGATCGAGCGAACCGGCGGCCGCGATCAGGTCCGCGATGAGGAGGCCCTGCACGATGGTGGCCGTCGCCTGCAGGGCTGCGAAGCTCGGCGCGCGGAACTTCACGCGCCAGGGCCGCGGTCCACCGTCCGACACGAGGTAGCAGCCTGCCTCGCCGCGTGGCGACTCGATGGCGACGTAGACCTCGCCCTCGGGGACGATGAAGCCCTCGGTGACGATCTTGAAGTGGTGGATCAACGACTCCATCGAGGTGTGGAGCTCATGGCGCGGAGGCAGCACGACCTTGCGGTCGTCGGCGATCCACGGCTCGCCGTCCGTCTCGTCGAGCCTGTCGAGGCACTGGGCGACGATGCGCACCGACTCGCGCATCTCGTCCATGTGGACCTTGTACCGGTCATACACGTCCCCGTTGGGATAGACGGGCACGTCGAACTCGACCTCGTCGTAGGCGAGGTACGGCATGTCGCGCCGCAGATCCCAGTCCACGCCGGTCGAGCGCAGCATCGGCCCCGACTGCGCGAGCGCAAGAGCATCGTCCGCCGACAGAAGCCCGACGCCCTTCGTCCGTTCGAGCCAGATGGCGTTGCGGTCGAGGATCGCCTCGTACTCGTCCACCGACTTCGGCATCGACTCGCAGAACTTCCGAGCCTCCGCGGTGAACGCCGGCGGCAGGTCCTCGGCGAGGCCTCCGACCTGGACGTACCGGGTGTGCATGCGCGCCCCGCCGGCCATCTCGAAGAGGTCGAGGATCTGGTCGCGGTCGTCGAAGCAGTACCAGAAGAGCGAGATTGCCCCGAGCTCGAGCGCGGACGTGCCGAGCCACACCAGGTGGGAGTGGATGCGGTTCAGCTCGGCCATCGCCATCCGCGCCCAGACCGCGCGGCGGGGGACCCCGATGCCGAGCAGCTTCTCGATCGCCAGGACGTAGAGGAGCTCGTTCGCGTGGAACGCCACGTAGTCGATGCGCGGTGCGTAGGTCACCGACTTCCACCACGACTTGTGCTCCATGTTCTTTTCGAAGCCGGTGTGCAGGTACCCGATGACCGCACGGATTCCCGCGACGGTCTCGCCGTCGAGGTCGACCACGAGCCGGAGGACGCCGTGCGTCGACGGATGGTTCGGCCCGAAGTTGACGCGCAGGATGTCGTCGAGGCGGTGCTTCTCCGGATCGACCTCGAGGATCGTGGGGACCGGGTGCGGAATCCGCGTCCCCTCGTAGATACGGGTGGACGGAAGGATGCTCATCAGTCCTCGTCCGAGAAGCGGACGGGCTCGCCGCCGAGCGGGTAGTCCTTGCGGAGGGGGTGCCCTTCCCAGTCCTCGGGCATGAGGATCCGGACGAGGTTCGCGTGGCCCTCGAAACGGATGCCCATCATGTCCCAGGCCTCGCGCTCGAACCAGTCGGCAGCCGGCCAGACCGGGAGCACGCTGGGGATCGCCTCTCCGTCGTCGAGCCACACCTGGACGCGGAGCCGCACGGGGTCGTCGGAGACGCGGAGCAGGTGGTACGAGACGGAGAAGCGTTTCGGCTTCGGGTCCGGAACGCGCGCGAGACCCTGCGAACCGGGCACGTGGAGATCGCGCCCGCCCGCCGTCCCGATGTAGCCGGCGACCTCCTGCTCGCCCCAGCCGAGGTAGTCGGCGACCGCGATGTCGCCGAGGAAGTTGAAGCCGTGCTCGTCTCGGAGCGAGGTGCAGGCCTCGACGAGCCGTGCCGGGTCGACGACGAGCGTCGTCTCGTCGAACGATTCGCGCGTCTCGACCACGCCCGGGACGCCGGCGTAGCTCATTCAGCGACCCCGCGGATCTCGTACGCGGGCGGGACGCCCCCTCGGATCTTCTCGTGCAGCCGGACGATCCCCTCGATCAGCGCCTCGGGTCGCGGCGGGCAACCGGGGACATGGATGTCGACCGGGACGATCTTGTCGACGCCCTGGAGGATCGTGTAGTTGTTGAACATCCCGCCCGAGCTCGCGCAGGCGCCCATGGCGATGACCCACTTCGGCTCAAGCATCTGGTCGTAGACCTGCCGGATCGGCGCGGCCATCTTGTGCGTGACACGGCCCGACACGATGAGCAGGTCCGCCTGGCGCGGCGACGAGGAGAAGCGCTCCATCCCGAAGCGCGCGATGTCGTAGCGCGACGAGACGATGGACATCATCTCGATCGCGCAGCAGGCAAGGCCGAACGTGTCCGGCCAGACGGAGTTCGACCGCGCCCACGCAACCGCCTTCTCGAGGGTCGTCAGCAGGAGCGCGTCCTCGATCTCCTGGACCTCGCGCTCGAAGACACCGGGGCCACGGTCCGGCCAGAGGACCCGCTCGGACTGCAGGCCCGCCTTCGCCAGCGGACGGTCGCTCACGACGGGCAGCTCGCGCTTCAGTGCCAGTTGAGCGCTCCCTTCCGCCAGACGTAGACGTAGGCGACGCCGAGGATCGCGATGAACACGAGGAACTCGCCGATGCCGAACCAGCCGAGGGCGTCGAGCTGCACGGCGAGCGGGTAGAGAAAGACGATCTCGATGTCGAAGAGGATGAAGAGGATCGCCGTCAGGTAGAAGCTGACGGTGAAGCGCTTGTCGCGGTTCGGGGCGCCTTCCGACACGCCCGACTCGAACGGCAGCATGCGTTGCTTCGTCCGCGACACCGGGCGGCCCGGGAGGACGAACGACGCGACGATCATCGTGGCGGGGATGGCTGCCGCGAAGAGGGCGTAGAAGAGGAAGGGCAGCCAGTTCGAAAGCACGATGACCCCCGGAACGTCGAGACCGAGCCGAGCCTAGCACTCCCCCTTCGGGCGCACGAAGGGTTCGGAAAACCCGCACAGAATGAGCGATACGAGTGTCACAAAGTCGCGGGTGGAGCCCGTGACCCCGTCCGCTACCATGAGCCCGTGGCTACCGTCGAGCACCCCACCGAGACCCTCATCTCCCTCACGCCCGTCGCGGCGGCGAAGATCAAGGAGCTCATGGCCGAGGAGGACGACGCGGCGACCCTCGTTCTGCGCGTGGCGATCCAGGGGGGCGGGTGCTCCGGGTTTCAGTACGGCCTCGGCTTCGACGCCGGCGCTGCCGAGGGTGACGTCGAGCTCGCGCTCGAGGGCATCCCGGTCGTCGTCGACCCGTACAGCGCGCCCTACCTTCGCGGCACCACGATCGACTTCCTGAACACGATCTCCGAGTCGGGCTTCAAGATCGACAACCCGAACGCCGTCTCCTCGTGCGGCTGCGGCCACTCCTTCCAGGTGGACGAGGGCGAGGAGCTGCCCGAGGGCACGCACGTCGGCGGCTGCGGCGACGGCTGTAGCCACTAGCAGCACCACCCCTCTCTAGGATCGGCCATGTGAGCGCTCCGCTGCGCGCCGCCGTCGTCGGCTCGGGCCCGGCCGCGTTCTACGCGGCGGCTGCCCTGCTCGCGAGCGAGGATCCGAAGGTCGAGGTCGACATGGTCGAGCGCCTGCCGACGCCGTGGGGCCTGGTTCGGCTCGGCGTCGCACCCGACCACCCGCAGCTCAAGACCGTCTCACGCGCGTTCGAGAAGATCGCGGCGCGGCCGGGTTTCCGCTTCCTCGGCAACGTCGAGATCGGCCGCGACGTCACGCACGAGGAGCTCGCGGCGCTCTACGACGCCGTTGTCTACGCGGTCGGCTCCCAGGCCGATCGGCGACTCGGCATCCCCGGCGAGGACCTGCCGGGATCGTGGGCGGCCACCGAGCTCGTCGCCTGGTACAACGGCCATCCCGACCACCAGCATCTCGACTTCGACCTCTCGCACGAGCGTGCCGTCGTCGTCGGGAACGGGAACGTCGCGCTCGACGTCGCGCGCATGCTCGCGCTGACGCGCGAGGAGCTCGCTCCCACCGACACCACGGACGCCGCGATCGAGGCGATCGTCTCCTCGCGCATCCGCGAGATTGTCGTCCTCGGCCGCCGCGGGCCCGTTCAGGCCGCATGGACCGCGACCGAGCTCGCGGAGCTCGGGAACCTGGGCGGCGCCGATGTCGTGGTCGACCCGGCGGAGCTCGAGCTCGATCCGGCGAGCGCGGCGGAGCTGGAGGCCGCGCCGAACGTCGTCCAGCGAAACGTCGAGATCCTGCGCGACTTCGCCACCCGGGAGCCGTCGGGGAAGCCACGGACGGTCCGGCTTCGTTTTCGCTCCTCGCCCGTCGCCATCCTCGGGCGGGAGCGCGTCGAGGGGATCGAGATCGCGCGCAACGAACTCGAGCCCGACGAGCGCGGATCGGTCCGCGCCGTTGCGACCGACGAACGCGAGGCGGTCTCATGCGGCCTGGTCTTCCGCAGCGTGGGGTATCGCGGCATTGCGATCCCGGGCGTCCCGTTCGACGAGCAGTCGGGAACGATCCCGAACAGCGACGGCCGCGTGCTGGACGAGCGCGGCGCTCCAATTCCCGGTCTCTACTGCGCCGGCTGGATCAAGCGTGGCCCGACCGGTGTGATCGGGACGAACAAGAAGGACGCGACGGAGACCGTAGAGCGTGTCCTCGAGGATGCCCGCGACGGACGGCTGCGCGCGCGCGCGGGAGGCACGATCGAAGAGGCCCTCGCCGATCGCGAGGCCGTGTTGGTGATGTATGCGGGCTGGGAGGCGATCGACGCGCTCGAGCGCTCGCGCGGCGAGCCGCACGGCCGCCCCCGCGTGAAGCTCTGCACCTGGGACGAGCTCCTCGCGACTGCGAGCATCTCGTCCGCGAACTAGCGACTACGGCTTCGGCTGTCCGGGCTGCGGTGGCCCTATCCGATACGGCCGCATCATCTCGTTGTCCTCGTGCTCGACGATGTGACAGTGCCAGACGAACTGGCCGGGTGAGTCGAACCGGGCCTTCACGCGCGTGACCTCGCCCGGATAGGCGATGACGGTGTCCTTGAAGCCCGTCTCCCACGCTTCCGGAGGCCTGACGTTGCCGTCGAGCTGGATGGGCGTCTCGACTTCCGCGTCGTCGTCGAGGACGAGGCCTTCCCGATCCACGACCTCGAAGACAACTTCGTGAATGTGCATCGGATGGGCGTCGGCCGTCGTGTTGTAGAGGTCCCAGATCTCGGTGTCGCCAACGTTCGGGTTCTCGGTGACCTCGTCGGCCCACATCATGTGGACTGGGCTTCCATCTTCCACCGTCCCGAGCATCGCCGCAGCAGGGCCGTCCCACTGCATCGACATCTCCTCCACCAGGGCGAGCTGGCGCGTCCTCACGGGCGCCGGGAGCGGCGTGATGGCCGGCAACACGAGGAACTGTGGAGGCGTAGTCGTATCTGGCGTCTCCGCCAACCCGACGCGGAACTCCATGATCTGGCCGGTCGAGTCAGGATCTGCGACATCGAAGCCATCGGGCGGCTCTTCGCCGGGCTCGCCGCCGCCGAACGGCTCGTCAGGCCCCACGTTGCCCAACACGTGGTTGCCGAAGGGAACGTTCGTGAAGTCGACGATGACGTCCGCACGCTCGGCGAGGCCCATCAGGAGGCGGTTCCCGTGGCTGCCCGTGACGTCGACCGGCGCGGCCAGGAACCCGCCTTCGTTACCGATCTGCCAGACCTCGACTCCCGGGATGCCGTTGAAGTCGAGGATGAGAAATCTCGACTGGCAGCCGTTGAGGAAGCGGAAGCGGTAGCGGCGCTGCTCGACCGCCAGGTACGGCCACGTGTTCCCGTTGACCATGATCGTGTTCCCGAAGAACTCGGGATTCCAGATCGGCGACAGATCGGTGTCCGGGATGAAGCCCGGATCGTCGGCGGTTGCGCCGTCGAAGAACTCTCGTGAGTCGGGATAGAAGAGTGACCCGTCCCTGTTGAAGGCGCGATCCTGGATCGCGATCGGAATCTCGTAGTACGTCTTGTTGGGCGGGTCGTCGGCCACGGGCGCGGGGCCCGGCAGCAGTGCCGTCGACCCGGACCGCGAGTCCACCACAGCGTCGTCGCCGGCGGTACCTCCGCGGACGATGTAGAAGCCTGCCGGACCTGCGTAGACATTGAGGCGCGTCATGCCGAGCGCGTGGTCGTGGTACCAGATCGTCGAGGCCCGGTTCTTGTTCGGGTATTGGAAGACGGCGGAGCCGGGGGGCCAGCCGACGCCGTAGGAACCGGCCGCCTTGGCCGCGAAGAAGCGGAACCAGGTGCCGTTTCTCGCGTAGCCCGGAGGGATGTTCTTGGCCGCAGGCAGATACCACGCCTCCGCATAGCCGTCGCTGTCGTCGGCCACGCCTACGGCGCCGTGCACGTGGGTGATCATGGGTACCGGCCCCTCGTACGGGCCGGGTGTCTCGGTGAAGGTCGGTCGCGTGTCCCGATCCTTGTTGCCGCCCGGTGGGTTGGCCCAGTGCAGGGTCGGGTCGACCGGGAGCAGATGCGGGAGGTAGTCCCCGTCCGCATCCTTGAGGTCGTTGATCCATTTCACCCGCACCGGCCGATCTGCCTGTGCTTCGATCGTGAGCGAGGGCGCGTTGTGGAGAAGCAAGCCGCTCGGGCTTGCCGACTTCACCGCACCGTAGCCCCAGACCGTTGTCGCGGGCAGGCCTGCGGGCAGGATCTGCTGCTCGAACTGCTTCATCGAGATCACGTAGTAGTCGATTGTCTGACCCCGCCGAATGATCGTGTCCGCCCTCGGCATGACCGGCGGGATCAGGAGCGGCGTCACGAACTTGTCGACGACGGTCGGGTCAAGCGTTCCGCCTGGGATCTGGGCGAGCGCAACGGGGCCGGTCGTGCCCGGTAGTCGTCCGAACAGGTAGAACCCCGCGCTCGCGCCACCGACCCATGCCACGAACGTGCGACGGGTGAGACGCTGCTCGATCTTCATCGTGTACCCCCTCCCGATCAACCCCGGCCCCCGGGCCGGTTGTTCCGGATTCTCCCAGGAGGATCGCGCGATTCCAAGGGACATTCCACGCATTCGAGCTGCGGAGTCCCCGCAGGCCGTGAGCGGGCCCCTCAGCCTGTGATCACGCGAGCGTGCCGCCGCGGACGGCCGCACGGATGCGCGCGCGCTGAGGTACGTGTCGGCTGCTTCCCCACAGCGCCCGCGCATCTCCGACCGTGAGCTCGCTCACCGCGAGGAGTCGGACGTGACGGAGCTAGACTCGCCGCGGTGACGGAGGCGACCGAGAAGAAGGCGCTCTGGGGCGTGGAGACCGAGAAGGCGATAGCGAACTTCCCCGTCTCCGGCGAGCCGATTCCGGTTCCCGTGGCCCGGTGGCTCGGACGAATCAAGGCCGCCGCGGCGCGCGCGAACGCCGATCTCGAGCTGCTCGACCGCGACCTCGCCGACCGCATCGCTGCGGCAGGCGACCGCATCGCGGAGGGCCAGTTCGACGACCAATTCCCCATCGATGTCTTCCAGACCGGGTCCGGCACGAGCTCCAACATGAACGCGAACGAGGTGATCGCGACGCTGGCGGGCGAAGGGGTGCATCCGAACGATCACGTCAACATGGGCCAGTCGTCGAACGACGTCTTTCCGTCCGCGGTGCACCTCGCCGCGCTCGGCGAGATCGCGAGCGACCTCCTGCCCGCGCTGACGCTGCTCGCCGAGTCGCTCGAGCGCAAGGCCGCTGAGTTCGACGACGTCGTGAAGTCGGGCCGGACGCATCTCATGGACGCCGTTCCGGTGACGCTCGGCCAGGAATTCGCCGGGTATGCGGCGCAGGTTCGTCAGGGCATCGCCAGGGTCGAGGACGCGATGCCGCGTCTCGGCCAGATCCCGCTCGGAGGCACTGCGACCGGCACGGGGCTGAACACCCATCCAGAGTTCGCCGCCCGCGTGCGCGACCATCTCTCCGCCGACACGGGTCTGACGATCTCCGCCCCCGCCGACCACTTCGAGGCGCAGGCCGCCCGGGACGGCCTCGTCGAGGCCTCGGGCGCGCTGAAGGTCGTCGCGGTGTCGCTCACGAAGATCGCGAACGATCTCCGGCTCATGGGCTCGGGTCCGCGTGCAGGGCTTACCGAGATCTTCCTCCCCGAACTGCAGAAGGGCAGCTCGATCATGCCCGGGAAGGTGAACCCGGTCATTCCCGAGGTCGTCACGCAGGTCGCGGCTCAGGTGATCGGCAACGACACGACCATCACGGTCGGAGGGATGGGCGGCCACTTCGAGCTCAACGTCTACGTCCCGCTGTTGGCCCGCAACCTTCTGCAGTCGATCGGCCTCCTCGCAAGCGCGTCCCGAATGCTCGCCGAGAAGTGCGTCGACGGGGTCGAGGCGAACCGCGAGCGAAACGAGCAGTACGCCGAGAGCACGCTCTCCGCCGCTACGGCGCTCAATCCGTACATCGGCTACGACAAGGCGTCGGAGATCGTGAAGGAGGCGACGGCGTCGGGCCGGCCGTTGCGGGAGGTCGCCCGCGAGGCCGGCGTTGACGAGGCCACGCTCGATCAGGCGCTCGACTACGACCGGATGGCCAAGCCGCACGGCTGAACTGTTCTGAGTTTCCCAACCGCCGGATATGGATAGGGTCAATGCGTCGCCCGGACAGGCCGGGCGCGAGCAGAAGGGGAGATATGGGAAAGCTTCTAGCGCTGAGCGCGGTACTCGCAACCGCGCTGGCAATCGGGATCGTCCCGGCTGGGGCGATCACCAACGGTGAGCCCGACGGCGAGGGCCATCCGTACGTCGGCCTGATGGTCGCGAAGAACGCTGCGGGCGTTCCGCTCTGGCGGTGCTCCGGCACGCTCATGTCATCGACGGTGTTCATGGTGGCCGGCCACTGCACGGAGGCGCCGGCGGCGAGCGCCGTGATCTTCTTCTCCTCGGGCCTTCCGACCGGGATCCCGCTTGGGACGGGCTACCCAGCGGCAGGCCCGAATCCGTGCGCCGGCATCACGGGCTACCCGTGCACCGGTGACGCCGCAGGTGCTCCGCACACACATCCGCAGTACGACCCGAATGCGTTCTTCCTGCACGACCTCGGCGTGGTCACGCTCAGTGCGCCGGTCACCGGCAGGGGGTTCGGTGCGCTTCCGTCGGAAGGTGAGCTCAGCGACCTGCCGAAGCATGCGTCACTGACGGCTGTCGGCTATGGCCTCCAGAAGAGCTTCCCGGATGCCGCGGCATTCAAGGACGAGGCGCTGCGGATCCGCATGGTCGCTCACCCGCGGCTCATGGGCATCGACAACGGCTTCGTCGGGGACTTCGCGTTCACGACGTCGTTCGATGCGAAGCGGGGCGGCACGTGCTTCGGGGACTCCGGCGGGCCGAACTTCATCGGCACGTCGAACGTGGTCGGAGGAGTCACGTCGTTCGGCACGACGGACACATGCAAGGGACACAACGGCGCGTACCGTGTCGACCAGCCGGACGATCTCACGTGGCTGGCGACGTTCGGGCTAGCGCCTTCGTGAGCTGAAAACGGACCCGCTTGAAGGAAACGAAGGGCCGCCCTCGGGCGGCCCTTCCTCGTTCAGCGCGTCGAGACGACGACGAGCTTGTCGGTGCCGGACTCCGCCCCCCAGACCTCTCCCCGTCGGCCGAGGAGTTGGCGCACCGCGGCGTCGGCAGTCGGCAGCGCGACCTTCTCGAACCTGCCCGTGCTCGGGTCGAACCGCCAGAGCGCATTGGCGCCGAAGTCGGTGAGCCAGACCATGTCGAACTCGTCGACGTAGACGGCGTAGATCATCGGATTCGAGCCGGGGACGCGCCACTCCCGCCACCGCTTCGTGCGCGGGTTGTACATGCCGACCCTGCCAACATTCCACTCGCTGATCCAGATCCGGCCGCTGGAGTCCGACCAGGCGCGCCGTGCGCCCTGACCCGCGGTCGGCGGGCGCAGCACGGTCGCCCGCCCGGTACGCACATCGATTCGACCGAGGTAGCTCCCGGCGAGCGAGGCGTAGTACACGTCTCCGGACGGCGTCGTCGTGATCCCGTAGGGGCCTTCTCCGCGCGGCGCCCGAAACACGCGCACCTTGCCGGCCTTCGGGTCGAGGCGGCCGTAGATCCCGCTCTGCCCGGTGAACCACAGCACACCTCGCCGATCGAAGGTCGCCGTGTTGAGGTTTGCGTAGGCGCTGCCTCGCGGTAGCGCGAAGCGACGAACCTTCCGCGTGCGGGGATCGACTCGCACGATGGCGTTCAGGCCACCGTCCGTTATCCACGGCGCCCCGTCCGGCCCGACGATGACGCCGTGCGGTGCCGAGCCGTTGCCGAGTCGTGTGAGCCGGGACTTCCCGGTCCGCGGGTTCAGCCAGCCGAGCTGGCCCGTGTGCTGCGCCGTGTACCAGATGCCGCCGTCGCGGGCAGGAGCGACGTCGTGCGGATGCGTGCCGCCCCGGAGGGGAAACTCGCGGACGCGGAGCTGGCTCTCGCCTCCGGCGGCGGAGCCGGCTACCGAGGCGGCGACGAGAACGGCGATCGCGATCGCGACGCACCGGAGCACCTCCTCAAGGTACGCGATCCGACGCTCTACTTACGGAACCCTCACATGCGAGTCGCTACGGTGGGCCGAACCCCGTCTTCGACTCCCGCGATCGAGCGTCTGCTCCGTGCAGATTCTCGATCTGCGGAACGCCTTGTGCCGCTGCACGTGTCGTGCAGACCCCGATCGCAAGGAGGAATGCCCGTGAGAGGAATACTTCGCTTCGCCTTCGTGCTCTTTGCCGCAGCCGCGCTGGCCGCGCCGGCCGCACATGCGGCAGAGCGGATGTGGATCGGATTCCACGACGACCCGAGCTTCCGCTGGGTCGATGACCGCGCCAGTCGGATCGAGTCCTCCGCGAGCCAGGGGGCATCGGTGATGCGGCTCCTGGTGCACTGGGACCAGACCGCGCGGCAACGCCCCGCGCTCCCGTCGGATCCGTTCGATCCGGCCTACAACTTCGACGACCTCGACGATGCGATTCGCACCGCGCAGGAGCAGGACATGGAGGTGCTCCTCTCGCTCGTGGGGACGCCGCGCTGGGCAAACGGCGGGAAGACGCCGAACGTCATGCCGCGGCGCCTCGGCGACTTCACGGCCTTCGCGCGGGCGATCGCTTCGCGCTACTCCGGACGCTTCGACGGGTACCCCTTCGTCCGGTTCTGGTCGGTCTGGAACGAGCCGAACCTGCAGGTCTTCCTCGCTCCGCAGTTCGACGGGCGAGGCCGCTCGGTCGCACCGAGGAACTACGCCCGCCTCTACGCCGCGGGGTACGAGGGGATCAAGGCGGGGAACCCGCGCGCCCTCGTCGCGATCGGTGAGACGTCGGCGCGCGGGACCGACAACCCCTCGGGCGTTCGCCCGGTCCATTCTCCGGGGCGCTTCCTGGAGGCGTTGGCGAGAGCCAACCCGCGACTGAAGTTCGACGCCTGGGCGCACCATCCGTACCCGTTCCGGCCTAACCTGAAGCCCTCGCAGAAGGTCAGATGGCCGAACGTCACGCTCGGCTCGCTGCCCGACCTCGAGAAGAATCTCTCGCGTCTCTTCACGCGCAAGAGCGTTCCGATCTGGGTCACCGAGTACGGGCACGAGACGAAGCCGCAGGATGCCTTCGGCGTGCCGTACTCGAAGCAGGCCGCCTACCTGCGCGAGGCGATCGCGATCGCCCGCACGTACCCGTTCGTGTCGATGTTCATCTGGTTCGTGTACCAGGACGATCCGGGACAGCCCTGGGAGTCGGGGCTCTACACCCGGACGGGCGTCAGCAAAGGTTCCACACCGTCGAGGTTCTCGTCGGCGGCGCGGCCGCTCGATGCCCGAAATGCCGTGCTGGCGTTCCGGCGCGGCGCCGCCTCTCCGGCCGTGACGCTGCACGCGAGGCGGTTCTGCGTCGTCGATTCGAGGGGTGAGACGATCGGCGTCACCTGGCGCGTGAGGGTCGGCGGTCGGCTGGTCGACGTCGGCCAGCGTGCCGCACCGCTGCAGGCGGACTGCACGATCAACTTCCGTCTCGGCGGGTTCAGGGTCGCCAAGAAGGCGTCCTATACGGCCACGTTCGAGCTGAACGACATCAACGGCGAGAGGCTCACGCGCCGCGTCACGATCCGGGGGTCGTAGGCCCACCAGGGGACGGCGCCACGCCGGGCCTTCACGGCGTGGCGCCAGCTATCCGTGATTCAAGTCGTGCAAGCAGGGGTACAACCGGCGATGCGGCATTCGCCGTGCCCAGTGGGAGAGAAAACGAGAAAAGGGGGATGTATGCACCGCATACGCACTGCGGTCGTCGTGCTGTCGGCGATCGCGCTCGTCGTGGTCCTCGGCGCAGGCGCAGGAGTCGCCGGGAGCACCGCTGCCGCAGCGACCGTCGATGGAGGCTCTGCGCTCGTGGAGCTTCGCGGCGCTCCGCTGACAGTCGCCGCCACAACGAAGGCGGCTCCGGGCGGCAGGATCGACTTCAGTAGCAAGGCCGTCCGCACGCAGCGCGCCGGGCTGTCCCGGGTCCGCGCCGGGTTCGTTCGGTGGCTTCGCGTGCACGTGCCCGAGGCCCGGGTGACGAGCACCTACGACACGGCAGTTCACGCCGTCGCGGTCGACCTCAACGGCGCCGACCTCGACCTCGTCCGCTCTGCGCCTCAGGTCGTGCGGGCCCAGTTCCAGACTCTGTTCACTCCGCAGGCGGACGGCGATCCCGACCTGGCGCTGATCAGCGCGCTCCAGGCGTGGACCGCAGTCTCGCCGGGGACGCCCACAAATGCCGGGGACGGGGTGAAGATCGCGATCATCGATACGGGGATCGACGTCCGGCACCCGTGCTTCAGCGACGTCGGCTATCCGGAAGGGAACGCTCCGGACAATCCCGTGAACGGCGGGACGAACGACAAGGTCATCGTCGCCGAGGTCTTCGGGAACAAGGTGGCGAAGGACGGTCTCGACACGTCCGACGTCAACGGGCACGGGACCCACGTCGCGGGCACGGCCGCGTGCAACGCGCACACGCTGGCCTGGATCGACGATCCGGCGACCGGAAGCCCGGTCGACATCCCGTACGACCCGTCGGGCGTTGCGCCACGCGCACTGCTCGGGAACTTCAACGTGTTCCCCGGCACCGCGGGGAGCGCACGCTCGGAGGACATCCTCAACGGCCTCGAGCGTGCGTTCGAGCTCGGGTTCGACGTGGCCAATATGAGTCTTGGCGGCGGCTCCAACGGAGCCCGGGACATCTACGTCCACGCGATCGAGCGGTTCGACCGCGCCGGCATGGTCATCGCCGTCGCGGCCGGGAACTCGGGGCCGGGCGACGAGACGGTCGAGTCGCCGGGGTTCGCCGCTCGCGCTCTCACGGTCGGCGCAAGCAGCGTCGGGCACTTCGTCGGGTCGCCGGTGAGAACGGCCGACGGAGGTCTCTACGGCGCGGCGGCGGGCGAGTTCGAGACCGTCGAGGACGACCTCACGGCTCCACTCGACGTCGTGACGGAGGGCGCGACCAACTCGGTCACGGGCCTCGCCACGGCTTGCTCCGCACTTCCCGCAGGCAGCCTCGCCGGTGAGATCGCACTCATCTCCCGTGGCACCTGCACGTTCTCGGCCAAGATCCGCAACGCTCAGACAGCAGGAGCGGTCGCAGTACTCGTCGTGAACAACGTGGCGGGAGACCCGACTGCGATGGCTTCCGATGGCACGCCCGCGCAGCCAACGGTTCCGGCATACATGCTCGGGCTCGTGGACGGCCTCGCGCTGAAGGCGAAGGGCGACGGCATCGCCACGACGATCGTCGCCGGGCTCGACTACTTCAACACGGACAACGACAACATCATGGCCGGGTTCTCGAGCGAGGGCCCGACCGACGTGAAGTTCCGGATCAAGCCGGACGTCGTGGCTCCCGGCGTGAACGTGCTGAGCTCGCAGCCGTCATGGGCGTGCGAGCAGACGGAGCCATCGTGCTGGGCGTTCTTCCAGGGCACGTCGATGGCGACGCCGCACGTGGCGGGCGCTTCCGCGCTCGTGCTCGACGCGCATCCGACGTGGACCGCGCCGGACGTCCGCTCGGCGATCGTCAACACGGCCGTTCGCGGCGTGCTGAAGGATGCGGCGACCGGTGAGGTGTTCGTCGACAACCCGAACATCGTCGGTGCAGGCCTCCTGAACGCCGCGAACGCCGTCGGGGCGAGCATCTCGCTCGATCCGGTCAGCATCGGCTACGGAGCCGTTCCGTCGGGGTCAGGACAGAACCGCACGGACCAGATCGTGGTCAAGAACCTGCGGGGTGCTTCGGCGACCTTCACGTTCGCGATCGACGATCCGTTCGCGGGAGGCGCGTCGTACACGGTCTCACCTTCGTCGGTGACGCTCGCTCCAGGGGCGACCACGACGATCCGCGTGACCGTGAGCGTCCCTCGTGGCTTCGACACCACCGACGACTGGGCGTGGCTCGAGGTGTTCAGTGGCGGCGAAGAGGTCGCACACGCTGCTCTGTACACGCGGACGAAGTAGCCGCCCGGGGCAGCAGCCGTAAGCTCGACGAGGGGCCGCCGCTTCGTGCGGCCCCTCGTCACTCGCCCTAGTACGCGACGGCGCCGCGGCTGGTCTCTGCCGCGTGGCGCTGCTCGTCCGCGCGGTACGACGAGCGAACGAGCGGACCCGAGAAGACCGAGCCGAACCCCAGTTTCTCGCCCTGCTCGCGGAACCAGCGGAACTCGTCGGGATGAACCCAACGGTCGATCTGCGCGTGCTTCGGGGAGGGTTGGAGGTACTGGCCGATGGTGACCACGTCGACGCCGTGCGCGCGGAGATCGCGCATCGTGTCGACGACCTCGTCGTTCGTCTCGCCGAGCCCGACGATGATCCCGGACTTCGTCAGCACGGGGTAGTCGGCGACCTCCTTGGCGCGCTCCAGCAGCCAGAGCGCCTTGTCGTAGCTCGCCTTTGCTCCGCGCATCCTCGCGTGCAGCCTGCGCACGGTCTCGATGTTGTGGTTGAAGACCTCCGGTTGCGCGGCGAGCACCGTGCCGAGCGCCTCTTCCTCGACGTCGAGGAAGTCCGGCGTGAGGATCTCGACCTTCGCGGCGGGCAGCTTGCGCTTGATCGCGCGGATCGTCGCCGCGTAGTGCGCGGCACCGCGATCGGGCAGGTCGTCGCGGTCGACGGACGTCACGACGACGTGCGACAGCTTCATCTGCGCTGCGGCCTGGGCGAGCCTGAGCGGCTCGAGCGGATCTGGTGGCCCGTCGGGCTTGCCCGAGTGCACGTAGCAGTACCGGCACGCGCGCGTGCAGGTGTCGCCGAGAATCTGGAAGGTCGCCGTCCCGCGCCCCCAGCACTCGCCGATGTTCGGGCAGCGAGCCTCCTCGCAGATCGTGTGCAGCCCACCCTCGCGCATGAGCCCCTTCACCTCGAAGTAGCGCGAACTGGAGCTCGGCGCCCGAACCTTCATCCACTCGGGACGGCGCGGGCGCTCGGCCACAGGAAGGGACCGCTGCATCGCGACTAGTCTACGGACGGTGGTTCCGGAGGCCGCGCTCGAGCACGATGGACACGGCCTACGTCCGGTCGGCGAAGGCTGGTTCGTCCTGAACGTGCGCGACGCGCGCTGGTTCGACAGCGAGCTCGACACCTACGCGCAGTTCGAAAGCGACGAGGTCCGCTTCGACGAGGTCGGGATCGGGATCGGCATCCTGAGCCCCGGAAAGTCGAACGGCATGTATCACGGAGAGGACGCGCAGGAGGACTTCCTCGTGCTCTCGGGCGAGTGTCTGCTGATCGTCGAAGGCCAGGAACGGCTGCTGAAGGCCTGGGACCTCGTGCACTGCCCGCCCTGGACGGAGCACATCTTCGTGGGCGCCGGCGACGGTCCGTGCGTCGTCCTCGGAGTCGGCGCCCGGCGGAAGGGCAGAGGCATCGTCTATCCCGTGAACGAGACGGCGTCGAAGCACGGCGCGGGGGTCGATGAGGAGACGTGCGAGCCGCGCATCGCGTATTCCCGCTTCTCCGAAGACACGCCGGTCTCGGGCCACGACGTGTTCCCCGGCTGAGTCAGGCGAAGTGCTCGACCATGAGGGTCCGCATGGTCGAGCCCTCCGTCCACAGTCGGTGGGGCACATCCTTCGGCCAGCGAGCCTGCTGGCCTTCCTCGAGCGCTGCGGTCTCTCCCGCAACCGACGTGAAGCCGCGCCCTTCGAGGCACACGACGACCGTGTCGTTGTCTCCCGGGTGCTCGTGGATCGTCGCGTTCTCGGAGAACCGCAGCTCGGCGACGAAGTAGGTGTCCTCGCGGACGAGGACGCGGCCGACCACACCGACGCAGCCGTCGAAGGGAAGCGGGTCCCAACCGGGGCGCGGAGCGGGGCGGATGTCGACCGTCACCGAGCGGCGAGCGATGCGTGGATCGACTGCGGCCAGAGACCCGCTCCGTCGTCGGCTGGAATCTCGTCGAGCTGTAGGTCGAAAACGTCCGCGATCGCCACGATCGCCGCTGGCCGCACGTCCTCCACCGTCAGGGGCCGCTCGAGCTCGCGTGCCATCGTCGTGAACTGCGCGTCCTCGAGCCCGCACGCCGTGATCCACTCCGTGAACGGTGCCGGGTCGAGGTCGACGTTGAGCGCGTACCCGTGCGTCGTCACCCAGCGCGAGACGTGCACACCGATCGAGGCGATCTTTCTCGGCCCCTGTTTTCCCGCGGATTGCATCCAGACGCCGGTCAGGCCGTCGTACCGCATGCCCTCGAGCCCGAACGCCGCGAGCGTGCGGACGAGTGCCTCCTCGAGGTCGCGCACGTAGCGCTTCACGTCCTTTCCGTGCTTCCTCAGGTCGAGGATCGGGTAGCAGACGAGCTGCCCGGGCCCGTGAAACGTCGACTTGCCGCCGCGGTCGGTCTCGGCGATCTCGACCTCGGCGTCCTCCGGGATGTGTAGTTCGACGCCCGTGTCCGTCCGGCGGCCGATGGTCACGACCGGCGGGTGCTCGAGGAGGATCACCGTCTCGGGAACCGCCCCTTGCGAAACGGCACCTGCGACAGACCGCTGGAGCTCGAACGCCTCGCCGTACGGCACGAAGCCGAGGTTCATCAGGTAGCCGGCGCGCATCAGACGGGCTGCCCGAACATCCAGCGATGGCCTTCGAGGTCTTCGGCCGAGTAGATGCGCTGGCCGATGCCCGGCTCCTCGGGCTCGCGCAGGATCGTCGCCCCGGCGTCACGCGCACGTGCGTGGTGCGCATCGACGTCGTCGACCTGGACGAAGAGCCCGTCGATCACCCACGGATTGTCATAGGCACGTCGTGCGAGCTCCGACTCCTCGCGCATCCGGCGGGGATTCACGTAATCGCTCGGCGTCGACAGGTAGATCCTCGCGCCGTCGAGCTCGAGCTCGGCGTGGCCGATCACCCCGTCCTGCTCGTGGCGCGCCGAGCGGTCCTCGACGAACCCGAACGCGCGCTCGAGCCACCCGATCGCCTTCGCCGCGTCCTCGTATCCGATGAAGGGAGTGATCCGCTGCGGCATGCTCAGGTTGCGCGGATCTCGTACCGCGGAAGGCCGTCGTCGGGCAGGATCTCCCACGCCGCGACGGAGCGGACGAAAGTATGCGCCTCGGGCTTGCGGTCGAACTCGAGCCCGAACGCGGCCAGACGGACGCTCGAGCTCTCGGACTCCGGCCAGCCTCCGCCGAACAGGTTGGAGCCGCACGTGGAGCAGAACGTCTTCGCCGATCCACCCTGCGGCGTGTACGAGCGCAGCAGCTCCTCACCCTGCAGGAGGCGGATCGCGCTCGTCGGAACCCTCCCGCTGACGGTTCCGTACCCGCCGGAGATTCGCTTGCAGAACTCGCAGTGGCAGTGCGTCGTGTACGAGAACGGCTCGGCGACCTCGAACCGCACACCCCCGCAGAGGCAGCTGCCGCGGAGCGACTCCGTCAATACGCCGCCTCGTCCCAGCTCTCGAGCTTGTCGCGGAGGTCGCGCAGGTACATGCCCGCGTACGCGCCGTCCACGAGCCGGTGGTCGTAGGTGAGCGTGAGGTTCATGATCGGCCGGATCGCGATGACGTCGCTCCCGAGCTCGTCCTGCACGACCCAAGGCCGCTTCACGAGTGCGTAGGTGCCGAGGATCGCCGACTGCGGCTGGTTGATGATCGGCGTCCCGTGGAACGTGCCGAAGCTCCCGGGGTTCGTGATCGTGAACGTGCCGCCCTGCACGTCGTCGGGCAGGAGCTTCTTGGTACGCGCGCGCTCCGCGAGGTCCTGGATGGCGCGAGCTGTGCCCGTGAGGTTGAGATCCTGCGCATTCCGGATGACCGGCACGATGAGGCCTTTCCCCTCCTCGAGGGCGACCGCGATGCCGAGGTTGACGAACGGCCGCGTGACGATGCTCTGGCCACGCACCTCTCCGTTCACCCACGGGTAGTCGAGAAGCGTGTCGACGCTCGCTCGCGCGATGAACGCGAGGTAGGTGAGATTGACCGTCTGCGCAGCGAGCTCGGGCTTCAGCTTCTGCCGGAGTGCGACGACGCGCGCCAGGTCCACCTCGATCGCGCTCGTGACGTGGGCCGCCGTGTCCACCGAGCGGCGCATGTGCTCCATCACGCCCCGGCGCATCGCGGTCATCGGCTCGAGCGCCTCGCCGGCGACGAGCTCGGCCGCGGGGGCCGCCGCGGGGGCAGGCGCCGGAGCCGGGGGAGGAGGAGGTGCGGCTGCGCGCGCCGGCTCGGCAACCGGCGCGGGTGTTGCTGCCACGGGCTCTGCTGGCACGGGCTCGGCCGCTGTCGCTGCGGGCTCGGGTTGGGCGACCGGCTCCGGAGGCGGCGCGGGCTCGACTGCCGGGGCGGCAGCCCGAGCGGGCGCCGGAGCCGCGGTTGCTCCGGACTCGATGAACGAGAGGATGTCCTTCTTCGTCACCCGGCCGCCGGTCCCGGTCCCGGGGACGGCCGTCGCATCGATGCCGTGCTCGGCGGCGATGCGAGCGACGACGGGCGAGACGAAGGTCTTGCCGTTGCCCGCCGCGGCCGCCGCGACCTGCGGAGCCGCCGGCTCGGGCGCGGGAGCGGCGGCGACGGGTGCCGGCTCGGGCTCCGGCGACGGCGCTTGCTGCGGCTCGGGCGTGGGAGCCGGGGGCGCGGCTGGCTCGGCGGGAGCAGGTGGTGGGACCTCCGCGCCCGGCGGCGCGATCGTGGCGAGGACGGTTCCGACCTCGACCGTTTCCCCTTCCTGGACGAGGATCTGCGTCACGACGCCTTCGGCCGGGCTCGGCACCTCGGTGTCGACCTTGTCCGTGGAGATCTCGAGCAGCGGCTCGTCCCGGCCGATGGAGTCGCCAACCTGGCGGAGCCATTTCGTGATCGTTCCCTCGGAGACGGAGACGCCCATCTGGGGCATCACGACCTCGGTCTGGGTTCCTGTCGACACCGTTCCTCCTCGCCTAATAGGCGGCCAGTTCGCGTAGAGCCGTCACGACGTCCTCGACCTGCGGGATGTATGCCTTCTCGAGCGGCGGCGAAAACGGGACGGGCGTGTCGGGCGCCGCGAGCCGCATCACCGGGGCGTCCAGGTCCTCGAACGCCTCCTCGGCGATCGTCGCCGCGATCTCGGCCCCGAAGCCGCCGGTCCGCGTGTCCTCGTGCAGAACGAGGACCTTCGAGCAGCGCCGGACGCCCTCGAGGACGCGCGCCTTGTCCCAGGGGACGAGCGTGCGCATGTCGAGCACCTCGACTTCGACGCCTTCCTTCGCGAGCTCCTCCGCCGCCTCGGTCGCCGTGTGGACCATGGCGCCCCAGGTGACGACGGTCGCATCGTCGCCTTCCCGATGCACGTTTGCCGAGCCGAACGGCACCGTGTAGCGCTCTTCGGGAACCTCACCCTTGATCCGGCGATAGAGGTGCTTGTGCTCGAAGTAGAGGACGGGATTCGGATCCTCGATCGCGCTCGCCAGCAGGCCCTTCGCATCCTGCGGCGTGGCCGGACAGACGACCTTGAGGCCGGGGATGTGCGCGAAGGAGCTCTCCGGGTTCTGGGAGTGGAACGGCCCGCCCGAGAAGCCGCCGCCGGACGGGAGCCGGACGACGATCGGAATCGGCGTTCGCGTGCGGAAGAACTGCTTCGCGGCGACGGTGACGAGGTGATCCCACGCGCACGAGATGAAGTCCGCGAACTGCATCTCCGCCACGGGCCGCAGTCCCATGAGCGCCGCACCGGTCGCACCGCCGACGATCGCCGTCTCGGAGAGGGGCGTGTCGATGACGCGCCAGGGCCCGAACTCCTCCTGGAACCCGAGCGAGACCTTGAAGGCTCCGCCGTACACGCCGACGTCCTCTCCGAGGATGAAGACACGCTGGTCGCGCCGCATCTCGAGACGCAGCGCGTCCGAGATCGCCTGGATGTAGGTCATCTCGGCCATGGCTACTTGTGGTGGGGGGTGTCGAGATCTTCCTGCGAGGCGAACACGCCGCCCTCCAGGGTGGCCGGATCCGGCAGCGGCGACGCGTCGGCACGGTCGAGCGCGTCGTTCAGCAGGCGCTTGACCGTCGCGGTGATCTCGTTCTCCTCGTCGTCCGACAGCTCCGCATGGTTCTGCAGCCAGGTGCGGTAGCGCTCGATCGGGTCGTACGCCGCCCATTGCTCGAACATCTCCTTGGGGACGTAGAAGGCGTCGTCATGCACCGCATGGCCCTCCATCCGCAGCGTCAGGCACTCGACGAGGGTCGGGCCGCCGCCCTCGCGCGCCTTCTCGATCGCCCGCTTCGCCTCGCGGTACACGGCGAGCACGTCCGTCCCGTCGACGACCACTCCCTCGAAACCGTACGCAGCCGCGCGGTCCGCGATGTGCTCGACCGGATACGAGAGATACGTGGGCGTCGAGTACGCCCACTGGTTGTTGTCGCAGACGAACACCATGGGCAGCTGCCGGACGCCGGCGAAGTTCATCGCCTCGTGCGCGTCGCCGCGTGCCGCCGCGCCCTCGCCGAACCAGCCGACCGCGACGCGACGGTCGCCGCGGATCTTGAACGCGAGCGCCATCCCGCTCGCCACGGGGAGCATCGCCGGCAGATGCGAGACCATCGTGTGCAGGCCGAGCTCGGCGACGGCCATGTGCACGTTGCCGTCACGGCCGCGCGTCGGACCGCCTTCGCGACCCATGTACTGCGCGAACACGCGCCACGGCTCGACGCCACGCGTCACGTGCACGCCCATGTCGCGGTGGAGCGGCGTGCCGACGTCGTTCGGGCCCATTGCCGTGCCGACGCCGACGGCTGCGGCCTCGTTGCCCCGCCCGGTGTAGAACGACCCGGGGATCTTCCCTTGCTTGTACAGGATGTGGCCTCGCTCCTCGATCCCGCGCGTGATCAGCATGCTGCGGTAGATCCCGAGGAGGTCCTCGCGGTCCAGCCCTGCCTCTTTCACCTCCTGGAGCGAGCCCACGGGCTCGGCTTCACGTACTGCCATGCAGCGTCTCCCGTCGTCCGCTGGGTCGCCGCCACTTTACAGTGGTCGCCGGTGGCCAAGCCGAAGCGGAACTGGATCCAGGAGGAGCGCCGGAAGACCCTCGGCGACTGGGTCGCCTTCTGCCTCACGTGTGGTCACACGCTCCGCTACTTCCTCGACGACGAGGACGAGCTTCCGCGCGCCTGTCCGCAGTGCGGAGGCGAGCTCCGGCATCGCTGCCCGAGCTGCTCGGCGCCGATCGCGTCTGCCTTCGCGGTCGAGTGCGAGGAATGCGGTGCTCCCGTTCGCCCTGCCGAGCTGTTCGGGACGACGATCCGCCGCCCCGGCCGCTAGCCCGGGCGCGCGAGCTGCTCGTGGATCGTGTGCGCGGGGGCGGACGTTTCTTCCGAGAGGTCTTCGTCGGCGCGCTCGGAGGGTCGTTGTCGAGCCACGCCTGCTTCCAGAGGAACTGCGAGTGTCGCGCGAACGGAAGCACTCGCGAATTCCGCTCTTCCGCTCAGGTGATCTGGCTGAAGCGGATCAGCGTGACGACGTCGTCCTCGCCGATCTCGCGGTTGTAGAGCTGGCCGAGGAACCACTGGAGCTCGTCGACACGGCGGATCTGCGGGTTGTCGTGCTCGATCTCGCGTGGCGAGAGGTCGCGCAGCGCCTTCACCTCGACCTTGTCGATGACCGCGTCGAATATGCGGTCGCGCTGCCCGTAGCGGGCGCCGCAGAGCACGGTGACGATCATGCCCTTGCGGTACTTCGTCGACTTGTCGCCGAGGCGGATCGTCGCCGTCTTGCGGCCGGTGCGCAGCTGCTCGGCGACGGCAGGGTTGTAGAAGTTGAGCGCGAAGGTCGGCATCGGCGGCCGCGCAACTATAGAAGGTCGCCCGCCAGTGTCTCCGCCGCCTTCGCCGCCATCTCCCGCTCACCCTTGTAGGCGAGGAGCGTCGGCCCCTCCGCCAGCGGCAGCCACCGTGCTTCCGCGACCTCGACCTCCATCCCGGCAGGGACGTCGCCGATTCGACCGTCCCGCGCGTGCGCCAGGAAGAAGCTCACGATCTTGAAGACGCGCTCGCCGTCCCACGTGTAGACGTAGCGGACGTCGCCGAGCTTCTCGCCGAGGCGACCGGCGACACCCGTCTCCTCGAAGCCCTCGCGGATGGCCGTCTGGGCCGGCTTCTCCCCGGCGTCAACGAGGCCCTTCGGCAGTACCCAGGTTCCGTCGGGCTTCCCCTGTGGACGCACCGCTGCGAGCCACCAGCGTCCGCGCATGCGCCGTACGAGGACCACTCCTGCAGAGAACTCCCGGCGCATCCAGACTTTGTAACACTCGTTCGCGGCCGACCAACGACATCTGAGTGAGATCGACTCAATTTGGCTTGGCGTCAAGCCGTGGGGATGCTATGGTTGCCCTGGCACTCTCATGGTGTGAGTGCCAGTGTTGTCACAAACTCCGTATCAAGGAGGAACTGTCGAATGGATTTGCAGCCTCTGGGTGACCGCTTGATCGTGGAGGTCCTCGATGACGAGGAGACCACCGTCAGCGGCATCGTGCTGCCCGACACGGCGAAGGAGAAGCCGCAGCGCGGCAAGGTCCTTTCCGTGGGCCCCGGCGCTCGTGACGAGGACGGGGAGTACATCAAGATGGACGTCGAGGTCGGCGACGAGATCATCTTCTCCAAGTACGGCGGGACGGAGATCAAGGTCGGCTCGGACGACGTCCTCATCCTGCGCGAGTCGGATGTTCTCGCGAAGGTCGTAACCACAGGCAGCAAGGGCAAGAAGAAGCTTGCCGGCGCTGCCGCTTAGCTCGTTCAGGAGGAGTAGATAGATGGCTCACAAGGAGCTCAAGTTCAACGAGGACGCTCGCCGGGCGCTCGAGCGCGGCGTCAACGCCGTCGCCGACGCGGTCAAGGTGACGCTCGGCCCCAAGGGCCGCTACGTCGTCCTCGACAAGAAGTTCGGCGCCCCCACGATCACGAACGACGGCGTCAC
>JAJTCQ010000026.1 GCA_021323315.1 Gaiellaceae bacterium | reverse complement strand
GCGAAGTGCGGCGGCCTCCACGAGCGTCGACGCTAGCGGCGCCGCTGCCACCGTTCGGTGAACGATTTGTGACGATCCGATAACCGCCTGGCACGGCTCGATCGCCGAGGCGAGCCGGTACCCTTGGCCCGTGTCCACGACCTCGTTCGGGAAGTTCGAGCGCGTCCTCCGCATGGGCGAGGGGCGCCGCGTCAAGCGGCTCGCCGAACAGGCCGCCTACATCGGGACGCTCGAGCCCGAGTTCGAGAAGCTCACCGACGACCAGCTGCGCGCGAAGACTCCCGAGTTCAAGCAGCGCATCGAGAACGGGGAGTCGCTCGAGGACCTGATCTTCGAGGCGTATGCCGCCGTTCGCGAGGCGTTCAAGCGGACGATCGGCGTCCGTCTCTTCGATGTCCAGCTGATGGGCGGCATCGTCCTCCACGAGGGCGACATCGCCGAGATGAAGACGGGAGAAGGCAAGACGTTCGTTGCAGTCCAGCCGCTCTATCTGAACGGTCTCGCCGGACGCGGCGTTCATCTCGTCACCGTCAACGACTACCTCGTGAAGCGCGACGCGGAGTGGACGCAACCGGTCTACGAGTTGCTCGGGAGCTCGGTCGGCTACATCCAGAACCTCATGCCCTTCGCACAGCGGCGCGAGGCATACGGCTGCGACGTCACGTACGGGACGAACTCGGAGTTCGGCTTCGACTACCTGCGCGACAACATGGCCGTCACCCTCGACGGCGTCGTCCAGCGCAGCCATTCCTTCGCGATCGTTGACGAGGTCGACTCGATCCTCGTCGACGAGGCGCGTACGCCGCTCATCATCTCGGGCGAGCCGGAGACCGCGGCCGAGACCTACTACCAGTTCGCCCGCGTGGCGAAGGGCCTGGACGGCGCTCCCGCGACGCGCAAGACGGCCAAGGGCCTCGACGAGACCGAGCTCTCGGGCGCCGACTTCCTCTACGACGAGAAGTTCAAGACCGTCTCGCCCGCGCAGACGACGATCGAGAAGGTCGAGCGAGCGCTCGGGATCGACAACCTCTACGAACCACCTCATGCAGGCGCTCAAGGCGCAGTCGCTGTACAAGCGCGACGTCGACTACGTCGTGCAGGAGGGCGAGGTCAAGATCGTCGACGAGTTCACCGGCCGGATCATGGAGGGGCGCCGCTGGAGCGAGGGCCTCCACCAGGCGATCGAGGCGAAGGAGGGCGTCCGGATCCGCGAGGAGAACGTCACGCTCGCGTCGATCACGATCCAGAACTACTTCCGCCTCTACGAGAAGCTCGCCGGGATGACCGGGACCGCGAAGACCGAGGAGAAGGAGTTCGTCGAGATCTACAACCTGCACGTCGTCGAGATCCCGACGAACCGCCCGGTTGCGCGCCTCGACGAGAACGATTTCATCTTCAAGACGCCCGAGGCGAAGTTCGCCGCAGTACTCGAGGACATCGTCGAGCGCCACGAGGCGGGCCAGCCCGTGCTCGTCGGCACGATTGCGGTGGAGACGTCCGAGTATCTCTCCCAGCTGCTCACCCGCAAGGGCATCCCGCACAACGTGCTGAACGCGAAGGAGCACGAGCGCGAAGGCGAGATCATCAAGGACGCAGGCCAGCCCGGCGCCGTCACGATCGCCACCAACATGGCCGGTCGCGGCGTCGACATCAAGCTCGGCGAGGGCGTGGTCGAGCTCGGCGGCCTCTACGTCCTCGGAACGGAGCGACACGAGGCGCGCCGTATCGACAACCAGCTTCGCGGCCGCTCGGGGCGCCAGGGCGATCCGGGCGAGACGCGCTTCTACCTCTCCGGACAGGACGACCTCGTGCGCCTGTTCGCCGGCGATCGGATCTACAACATCATGAACCGCTTCAAGATCCCGGACGACCAGGCAATGGAGGCCTCGATCCTCTCGAAGCAGATCGAGAACGCTCAGAAGAAGGTCGAGGAGCAGAACTTCGTCGCGCGCAAGAACGTCCTCAAGTACGACGACGTCATGAACACGCAGCGCATGGTCATCTACGAGCAGCGCCGCCGCGTGCTCGAGGGCGAGGACCTCTCCGAGGAGGTCCGCGAGTGGATCCGGGACGTGGTCGAGTCGGGTGTCCGGAACGCGACGGACGCCGAGTTCTCCGAGGAGTGGGATTTGGACGGGATCGTGACGAGCATGCAGTCGCTGTACGGCACGGACGTCACGGTCGAGGAGCTTCGCGAGGAGATCGACGTCACGAACCGCGACGAGCTGGTCGAGGAGTTCGTCGACGACGCGCTCGAGACCTACGAGGAGCGCGAGCAGTCGCTGGGCGCGGAGCTCGCGCGCGAGGTCGAGCGCTACGTCATCCTGCAAACGGTCGACCAGCGCTGGCGCGAGCACCTCGAGGCGATGGACTACCTGCGCGAGGGCGTCCACCTCCGTGCCTTTGCGCAGAAGGATCCGCTCGTCGAGTACCGCGGCGAGGGCCATACGATGTTCGAGGAGCTCGGCCAGACGATCCGAGAGGAAGTGGTCTTCACGCTGTTCCACGTCACGGTGCAGCTCGAGGAGCCGGCGCTCCAGCCGACGCAGGCGAGGGAGAGCTCGCTCCAGTACGAGCACGAGACGTCGGCCGGCGCGGAGGCCATCGCCGCCGCAGGCGGCGCCGCGACGGCGCTCGCCGCCCCGCCCGTCCCCGCCGACGGGTCGGGCTCGTTCGCCCAGGCGCCTGCTGTGAACGAGCACAAGGACATCGGCCGCAACGACCCGTGCTGGTGCGGGAGCGGCAAGAAGTACAAGCGCTGCCACGGAGCGTAGTCGCGGGGGAACCCACGGTTCCGCCGCGTGCTCCTCCACCGCGTCGACCGGTCGAACCGCACTCGGGCTCCCGTCGGGCCGAGACCGGCTCCGCCCGCAGAGCTTTGGCTCCGCCTCCGGCGTCACCACGGCGGCGCCGAGCCGCGGGCGGGACGGCTACCTCGTCTCGACCAGGGGTTCTTCGCCGAGGCGCGGAGCCACCACGAGGGCGACTCCCGCCGCCAGCACGAGGGCATGGAGGACGTTGTCCGTGTCGAGCGCGGTGAGGTCGAGCGAGACGAAGCCCCACGCGATCAGCCCGTAGCCGACTGCGATGCTCGCGATGCCGCCCGTCTGGGCGGCCGGTGCCCGGCGCTCCCTCACGGGGACGAGCCGCGCTGCGACTGCTGCGGCGAGCGCGAACGTCAGCGTGCCGACGACGCAATCGAGCACGTAGTGGTTCCCCGTGCCGACGATCACGACGAAGACGAGCACGGGGTACGCGACTGTCGCCCACGCGAACGGAGAGCGGGGAAAGAGCCAGATCGACGCTGCCGCCACGAAGAGAGCGAAGCCGAAGTGCTGGCTCGCCGCGGCCGCAGTCGTGTTGTGGAAGAGCGCGGCGGTCGTGCTCGTCAGCTCGGCGTCGGTGGGCGGGATGCCGAAGCCGAACTCGGGCAGCCAGTGCGGCGGCGCGAGCGGGTACAGCCAGATCACGAGCGCCGCCGGAACGAACGAGAGCATGAACGTCGTCCTCAGGAGCGGATAGCGGTCGGGCGCGAGCAGGCGCACTGCGGTGACGAAGCCGAACAGGACCGGCAGGTGAATGTTCGTGTACAGCCACTCGAGCGTGGACGCAGCCCCTGCGGTCGCCGCGATGAGCCATGCCTCGACGTCGAGGGAGAGCGCTCGCTCGAGACCGAGGACGTCGCTCGCGTGAGCCAGCGATGTCGTGACGTCGCCTTCGATCGGAATGCGGATCGCATGCCACGAGAGGAGGACGAGCGCGACGAGGGCCAGCTCGGTCTCGAGCGCGTACGTCCGTCCGAGATATCCACCCAGCCGCCGCATCTTCACACTGCGCAATACCCTAATCTCGCGAACTCGTACCAGGCTCCGACGTCGGCCATCGATACGCTCTCGCCATGGCCGACGTAGACGGCAAGCCGCTCGACGAGCGCCTGCAGGAGATCGGGGCCCAGCTCGCCTGGGTCCGTGATTACCTTTGACCCGGACCGTCTGGCCGCACGCCGCGCAGAGCTCGAGGAGGCGATGGGCGCGCTCGGGTTCTGGGACGACCAGGCCGGCGCGACCCTCATCTCCACCGAGCACGCGCGGCTGACGCGCAAGCTCGAGCGCTACGAGCGCTTGCAGAGCGAGCACGCAGACGCGGGGGAGCTGCTCGAGCTCGGCGAGGACGAGGACGAGATCGCTCAGCTCGTCGCGTCGCTCGAGGGCGAGCTTGGACGCCTCCAGGAGGACGCGCTCTTCGACGGTCAGTACGACGCGGGCGACGCCGTTCTCGAGATCCACGCCGGGACCGGCGGCACCGACGCTCAGGACTGGGCGGAGATGCTCCTGCGGATGTACCTGCGCTGGGCCGCGGACCGGGGTTTTCACACCGAGACGATCGAGGCGAGCCCTGGAGAGGAGGCCGGACTGAAGTCCGCGACGGTGACCGTCAAGGGCGAGAACGCCTACGGCACGCTGAAGGCCGAGCGCGGAGTCCACCGCCTCGTACGGCTCTCGCCGTTCGACTCCGCCCACCGGCGGCACACCGCGTTCGCGCAGATCGTGATCGCGCCGCTCCTTCCGGACGACGCACCGATCGAAATCGACGAATCCGACCTGCGCATCGACACCTATCGCTCGAGTGGCGCCGGCGGCCAGCACGTGAACAAGACCGACTCTGCCGTCCGCATCACGCACCTCCCCACCGGAATCGTGGTTCAGTGCCAGAACGAGCGCTCGCAGACCTCGAACAAGGCGACCGCGCTACGCATCCTCCGGTCGCGGCTCGCGGAGGTCGAGGAGGAGAAGCGCGAAGCCGAGCTCGCGCGGGAGCGCGGGGCCGCGCAGGACATCGGCTTCGGGAGTCAAATCCGCTCGTATGTGCTGCACCCGTACCAGCTCGTGAAGGACCATCGCACCGACTTCGAGGTCGGGAACATCCAGTCCGTCCTCGACGGCGGACTCGACGGCTTCGTGCGCGCCTATCTTCTCGCCAAGGCAGCGGGCCAGGTGTTGTAGTGACGTGCATCGACCGCACCCGGTCGCGAAGCGGACGGCTTCAGGGAAGTTCGCGAACGGAATCCGCCCTCGCGGATTCGGTTCTACGCCATAAGCCTCAGTGCAGGCAAAAACGTCGGCTACACTGCAGCGTTCCAACGAGCCGGAGCAGCCGCCCCGAGGCTGCGTGTGCTGACGCCCGGTGACGGACGACTTCTCCGACAGACCAATGACGGCCCTCGCCGAACCCGATACCACCGTCGAAGTCCAGCCTGCGCGCGAGGGCGCGGCGGGCGCGGCGATGATCGTGTTCGAGGACGTCCGCAAGGTCTACGAGACGAACCGGGTGAAGGCGCTGGACGGCGTGTCCTTCGTCATCGAGAAGGGCGAGTTCGTCTTCGTCGTCGGCGCATCGGGGTCCGGCAAGTCCACGCTGATTCGGCTCCTGCTCAAGGAAGTGGAGCCGACGGGCGGGCGCATCATCGTCGGCGGTCGCGATCTCGGGCGTCTGAAGCGCTCGAAGGTGCCGCTCCTGCGGCGCAACCTCGGCTGCGTCTTCCAGGACTTCAAGCTCCTCCCGAACCGCACGGCTGCCGAGAACATCGGCTACGCGCTGCGCGTGCAGGGCCAATCGAACGCCGAGATCCGGAAGAAGGTCCCAGAGGTGATGGACCTCGTCGGGCTCGCGCACAAGATGGGCTCGCGCCCGGAGGAGCTCTCGGGCGGCGAGCAGCAGCGTGTCTCGATCGCGCGGGCGATGGTCAACCATCCGGCGCTCCTCGTGTGCGACGAGCCGACCGGGAACCTCGACCCGGACACGTCGGTCGGGATCATGCAGCTGCTCTACCGCATCAACAGGACGGGCACGACCATCCTGATGGTCACCCACGACCGCGAGATGGTCGACAAGATGCGCAAGCGCGTGATCGCGCTCGAGTCGGGCAAGCTCGTCCGCGACGAGCGGCGCGGCGGGTACTCGGAGGAGTGAGATGACGCGAATTCGCACACTCTTCGCGGAGGCGCTTCGCTCGATCGGCGCGAACGTCTCGACCACGGTGGCCTCGGCGCTCTCCGTCCTCATCGGGATGTTCCTGATCGGCGTCTTCATCGGCCTCGGTACGTGGCTCGTGTCGTGGTCGGACGACAAGAAGCGCGAGCTCGCAGTGCACGTCTTCATCGCCGAGCGCGCGACGACGAAGCAGGTCGACGAGCTTCGCGTCCTGCTCGAGTCGGACGAGCGCGTGAAGCCGGGCGGCATCACGTTCATCTCCAAAGCCGAGGCGCTGAAGATCATGCGCAAGCGCAATCCCGAGCTGACCGCGAACCTTGCCTCGAATCCGCTGCCCGCGTCGTTCGACGTCGTGCCGGTGCGCGGGGAGGACACCGAGGGGATCGCGCTCGGCGTACAGAAGGCGAGGCTCGCCGCCGTCGACGAGGTGCGCTACGGCAAGGAGGTCTCGCAGCGGATCCTCGCGATCGCACGGGCGATTCAGATCGTCTTCCTCATCGCGGTCTTCGTGCTCCTCGCGGCCTCGACCACCCTCATCGCCAACACGATCAGGCTCTCGGTGCACGCGCGCCGGCGCGAGATCGAGGTGATGAAGCTCGTCGGTGCATCCAACTGGTACGTCCGCGGGCCGTTCATGCTCGAAGGGCTGCTGACCGGGCTCGCAGGCTCGATTGCCGCTGTGCTCCTGCTGTTCGTCAGCCGCGAGATCGCGATCCCGCAGATCCTCGGGCACATCCAGGACGACGCCGACGTGAAGGCGCTCGCGTTCACCTGGACGGCGCTCATCCTGGTCATGGGCGGCCTCGCGATCGGCGCTCTCGGCTCGGGGCTGACGCTCCGCCGCTCCCTCCGCGTCTAGCGCAGGCGATTCCTGTCGATCGCCGGCGGTCGCATCCGTCCTATTTTTGGACGGCAACGATCACCGAACTCGAGAGGAGCGACGATGAAGTATCTGCTGATGGTCTGCTGGGGAACCGACGTGATGGACGCCCAGACCGAGCCCAGGCCGGGCGACGAGACCGACGAGGAGAGCTTTCCGTGGCTGGACGCTCTTCGCGCGCGGGGAATCTGGGTGACGGGCGACCAGATCGCGCCGCCCCGCCGCGCGCGCTCGGTTCGCGTGCGTGACGGCAAGACGCTCGTGACGGACGGGCCGTTCGCCGAGACGAAGGAAGCGGTCGGCGGGTTCGACATCATCGAGTGCGAGAGCATCGAGGAGGCGGTCGAGATCGCGGCTGCGCACCCGATCGCGCAGTTCGGGACGATCGAAGTGCGGCCGTTCTGGGGCAACTGACCGGAGGCAGTCGCACGGCGCCGTCGAGACCGGGGCGTTAGCGTTCTCCCCGTGGTCGCGAGCAGACGTCTCGAGCGGGGGCGCGAGGCCTTCGCGCGGCGATCGTGGCGAGACGCGCACGAGTCTCTGTCGGCCGCCGATCGCGCAGCTGTGCTCGAGCCGGCCGACCTCGAACTGCTCGCGACCTCCGCCTTCATGCTCGGCCGGGACCACGAGTACATCAGCATCCTCGAGCGCGCGCACGACGCCTTCCTCCAGCGCGGGGAGCCGCTGCGCGCTTTTCGGTGCGCTTTCTGGTGCGGGATGATCCTCTTGACCCGAGGCGAGGTCGGCCCGGGTGGCGCGTGGATCGGTCGCGCGCAGCGTCTGTGCGAAGGACAGCCGGACGACTCGGTCGAGCGCGGCTATCTCCTGATGCCGCTTGCGTTCAGGCACGAGGCAGCCGGTGAGTTCGAGACGGCGGCAGCGGTTGCCGGCGAAGCCGCGGCGATCGCGGAGCGCTTCGGGGAGGCGGACGGCTTCGCGCTGGCCCGTCATGCCCATGGTCACATGCTGATCAGGGCAGGCCGGGTGCCGGAGGGGCTCGCCGTCCTCGACGAGTCGATGCTCGCGGCGATCAGAGGCGACCTGTCGCCAATGACGACAGGCATCGTCTACTGCGGCGTCATCCTCGACTGCCAGGAGGTGTTCGAGGCGCGCCGGGCGAAGGAGTGGACGGCAGCGCTGACGGCGTGGTGCGAGAGCCAGCCGGACGTCGTGGCGTTCACCGGGCGCTGCCTCGTCCACCGCGCCGAGATCCTCCAGCTCGGCGGCGCCTGGCCGGACGCCCTCGAGGAGGCGCGGAAAGCGAGGCGGCGCTTCATCGACGCCGAGAACCTCGGTCGCGTCGGCTTGGCGCTCTACCGGGAGGCCGAGCTCCAGCGGCTTCTCGGCGATTTCCAGGCCGCGGAAGAGGCGTATCGGGAAGCCAGCCGGCACGGCTGGGACCCCCAACCCGGACTTGCGCAGCTCAGGCTCGCGCAGGGACGACTGGACGCTGCGACGGCTTCGATTCAACGGGTGCTCGCCGAGACCGCGGAGCCGCTGAGACGAGCCGCGCTCCTGCCCGCCTGCGTCGAGATCGTGCTCGCAGCCGGCGACCTCGAGGCAGCGGCGGCCGCGTGTCGCGAGCTCGAGGAGCTCGCCGAGCGCTACGAGAGCGCGATGCTCGGGGCGATGGTCGCGCACGCGCGCGGAGCGGTGCGCCTTGCCCAAGGCGACCCCACCGCCGCCCTCGGGTCCCTGCGCCCCGCCCTCGAGGTCTGGCAGGACCTCGAGGCGCCGTACGAGGTGGCGCGAACCCGGGAGCTCGTCGGTCTGGCGTGTCGTATGCTCGGAGACCACGAGGCCGCGATGCTCGAGCTCGACGCTGCTCGCGCGACCTTCGAGGTGCTGAGGGCCGCGCCGGACGCCGCCCGCGTGGGTGCTCTCGCGACACCGTCACGCATCCGACCGCACGGGCTCTCGGTCCGGGAGCTCGAGGTCCTGCGTCTCGTGGCGGCGGGACGGTCGAATCGCGAGATTGCGGCCGAGCTCGTCATCAGCGAGCACACCGTCGCTCGACACCTGCAGAACATCTTCGCGAAGCTCGACGTCTCCTCCCGTACGGCTGCCGCCTCGTTCGCCTTCGAGCACGAGCTCGTCTGACGCTCGGCCTCCGTGGTCACAAATGACCACGCCGGCCTCGCTCGAAGTTGGTGCCTTCCTGCGATGAATCTCGAGCTGACTCGTCCTACCGTCGCCGTATCGACGTGAAAGGAGCTGGAGATGGTGACGGACGAGCACGTGGAGACCCTGATCATCGGTGGCGGGCAGGCAGGGCTCGCGGTCGGCTACCACCTCAAGTCGAAGAGGCGCGACTTCCTCGTACTCGATGCGAACGAGCGCGTGGGCGACTCATGGCGCGAGCGCTGGCCCTCCCTGCGGCTGTACTCGCCTGCGCTCGCCGCTGGTCTTCCGGGGATGCCGTTCCCGGCGCGGCGGTCCTCGTTTCCGACCGGCTTCGAGATGGCCGACTACCTCGAGTCGTACGCCGAGCGGTTCGAGCTCCCTGTCCGGAGCCGCGTCGCCGTCGAGGCCCTGGAGCGGAACGGCGACGGGTACGTCGCGCTTGCGGGCGATCGCAGGTACCTCGCCGACAACGTGGTCGTCGCGACCGGTGTCTTCCAATCCCCGATCGTTCCCGAGTTCGCGTCCGAGCTCGATCCCGCGATTCGGCAGCTCCACTCGGCCGACTACCGAAGACCCGAGCAGCTGCAACCCGGTTCGGTGCTCGTCGTGGGCGCAGCGCATTCCGGCGGAGACATAGCGTACGAGGTGGCGCGCGCCGGGTTTACGACGGTGCTCTCGGGGCGCGACACGGGACAGATCCCGGTCGACATCCACAGCCGGTTAGCACCCCTCGTGTTCGTCGTCCTCAAGTTCGTGTGGACCCGCGTGCTGACCGTGTCGACCCCGATCGGCCGCAAGCTGAAGCCCGAGATCCGCACCCACGGCGGCCCGCTCGTCCGGGTCAAGCGCGCCGATCTCCAGGCCGCGGGGGTCGAGCGCGTGCTCGAGCGGACGGTCGGCGTCGAGGACGGGAAGCCCGTTCTCGCCGACGGGCGTGTGCTGGACGTCGCCAACGTCGTGTGGTGCACGGGATTCCGCAACGACTACGGCTGGATCCGTTTTCCGGTGCCCACGGAGGACGACGGGTACCCCGAGCAGCAGCGCGGGGCCGTTCCGTCCCTCCCCGGGCTGTACTTCGTCGGGCTGCCGTTCCTGCACTCGTTCGCCTCGATGCTGATCCTCGGCGCGGGCCGCGACGGCGGGCGCGTCGCGAAGCACATCACTGCGCAGGCTGCGCGTGCGCCTCGGAGAAGCGACTTGCACGTCGCCGAGGTCTCCGGATGAACCGCGTTCTCGTCTGGAACGGACGGCTTGCGAGCGTTCGGGCTCGCGGGCCGGCCACGGTACCGTGCGCGGGTGCGCGCGCGCCGACAACCGAGGGGACGACAGAAGCGGCCGAGCCGCTCCCAGCGGGCCGCCCGCCGGGGCCCGACACAGGCGGTACGCCAGGCCGAGCGCCGCGTCACGGTCACGCTGCCGGCGCGCCGGGTCGAGCCCGAGCGCGTCGTCGCGCACCTCGGGCCGACGAACTCGGGTAAGACATACGCCGCGCTGAAGGAGCTCGCGGAGAAGCGGTCCGGGGTCTACGCAGGCCCGCTGCGGATGTTGGCGCAAGAAGCGCATCGCCGGCTGAGCGAGTGGATCGGCGAGGAGAACGTCGGCCTCGTCACGGGCGAGGAGCGCGTGAACGAGCGCGCGCCGGTCGTCTGCTCCACGGTGGAGATGGCGCCCCATGCGGGCGACCTCCTCGTGCTCGACGAGGTGCAGTGGGCCGACGACACCGAACGCGGGTCGGCGTGGACGCGGCTGCTTCTCGCCGGCGACTACCGGGAGATCCTGCTGCTCGGCGCGCTCGACGCGCTGCCGCTCGTCGAGCGGGCGTTTCCCGAGCACGAGCTGAAGCTCTTCGAGCGCAAGCTCCCGCTCGAGTTCGTCGGAGCGCGCACGCTTCGGTCGCTCACGCCGGGAACCGTCGTCGTGGCATTCAGCCGCCGCGCGGTGCTCGCCCTCGCGGGCGAGGTGAACCGCCTGCATCCCGGCCGGGTGGCGGTGCTGTACGGCGCGATGCCGCTCTCCTCTCGCCGGGAGGAGATCGACCGCTTCCTCACGGGAACCGCGGAGGTCTGCGTCGCGACGGACGTGCTCGGCCATGGCGTCAACCTCCCGTGCGAGACGCTCCTCTTCGCCGAGACGACGAAGTTCGACGGAGAGGAGCGCCGCCCGCTCCTGCCCTGGGAGCTGGCGCAGATCGCCGGCCGCGCCGGCCGGTTCGGGCTCGTCGAGCGCGGCCACGTCGGGATCCTCTCCGGGCTGGGCTGGGGGACGGCCGACGAAGAGCTCGTCGAGTGGGCGCTCGAGCCGCACGTCCCTCTCCCCGGCGGACATCTCGGCTACCGCGTCGTCGACGAAGCGCGCATCCGGCCGCAGCTCTCCGATCTCGGCGTCGACGACCCGCTCCGCCTCGATGCCGCGCTCGTCGCGTGGCATCGTGTCGCGCTTCGCGAGTGGGCCTCGGAGAGCTGGCTCGCCCTGGAGTCGCTGCAGCCGATTCGTCTGCGGCTGCAGGCCGTCCAGCGGCGCCTCGCCGAGCGCGGTCGGACGCTCTCGCTCGAGGACACCTGGAAGCTCGTGAACGCCCCGGTCGACGAGGACAACCTCGAGCTCCTCGCGACACTCGCGCTCGCGATCACGGGAGACCGCGTCGCGCGCCCGCAGCTGATGTTCCTGCTCGACCCGGTTCGACTCCGCGGAGCCTCGCTCGAGGACGCGGAGCGAGCCGGGCGCGAGGCGAGCATTCTGCGCTGGTTCGCCCTGCAGTACACGGGCGTCGGCGGCGTCACGATCGACCGGGCGGCGGCGCTCGAAGAAGCGGCAGCTGCGCGCGTCGTCGCGCGCCTCCGAGTCGAGGTCGAGTCGCCGACGATCGGACGCTGCCGCTCGTGCGGTCGCTCATGCGCGCCGTGGTTCCCGCTGTGCGACCGGTGCGCCGGAATCGCGACCCGTGCGTGATATGAACCCCTCGTGACTCCGGACGAGCTCCGTTCGATACCGCTGCTCGCGGGCGTCAGTCAGGCCGGCCTCGAGCGACTTGCCGCGTCTGCCGGCGAACTGACCTGCGAGGCGGGTCAGGTCGTCGCGCTGGAGGGCGATCCGGGATCCGGGATGTTCGTGATCGTCGACGGAAGGGCGCACGTGGAGTGGCGCGGCGGCACGGTCGATCTCGGCGGCGGCACGTTCTTCGGCGAGCTGACGCTGCTCGCTCCCGGAGGAACCCGAAATGCCCGCGTGCGTGCCGCGACCTCGATGCGATGCCTCGCGATCCCCCGCGACGACGCGATCGAGCTCATCGAGTCGGAGCCGAGCGTGGCGCTCTCGATGCTGAGAGAGATTGCACGCCGCTTCGCCTCGGCGCTTCCTGACGATTAGCCCACCTACACTCCGGCGGTGGCCAAGCCGGACGGGACGAAGCTGATTGCCGAGAATCGCCGCGCGCGGCGCGACTATGAGCTGATCGAGCGGGTCGAGGCCGGTGTGGTCCTCACGGGCACGGAGGTGAAGTCCGCACGCGACGGCCTGGTCCAGCTGGGCCAGGCGTACGCCGACGTGCGCGATGGGGAGGCCTGGCTCGTCGGCGCGTCCATCTCCGAGTACGCCCAGGCCGGGCCCCTCGGCCACCAGCCGGACCGTGACCGCAAGCTCCTCCTCCACCGCTCGGAGATCGACTCGTTGTACGGGAAGGTGCGCGAAAAGGGCCTCACGCTCGTCCCGACGCGGATGTACTTCAAGGACGGCCGCGTGAAGGTCGAGATCGCGCTCGCCCGCGGCCGAGAACGCGCCGACAAGCGGCGTGTGGTCGCCGAGCGCGACGCGCGGCGGGACATCGAGCGCGCGCTCAAGCGTCGCCGCTAGCTTTCCCTCGGCAGTGGGGCTCGGCTCTACGCCCGGCGCGTCGCCGCCAGGTCCTCCAACTCCTGTTTGTCGATCAGGTCTCCCGGGATCACGGCAACGCGGGTGCGCGTCCGCGCACGGATCGTCGCCGTTCGTGTACCGCCCTCGAGCAGAGCCTTCTCGCCGACGATCGCGCCAGGCCCGATCTCTGCGACCTCCTCGCCGTCGATCTCGACGACGAGAACGCCGTCGAGCACGAGATAGAGCTCGTCACCAGGCGCGCCCTGCTCCACGAGCGTCTCGTCCGGCCCGAGCGTGCGCCGGTCGGGGATCGCCTTGCCTGCCATCAGCTCGCGCGAGATCTCGCGCTCGAGCGCGCTCTCTGCGGCCATCACGAACGCGTCGGACTCCTCGTCGCCCCACGGCGTTCGCTCACCGTGCGCCTCCCGATACCAGGCTCTGAAGTCGATCGTCCCCGACTTGGCGTCGAGAGTCCCGTCCCGGTCGTAGATCCAGTGCCTGGGGAACGTGCTGGCTCCGACGAGCTCGTGCTCCGAGGAGCCGTCGGTCCGAATCGTGAGCGCGAGCGTCGTCCAGGCCGTCGCTGAGTGGATGCGGACGAACGGCCTCCCGACCACCCTGCGTGGCGCCGGGAATCCGGCGCGTCCGCCGACCGTCTGCACGAACCGGACGGCGTCACCTTGCTCCTCGGGCTCGTTCCGCAGGACCTCGAAGGCGACGCCGGGAATCGTGATGTCCCTGACGCCGAGGCTGAAGGTCGTCGAGCCGACGAGGCCCGTGCCTTCGTACCCGTGGCCGACGATCTTCTCGTCCTCCACCTCGATCCACGCGGCGAGGTGATTCGCCTCGCGAAAGCGATCCTCGGAACGCAGGCGCTCGAGGTCGCCTTCCTCGAGCCGGTCGGGCGGTGGTTCGTCGTAGCGCGCGACGCCGAGCTCGAATGGGAGCTTCGGCATGCCCTGGATCGCGTCCGACGGTATCCAGGAAATCGCTGTGACGGATGACTCGATGCGCATCTGGGATCCCCTCTCTCGCGACTCCTCCACGCTAGTGCATCTCGGGGAGCTTGGCTAGGAGCTGGAGTGGCGGAACGACCCCAGCCGTATTACGCTCGCAGGGCATCCGAGGAGAGAGGAGAGTCGATGCGACGGGTGGCGTTCACCGCCAACGGCACACGGCACGACCTCGAGATCGAGCCACGCGAGCTTCTCGTGTACGTGCTCCGCGACCGACTCGGTCTCACCGGAACGAACGTCGGCTGCGACACGTCGTCGTGCGGCGCGTGCACGGTGCTCGTGAACGGCGAGTCCGTGAAGTCCTGCACGATGCTCGGCGTTCAGGCCGCCGGGATGGAGGTCAAGACGATCGAAGGGCTCGCGCACAACGGCGAGCTCCATCCCGTCCAGCAGGCTTTCCACGAGCACCACGCGCTTCAGTGCGGCTACTGCACGCCGGGAATGGTGCTGGCCGCCGTGAGCCTCATCGACAGCGGCGCGGCGACGGACGAGGCGGCGATCCGGCACGGCCTCGAAGGCAACCTCTGCCGCTGCACCGGATACCACAACATCGTCAAGGCCGTGGCAGACGTGGCGGGGGTGAGCTAGATGGCCGTGGCAGAAACGGCAACGGAGACGTTCGTCGGTACGTCCGTCAAGCGCAAGGAGGACGCGTCACTCCTGCGCGGGCGCGGGACCTACGTCGACAACCTGACGCTTCCGGCCACCGCGTACATGGCGATCGTGCGCAGCCCGTACCCGCGCGCCCGCATCACGAGCGTGAACCTCGACGCCGCGCGCGCGGCCGAAGGCGTGGTCTCGGCATTCAGCGGAACCGACCTCGCGGACGACTGGAAGGGCGGGCTGCCGTGCGCCTGGCCGGTCACCGAGGACATCAAGATGCCGCCCCACTACCCGCTCGCCACCGACGAGGCTCGCTATCAGGGGGACGGCGTTGCGGTGGTCGTCGCCGAGAGCAGGGCGCTGGCGAAGGACGCGGCCGAGCTGGTCGGGGTCGAGTACGAGCCGCTTCCGTCGATCGCCGGGGTCGAGAGGGCGCTCGAGGAAGGCGCCCCACTCGTGCACGAGGACGTCGGCACGAACGAGTGCTACGTCTGGAAGCTGGAGACCGACGACTTCTCGGCGGCGCTCGACGCCGCCGACGTCGTCGTCACGCGCCGCTACTTCCAGCCGCGGTTGATCCCGAGCGCGATCGAGCCGCGCGCGGTGGTGGCGCAGGTCGGCCCGACGGGCGACGTGACGATCTGGTCGGCGACGCAGATCCCGCACATTCTCCGGTTCGCCACCCAGCTCGTCCTCGGCATCCCCGAGTCCAAGATCCGTGTGATCGCCCCGGACGTCGGGGGCGGGTTCGGCTCGAAGGTCGAGGTGTACGCCGAGGATCAGCTCGCCGTCACGCTCGCTCGGCGCCTCGGCAGGCCGGTGAAGTGGACCGAGGAACGCGCCGAGGCGCATGTCGCGACCATCCACGGCCGCGACGTCGTGCACGAGCTGACCTTCGCGGCGACGAACGACGGGACGATCACGGCCGTGAAGTCCGAAGCCTGGTGCGCAATGGGTGCATATCTTCAGCTCGTCACCCCGGGCGTCCCGTTGCTCGGGGCGTGGATCTACTCCGGGCCCTACGCGATTCCCAACTACAGCGTGACGTTCACGGGCGTCTTCACGAACACGACGCCGACGGACGCGTACCGCGGCGCCGGCCGGCCGGAGGCGACGTACGTCCTCGAGCGGACGATGGACGCGCTCGCCCGGGAGCTCGAGATGGATCCGATCGAGCTTCGACAGAAGAACTTCGTCAAGGAGTTCCCGTACACGATGGCGTCCGGGCTCACGATCGACGCGGGCGACTACGACGCCACCCTCGGGCGATTGCTCGAGCTGCTCGATCTCGACGCGATCCGGGCCGATCAGGCAGCACGCCGCGAGAGCGACGACCCGAGGCAGATCGGCGTTGGCTTCTCGACGTACAACGAGATGTGCGGCCTCGCGCCCTCGCGAATCCTCGGCGCCATTCGCTACGCGGTGGGAGGCTGGGACGCCGCGACCGTCCGCTTCCAGCCACTGGGCTCCGTGCAGGTCGTGGTCGGCACCTCGCCGCACGGCCAGGGCCACGAGACCACGTTCGCCCAGATCGTCGCCGATCAGCTCGGCGTGGACGTCGACGACGTCGAGGTGCTGCACGGCGACACCGCGTCCTCGCAGCAGGGCATGGACACGTACGGGAGCCGTTCGCTCGCGGTCGGGGGCATCGCGCTCTGGAACGCGGGCGAGAAGATCATCGGCAAGGCGCGCAAGATCGTCGCCCACCAGCTCGAGGTCGCCGAGGACGACCTCGACTACGCGAACGGAACGTTTACCGTCAAGGGCTCGCCGGACCGCACGATGGGGATCAGGGAGGCCGCGTTCGCAGCGCATGCGGCCCACGACCTCCCCGACGGCATGGAGCCCGGGCTCGAGCAGACGGCGGTGTTCGATCCGCCCAACTTCTCGTGGCCGGCCGGCGCCCACGCGGCGGTGGTCGAGGTGGACACCGAGACCGGCGACACGCGGCTCGTCCGCTACGTCGCGGTGGACGACGTCGGCACGGCCGTGAACCCGATGATCATCGACGGACAGGTACACGGCGGCGTGACGCAGGGCATTGCAGCTGCGCTCTTCGAAGAAGGTGCCTACGACGAGGAGGGCAACCTGCTCACGACCACGATGGCGACGTATCTCGTGCCGTCGGCGGCCGAGCTGCCGTCGTACGAGACCGATCGCATCGAGACGCGGGCCGACAACCCGCTCGGCGTGAAGGGGGTGGGTGAGACCGGCACGATTGCGGCCGCGCCGGCCGTGATCAACGCCGTGGTCGACGCCCTCTCGCACCTCGGTGTCACCGACGTCGGGCTCCCGGCCACGCCCGAGCGAGTCTGGAAGGCGATCGAGGAGGTGAGGACGTGATTCCCGCCGGATTCGACTACGAGGTGGCCGAGAGCGTCGAGCACGCGATCGAGCTACTCGGGAACGGCGAGGACACGAAGCTCCTCGCCGGCGGACACTCGCTCCTCCCGGCGATGAAGCTCCGGCTCGCGCGGCCCGCGTTGCTCGTCGACGTCGGCCGCCTGAACGACCTGGCCTACGTGAAGGAGGAGGGCGAGACGATTGCGATCGGTGCGCTGACGAGGCACAAGGACGTCGCATCGTCGCCCGAGCTCCGCGAGCACTGCGCGATCGTCTCGTACACCGCCGGCCACGTCGGCGACCCGCAGGTTCGCCACCGCGGGACGATCGGCGGCTCGCTTGCGCACGGCGATCCCGCATCCGACCTCCCGAGCGTGATCCTCGCGCTGCACGGAGAGCTCGTGGCGCGTGGCCCGGGCGGCGACCGAGCGATCCCGGCCGGGGAGTTCTTCACGGGTGTCTGGCAGACGGCGCTCGCGCCGCACGAGGTGCTCGTGGAGATCCGCGTCCCCAAGCTCGGGGCCGCCGGCTGGTCGTACACGAAGATGGCGCGCCGTGCCCAGGACTGGGCGACGGTCGCCGTCGCGGCGGTCGTCCACGGCAACGGCTCGGTCGAGCGAGCGGCGGTCGCGCTCACCAACATGGGCGCGACCACGCTGCGGGCGACGGCCGTGGAGAAAGCGCTCGTCGGTGGGGCGTCGATCGACGACGCCGCGGCACTCGCGGCCGACGGGACGGAGCCGCCCACGGATCACATGGCGAGCTCCGACTTCCGCAAGCACCTGGCGCGCGTGCTCACGCGGCGGGCGCTGGAGGAGGCGAGCCGCCGCTCAGGGCGGCGGGCGCGAGGCGGCTGATTCAGGGATGCTCCGCGGCTCGGGATCTGCATTCGCAGATTCCGAGCCTGCGAAAGAAATAGGGGCCGGGGGACCCGGCCCCTACCGGCAATCAGCCGGCTACCGCAGTGAGAAAGCGCGCTGGGGCGCGGGAACCTGCTCGAGCACCGTGCTCAGCACGTCGTCCGGGCTCAGGCTGTCGTCGAGGATGAGCCGGTGGCGGAGTACGTACGGGGCGATTTCGCGTACATCCTCGATCGTGACCTCCTCGCGACCTGAGAGACGCGCGTTCGCCTTTGCCGCGCTCGCCATGTGCATGATGCCGCGCGAGCTCACTCCGAGCTCCACGCCGGCGATGTCTCGCGTCCTCCGCGCGATCTCGACCATGTACCGCCCGATCTCCTCCGGCATCTCGGTGGTGTCGAGCTCGTCGCGCGCCTTGTCGAGGCCCACGACGCCGAGGAGCGGCCGGACCTCGCCGAGCATGTCCGGCGCGACACCCTTGTGCGGAAGGTCGAGCATCTCGTACTCGCTCTGGGCGTCCGCATAGTCGAGCACGATCTTGAAGAGGAAGCGGTCGAGCTGCGACTCGGGAAGCTCGAAGACGTCGCGGTGCTCGTACGGGTTCTGGGTCGCGATGACGAGGAACGGATCCGGAAGCTTGTGCCCCTTGCCCTCGACCGTGACCTGGCGCTCCTGCATCGCCTCGAGCAGGGCCGCCTGCGTCCGCGGCGGGGTGCGGTTGATCTCGTCCGCGAGGAGCACGTTCGTGAAGACCGAGCCCGGGAAGAAGACCTGCTCGCCCATTCGGATGGCGTTGATGCCGGTGAGCTCGGCGGGCGTGGTGTCGGGCGTGAACTGGATGCGCTTGAACGTGGCGCCGAGCATGTGCGCCGTGGCGCGGGCGAGCAGTGTCTTCGCGCTTCCAGGCGGGCCTTCGAGGAGGACGTGGCCACGAGCGAGCGCGGCGACGAGCAGCAACTCGACCGCGCGCTCCTGTCCGATGACGACTTTCGCGATCTCGGCCTTCGCCCGCTCGCGCAGGTCGACGAGGCTCTCGTACGGTGCCTCCACCAGCAATGACACGTCCAGTTCCTCCCTCGCTCGGCTCGATTGCTCGGCCGCCATCGTAGCGCGGTCCGAACGAGGCTCCCATTCGACTCCCCAGCCGATGCCTCCTTCGTACTATCGATCCCGGAAAGGGGGAGTCAACCCCTCGTTCGAGGGACGGTCAGCCGACCGAGGAGACAGAAGGCGCCGAAACCGGGACACTCGACATCGCGTCGAGCAGAACCGTGTCCACGCTCATGCCAGGGGCTGTCGCAATGCGATGGCGAAGCACGAAGGGCGCCATCTCGCGGACGTCCTCGATCGTCGCCGTCTGGCGACCGTTGAGGCGCGCATTCGCCTTCACGGCCATGACGAGGTGGATCATCGCGCGCGAGCTGACGCCGAGCTCCACGCCCGGGAGCTCGCGCGTGCGCCGGCCGACACCGACGATGTAGCGCCCGACAGAGTCGGGCACGTCCGTGTGCTCGAGCTCCTGCCGCGCCTTGTCGAGGCCGACCACGCCGAGCAGCGGGCGAACCTCGCCGAGCATGTCCGGCGCGATGCCCTTGTGCGGGAGGTTGAGCATCGCGAGCTCGGCCTCGGCGTCCGCGTAGTCGAGCTCGATCTTGAACAGGAAGCGGTCGAGCTGGCCCTCGGGGAGAGGGAAGACGCCTTCGTGCTCGTGCGGGTTCTGCGTCGCGATGACGAGGAACGGGTCGGGAAGCTTGTGCGCCTTGCCGTCCACGGTGACCTGGCGCTCACCCATCGGCTCGAAAAGCGCGGCCTGGGTGCGGGGCGGTGTACGGTTGATCTCGTCCGCGAGGAGGACGTTGGTGAACACGGCGCCAGGCATGAAGAGGTGCTCGCCGGCGCGGACGACGTTCTGCCCGTTGAGCTCCGTCGGTGTCGTGTCGGGCGTGAACTGGATGCGCTTGAAGGCCGCGCCGAGCATGTGTGCAACGGCGCGCGCGAGGAGGGTCTTCGCGCTGCCGGGCGGGCCCTCGAGCAGCACGTGCCCGTGCGCGACGGCGGCAATGAGAAGTAGCTCGACGGTGCGGTCCTGGCCGATGACGACCTTCGACACCTCCGCCTTCGCGCGTTCGCGCAGGTCGGCGAGATCGTCGTACTTCTCCTCCATCATCAACGCCACAAGCTGTCCTTTCGCCTCGTTTGAGCCGTTCTTGTGGCCCGACTCCACCTCCGCCGCAGGCGGGCCAAGACCGTTATCGGCAGCTATCCTCCGATCCTTGACACACATACGGGGGCGACCAGGTCTCGACGTGGTCGGTTCTCCGGCAGAGCTGCGAGCCGAGGTCGCCGGTTGGCCTCGTAAATCAACCGGC
>JAJTCQ010000025.1 GCA_021323315.1 Gaiellaceae bacterium | reverse complement strand
GACAAGCACTCGACGGGTGGGGTCGGGGACAAGACCTCGCTCGCGGTCGGCCCTATCGTCGCCGCCTGCGGCGTCCCGCTCGGCAAGATGTCGGGCCGAGGCCTCGGTCATACCGGCGGAACGCTCGACAAGCTCGAGTCGATACCCGGCTTCCGCGTCGAGCTGACCATCGAGGAGTTCCTCGCGCAGGTGCGCGAGATCGGGGTCGCGATCATCGGCCAGACCGGAGACCTCGTCCCGGCCGACAAGAAGCTCTATGCCCTACGGGACGTCACCGCGACCGTCGACATCGTGCCGCTCATCGCCTCCTCGATCATGTCGAAGAAGCTTGCCGCCGGCGCGCAGGCGATCGTGCTCGACGTGAAGGTCGGCGATGGCGCGTTCATGAAGAGCATCGACGACGCGCGCATCCTCGCGGAGCAGATGGTCGACCTCGGTCGCCGGGCCGGGCGCGACGTCGTCTGCCTCCTCACCGACATGGACCAGCCCCTCGGCGCTGCGGTCGGAAACGCGCTCGAGGTCCGGGAGGCGGTCGAGACGATCGTGGGGGAGGGACCCCCGGACTTCACGGAGCTCGTCCTCGACGCGTGCTCGCGGCTCCTGGCCTTGTCCGATCTCGGCATCGACGCTGTCGAAGGCCGCGCTCGAGCTGAGCGGGCGCTGACCGACGGGTCGGCTCGTGACGTGTACGAGCGCTGGGTCCGCGCGCAGGGCGGAGATCCTGACCTCGACGCGCTGCCGAGGGCGCCGGTGGTTCGCGAGGTCGTGGCGCCCCGAGCGGGCGTCGTCACGCGCCTCGCAGCGCTCCCGATCGGCATCGCGTGCCTCGAGCTCGGCGGCGGTCGCCGCACGAGGGACGACCAGATCGATCACTCCGTCGGCGTCGTCTGCAGCGCGAAGCGGGGTCAGACCGTCGAAGCAGGGCAGGTGCTCGCGGACGTCCATGCGCGGGACGAAGCAACCGCCGAGACGGCAGTCGCGGCGGTGCTCGGCGCATACGAGATCGGAGACGAGCCGCCGCCCGTCCGGGGCATCCTGCTCGACGTCGTGGCTTGAGCGCGCGCACGTCGTTGGTCACCGCTGCTGTGCTCGTCCTCGCTGCGGCCGGGGCGGGGGCGATGGTGCAGCCAGGCGCGGACGATGCCCCGCGACTCGTCGAGCGGGTGGTCGAGGCCGGCGCCCCGGGAGTTCTCGTGCAGGTTCGGGATCGCGGCAAGACCCGAACGATCGTCCTGGGGCTTGCGCAGGACGCGCCCCGTCGGCTCGTTCGGGCTGGTGACCGCTTCCGCATCGGAAGCGTTACCAAGACGTTCGTCGCGACCGTGGTGCTCCAGTTGGTCGCCGAGGGCAGCATCGGGCTCGAGGACACCGTTGACGAGTGGCTTCCGGGCCTCGTTCCGAACGGCGACGAGATCACAGTCCGACACCTGCTCGCTCACATGTCCGGTCTCTACGACTATGTCGAGGACGAGAGGGTCTTCGCACCGTACGAGCAAGACCCCCGGCACGCGTGGACCCCGCGTGCACTCGTCGAGTTGGCCGTCACGCATCCATCGCCCCTCCGTCCCGGCGAGCGCTACGCGTACTCGAGCACGAACTACCTGCTTCTCGAGTTGATCATCGAGCGAGCGTCCGGGGCGTCGCTCGAGCGCCAGCTCGAAACGCGCATCGTTGAGCCACTCGGTCTGGACGGCACGAGCTTCGAGCCCGGCGTCGTTCCCGGCCCGCACATCCATGGACACCGTCCCCCGTCGCACCAGGGCATCGTGACGGGGCCGCCGCGCGACACGAGCGGCGAGGCAGCATCGTGGACCTGGGGCGCGGCCGCGATCGTCTCGACCGCAGACGACCTTCGCCGGTTCTTCTACGCACTGCTCCGCGGCCGGCTGCTGGCTTCGACCCAGCTCCGGGACATGGAGACGCTCGAGCCGGCGGGATCGCTGCGCTACGGCCTCGGCCTCGCTGTTTTCCCGACTTCGTGTGGCGACGCCTGGGGCCACACGGGCAATGCCCAGGGCACCATCACCGTCGCCTGGAACACGAGGGATGCCTCACACCAGGTGATCGTCGTCGTCAACGCGTACCCACTCACGGGCGAGCTCGAGGATGCTGTGCGCCGGTTGCAGCTGAGCGCCTTCTGCGGGATGTTGGACTGAGCCATGCCCGAGCTCCCGGAGGTGGAGACCATCCGGGCGCAGCTTGCGCCGCGGTTGGAAGGCCGAACCCTGGCTCGTGTCGAGATCCTCGACCCGCGTCTCACGCGGCCCTACGACCTCTTCGAAGTCGCAGAGGAGCTCGAGGGCGACCGCGTGATCTCGGTCGAGCGGCGCGGCAAGTACCTATTGCTCCGCCTCGAGAGCGGCTTCGGGCTCCTCGTCCACCTCCGCATGACGGGTGGCTTCCACTGGCAGCCGGTGACGCACGAGCGCGCGGTGCTCGAGCTCGACGACGGAACGCGGCTCGTCTATCGGGACGTGCGGCGCTTCGGCACCTGGCTCGTGCTAGAGGGCGCGGAGCTCGAGCCGTACCTCGCGACGAAGAACGGACCGGAGCCGCTCGGGCCTCGGTTCACGAGTTCGTGGCTACGGACACAGCTCGCGCGCCGGCGAGCGCCGCTCAAGGCCGTCCTGCTGGACCAGCGTGTGGTCGCCGGCCTCGGGAACATCTACGCGGACGAGGCCTTGTGGCGCGCCCGAGTCAGCCCGCTGCGACCTGCGAACGAGATCTCCGATGCCGAGGTCGGTCGGCTGACGCGTGCCATTCGCGCCGCGCTCCGTGTGGGAATCGCGCGGCAGGGCTCCACGCTCAACACCTATGCAAAGCCGGACGGGTCGTCTGGCTCGATGCAAGAGGAGTTCCGCGTGTACGGCCGCGACGGCGAGCCTTGCCCGCGCTGCCGCACCACGATCGCGAAGACGCGGGTGGGCGGCCGCGGGACGTGGTACTGCCCCCGCTGCCAGCCTGGGTAGTCACCGCACGCAAAGAGACCGCCGCCGCGGGATAGGCCCAGGCGGCGGCGGTCTTCGTCGGGAGTCCGATTAGGCGAGGCGCGTCTTGTTTCGCTGGCTCGCCACCAGGAAGAAGCAGCCCGTGAGGAGGAGTGCTGCTCCCACGCCACCCAGGCTCCCGATCAGCGCGTCGCCCCAGTCGAAGCTGCTCGAGCTGGAGATGACGACGACGCGGTCGACCGACCCCGGCCCGCGGCTCTCCGCGCGGTTGTCCGGATGCGAGATCGCGCCCGTCGTCAGCGTGGAGGGGCCGTTGGCGCCCGGCCCGCGAGTCCCCGCGCGATCGTCCGGCCGCACCGCGACCTCCGTGATCGCGGGTGCGACCCCGGCGCCGCGCTCGGCGCGGTTGTCGGGATGGTTCGCTGCGCCGCCGGCCGGCTCGGCCGCGATGCCGCCCGGGCCGCGAAGGCCTGCGCGGTCGTCCGGCGACTGCGCCTGCGCGACGGGGACGAACAGCGCCGCGCCGACTGCGATGGTTCCGATGAGCTTCGTCCGAGCGTTCATGTCGTCTCCCTTTGGTCTGGATCGCCCTCTGCGATCTCGTGGGCCGGACGATCGAATGCGGCGGCTAGGCCGGACCTAAGACCGGGTAAAGGCCCGCTCTGCGCAGTAGCGTCTGCTCGTGGACTTCAGGGTGCTGGGGCCGCTCGAGGTGCTCGACGAGGGGCGCCCACTCGATCTGGGGGCCCCCCGGCAACGGGCGCTATTCGCGTTCCTTTTGCTGCACGCGAACGAGGTCGTCTCGATCGACCGCCTCTCGGAGGCGCTCTGGCCCGAGGAAATCCCGCGAACCGCCCCGAAGGCGATCCAGGTCTACGTCTCGGCGCTCAGGAAGGCGCTGGGCAGCGCCCGTGACGTGCTGGAGACGCGCGGCTCCGGCTACGTGCTCCGAGTCGCACCCGGTGAGCTCGACCTGCACGAGTTCGAGCGGCTGCTCGCCAGCGCGTGGGGCGAAGATGCGAGGGCACGCGCTGCGACCCTGCGCGAGGCGCTCGCGCTCTGGCGGGGCGCGCCGCTCGCCGACTTCGAGTACGAGTCGTTCGTCCAGCCGGAAGCGGCGCGCCTCGGCGAGCTGCGTCAGCACGCGATCCAAGGTCGCATCGAGGCGGAGCTCGACCTCGGCGGTGGCCCCGAGCTCGTTGCCGAGCTGCAGTCGCTCGTCGGTGCGCACCGGTTGCAAGAGCGTCCGCGCGTGCTCCTCATGCGCGCGCTGTACCGAGCGGGTCGGCAGTCCGAGGCACTGGACGTGTACCGCGAGGGCAAGCGGCTGCTCGACGAGGAGCTCGGCCTCGACCCGGGGCCCGAGCTGCGCGAGCTCGAGCGGGCGATCCTGCAGCAGGATCCGGCGCTCTCGGACACTCGGAAGGGTATGGAGCCGTTCCGCTCGATCGTCGTCGTCCCCGAGAGCGCGGTCGGTCTCGACCTGCTGCTGCCGCTCGCCGAGGCGCTCGCGCGCATCCCGACACGCCGCGAGCTCGTCCTCGGACGGATCGTCCCGGCGGAGGAGCTGTCGTCAGCGACGACAGCGCTCGACGACGCCCGTCGCGGCCTCGTGGAGCGCGGTGCGACGGTCCGCGTCGCGGCGTTCTCGTCCTCGTCTCCCGCCGAGGACGTCGTCCGGCTGGGGGCAAAGCAGGATGCCGACCTGCTCCTGCTGTCGAGTGACGGCGACCCGCTCGACGGTGCCCTGGCCCCGGTCTTCGAGCAGGCGACGTCGGATCTCGCGGTGCTGATCGAGCGCGGAGGCGGGCTCGCGGCCGGGGCGATCGTCGTCCCGTTCGGTGCGTTCGAGCACGACTGGGCGGCGCTCGAGATCGGAGCCTGGGCGGCGGCGGCTCTGGAGCGTCCGTTGCGTCTGATTGGCGCCATGGATCAGGGAGTCCGCGGCCGCGACGCGAGCCGCCTGCTCGCCGACGCGTCGCTGATCGTTCAGCACACGACAGGGGTCCTCGCCGAGCCGCTGCTCGGCCCGCCCGGACGCGAGGGCGTCGCGGGACTCGCCGAGGGCGGGGGCCTCCTCGTCCTGGGGCTCTCCGAACGCTGGCGGACCGAGGGGCTGGGAGACATGCGCCGAGGGCTCGTGGAGTTGCCTCGCGCGCCGACCGTCCTGGTGCGGCGTGGCCTGCGTCCGAGCGGCATCGCGCCGCAAGCGACGCTGACGCGCTTCACATGGTCGATCGAAGGATCGAGAATCTGACGTCGACGTGCCCGAGGTAGGAACACAATTCGCCGGCTATCGAATCGAGGGCGTCGTCGGCCGGGGCGGGATGGGGGTCGTGTACCGCGCGACCGAGCTCGCGCTCGACCGGCCTGTCGCGTTGAAGCTGATCGCTCCCGAGCTCGCCGGTGACGGCTCCTTCCGAGAGCGCTTCCTGCGCGAATCGAGGATTGCCGCCTCTATCGACCATGCCGGCATCCTCCCCGTCTACGCAGCGGGGGAGGCGGACGGGGAGCTCTTCCTCGCGACCAGGTTCGTCGCGGGAACGGACCTTCGCAGCCTGATAGACGGTGGGCCGCTTGCGGGGGAGCGCGCGATCGGGCTCGTCGGCCAGGTCGCAGACGCCCTGGACGCGGCGCACGAGCGTGGGCTCGTCCATCGCGACGTGAAGCCGGGAAACGTCCTCGTCGACACGGCCGACCACTGCTACCTGTGCGACTTCGGCCTGACGACGCAGCGCGTCGACGGCGGCACGACTGCGGCGGGAACGCTCGCGGGATCGCTCGACTACCTCGCCCCGGAGCAGATTCGCCGAGGCGACCTCGACGGTCGTGCCGACCAGTATGCGCTGGCGTGCGTGCTGTACGAGGTGCTCTGCGGGGCGCCGCCGTTCCGCCGTGAGACCGAGGCGCAGACGCTCTGGGCGCACATGCAGGAGGAGCCTGCGCCGCTGCTCGCGTACGACGAGCTCGACCCGGTCTTCGCGCGTGCGCTCGCCAAGAAGCCGGAGGAGCGATACGAGGACTGCAATGCCTTCGCCGACGACGCCCGGGCGGCACTCGGTCTCGGGCCTTCGCCGATCGCCGTCAGGCGCCGGCGTCGACGCATCGGGGGTCGCCTCCTCGCGCTCGGCGGCGCGCTCCTCGCAGTCGCGGCCGTCGCCGTCCTCCTCGCACTGACGCTCCGCTCGGGCGATACCCTCGAGGCGACGCCGAACTCCGTCGGAGCGGTCGATCGGGTCTCGCTCGAGCTCACGTCCGTGACGGCTGTCGGCAACACACCGACCGACGTCGCCGCCTCGGACGACTGGGTGTGGGTGATCAACTCGAACGACGGCGCGGGAACGATCTCGCGGATCGATGCGCAGACGCGCACGCTGGCGTCGACGTTCTCCGTCGGCGGGACGCCGCAGAACATCCTCGCCGCGTTCGGTTCGCTCTGGGTCGGGACGAGCGAGGGCCAGGTCTTCCGCATCGAACCGGGAACGGACCTCGTCGAGACCAGGTGGACGCTCCCCAATGCCGGGGAGTTCACGGCGTTCGCCTTCGACGTGGGGGCCGGGTGGCTCGCGGAGGCGCCGAACGCCATCTGGGCCGGCAGCAGTCGCGCGCTCTCGCGCATCGATCCGTCGACCGAGCGGCTGCAGCCGTATGTGAGCCCGACTTGGGGTCCGATGGCCTACGGGTTCGGCTCGCTGTGGGTGCTCGGCCGAGAGCTCGAGCGAGTGTCGGCCGCGACAGGAAAGGTCGTGGGGACCATCGACCTCGTCGGTGGCCGCGCGGACGTCGCCACCGGCTTCGGCTCGGTCTGGATCGCCGACGACGAGATGCAGGCGGTCGTCCGCGTCGACGAGCAGCAAGAGGCGATCGTGCGCACGTACGACATCGGCGGAAGCCCTCTCGGAGTGGCTGTGGGCACGGATGCCGTGTGGGCGGCGAGCGACGACGGCACTATCGTCCGCGTCGATCCCGAGACGGACGGCCTGACCGTCGTTCGAGTCGGAGGAGCGCCGCGCGTGGTGGACGTCGGCGCCGGAGAGGTCTGGGTATCGGTCGACTGAGTTGACCCAGGCTCGTCCGGTGAAGATCATGACGCCCGTGAAGTCGACGGCTGCGGTGCTCGTCGTTCTGCTGTCAGGGATCGCCGCGGCGTGTGCAGGCGACGAGGGCGGTGTCGAGCCGGTCGCGTCGAGGCAGTGTGCTCCGCTCCTGTACGAGGGTGACGGCGAGCCCGACGTCATCGTCGTCTCGGATCTCCCGCGCCGCGGGGTCGGAGCCGAGACGACCGAGCTCATGGTCGGAGCGATCGAGTTCGTGCTCCGGAAGCGCGAGTTCCGGGCCGGGAAGCTGCGCGTCGGCTACCAGTCGTGCAACGACACCGTGGGTGACGAGCCATTCGACCCGTCGCTCTGCCGGCGGAACGCGAGCGCGTACGTCGACACGGAGGATGTCGTCGGCATCGTCGGCCCGTGGAACTCGGCCTGCGCCGTGGAGCAGATTTCGACCGTCAGCAGGCGAGCAGCAGGGCCTCTCGCCATGATCAGCCCGTCGAACACCTATGAGGGCTTGACGCGAACGTCTGCATCCGAGCCGCTCTATCGGGACGGGGTTCGCAGCTACGCGCGCGTCGTCGCACTCAACGGCGCGCAGGGAGCAGCAAGCGCGCAGCTGGCGAAGAACCTCGGTGCACGCCGAGCGGTTGTGCTGCATCAGGATTTGCGCGACGACTACGTGCGCGCCCTCGCCGCGGAGTTCGACACCACTGCGCGGACGCTCGGACTGGAGGCGGTCAGCGTCCCGTGGCCGGTCATGAAGGACTACTCGATGCTCGCGGCGTCCGTGGCGGCCGCGCAGCCGGACGTCGTCTACCTCGCGGGCCTGACGCAAGACAACGCCAAGACGCTCGTCGAGGACCTCCGAGCGGCGCTTCCGCCGGGCGTCGAGCTCATCGCGCCGGACGGCTTCGCGTCCAGCGTCGTTGCCCATGAGCTGGGCCGATCCGGCGAAGGGATGTTCGTGACGATTGCAGGGCTCCCGCCAGAGCTGCTGCCATCGATGGGGAAAGAGTTCGTGCGCGAGTTCGGCCACGCGGTTGACGAGCCCGGATTCCTAGGCGCGCCTGAGGCCGCCCAGGCCACCGACGTGCTGCTCGACGCCATCGCCCGCTCGGACGGGTCGCGCGCGTCTGTCGTCGAAGAGCTGTTCGCGACGAAGGTCGAAAACGGCATCCTCGGCTCGTTTTCGTTCGACCGCTTCGGGGACATCGTCCCTGCTCCGGTCGGCGTCTACCGCTTCGAGAACGGCAATCTGATCGCCCACGATGTCGTCCGCACCCCGGGCGGTATCGGTTCGTGACGGCCTTGCGGTGGATGGCCGCGGTGGTCGCGGTCTCTGTGGCCGGCCTCGCGGGCGCGTGTGCCGGAGGCGATGACGGCGCCCAGCCCGTCACGATCAGCGCGTGTGGCGGGCTGGTGTACGACGGAGAGGGTGAGCCGGACGTGCTCGTCGTAGCCGACAACCCACGCCGTGGGGAACACGCGCCGGCTACCAAGGAAGTCGTGGACGCGATCGAGTTCGTCCTCCGTCAGCGCGATTTCCGGGCCGGCGAAATTCGAGTCGGCTTCCAGTCGTGCGACTACACCGTCGGGGGGAACCTCGACGCCGGACAGTGCAAGCGCAACGCCCAGGCATTCGTCGAGGCGAACGACGTCGTCGGTGTCATTGGACCGTACAACTCGGGCTGCGCCGAGCTCCAGATCCCGATCGTGAGTCGCACTGCGGCCGGGCCCCTGGCGATGGTCAGCCCGGCGAACACCTTCTCGGGGCTTACGCGTGGCCCGTACGCTCTGCGGCTAAATCCCGACGGCGTCCGCAGCTACACGCGGGTCGTCACCCACGACCAGGCGCAAGCGGTCGCGGCCGCACAACTCGCGAGACGCTCAGGGGCGCAAAGAGCGGCTGTCGTTGCCCAGAGGGGCGTCGACGACCCGTACGTGGCTGCGCTGACCGAGCCGTTCGAAGCGACCGCCCGAGCGCTTGGGATCGAGTCGAAGGAGTACGACTGGCGGGTACAGGAGAGCTATGCCGATCTCGCAGCGTCGATCGCCGCTGCGCGTCCGGACGTCGTCTATCTCGTCGGGCTACCCCAGGGGAACGCGAAGACGCTCATTCAGGATCTGAGGGCAGAGCTCGGGCGGGTCCCGATCATCACGCCCGACTCCTTCGCCGCGCCGGACATCGCGGAGGAGCTCGGTCCGATCGGAGATGGAGTGCTCACGACCGTGCCCGGCATCCCGCACTCTGCGCTGCCCCCCGCAGGGAAGAAGTTCCTTCGTGAGTTCGGAGAAACGGGAGCTGTACCAGGGGCGCAGGGAGCACCCGAAGCGGCCCAGGCGACGGAGGTGCTCCTCGATGCGATCGCACGATCCGACGGAACGCGTGCGTCGGTCGTCGAGGAACTCTTCGCGACGAAGGTCGAGAACGGCATCCTCGGCTCGTTCGGGTTCGACCGGCTCGGCGACATCGATCCGGCGTCAGTCGGCGTGTACCGCTACGAGAACGGGAAGATCGTCGTCGACGGCATCGTCCGGGCGCGGCTCGGCGGTGCCAACGACTAGCGCGTGCCGACGGGTTCGGTCGCCGCTGTCGTACAGGGTTCGGCGGTGAGGGAGCGACAGGTCGCCTGCCTAGACTGGCGGCATGGGTCGCGTTCGCAAGACCGAAGGCGTCGTTCTGCGGTCGTTTCGCTTCAGCGAGGCCGATCGCGTCCTGCACCTGTACACCCACGACCGGGGACGGATCGGCGCGATCGCAAAGGGCGTGCGCAAGACGAAGTCGCGCTTCGGCGCGCGTCTGGAGCCGTTCTCGCACGTCGAGCTCGTGCTCCACGAGGGCTCGGGCGAGCTCCACACGGTCACGGGCGTCTCGCTCGTCGACGCGCATCGACCGACGAGAGAGGATCCGTACCGCCTCTCGGTCGGCCTCGTCGGCGCCGAGGCGATGCTGCGGCTCTACGTCGAGGAGGAGCGGAACGAGCGTGCATTCGAGGCGCTGACGCGCTTCCTCGACGCAGTCGACGCGATCCCGGCCGGCAGGCGTGGACAGGCCGCGCTCGACCCGCTCGCGCTCGCGTTCCAGCTGAAGCTCCTGTGGCTCTCGGGCTACGTGCCTCACCTCGAGAGCTGCGTCGAGTGCGGAGGGGTCGAGGGGCTCCTCGGCTACCTGGCGCGTGCGGGCGGCGCTGTCTGCTCGCCGTGCGCGCCCGACGAGACGGTCTTCCTCGCCCCGGAGAGCTTCCGCGGGATGCACGCGCTCATCTGGAGCCCACTCTCGGACGCGCACGGCCAGGGGCTCGGTGAGCGGGCGCTCCGTGACGCGCTCGCGGTCGTGGTCGCCTCGTACGAGTTCCACGGCGGCTTCCGGCTGCGCACGCTCGCGGTATGAAGCGCGACCTCGGGGACGGCTACGAGCTCGACGACGATCCAGCGCGGATCGACCGCGCGGCGGTGCATGCGTACCTCGGTGGCGAGTCGTACTGGGCGAAGGGCCGCCCGCGCGAGGTGCAGGACGCGCTGATCGACGGCGCGGAGCGCGTCGTCGGCCTCTACCACCGCGGCGAGCAGATCGGCTTCTCGCGGACGCTCTCCGACGGCCACGCACAGTCGTACCTCGCCGACGTCTACGTCCTCGACGAACACCGCGGTCGCGGCCTCGGCGTCGAGCTCGTCAGATTCTCGGTCGAGGAGGGCGCGTTCGCGTCGACCAAGTGGTTCCTCCACACGCGCGACGCGCACGACCTCTACCGCAAGTTCGGCTTCGCCGAGCCGAGCGAGCGGGTGCTCGAGCGCCGCTAGTCGGCCTTCGGCGTCTTCCAGTCAGCGGCCAGCTTCTCGAGCACGAACTCGCGCGCGCCCGCAATCGGGATCCGCTCCTGCTCGAGTGAGTCGCGCTCGCGGATGGTCACCGTGTCGTCGTCGAGCGTCTCCTCGTCGATCGTGAGCGCGTACGGCGTGCCGATCTCGTCCTGGCGCCGGTAGCGGCGGCCGATCTGGCCGGAGTCGTCGTACTCGGCGACGAGGGCTCGGCGGAGCTCCTCGAACAACGCCCTCGCCTTCGAGACCATGTCCTCGTTCTTGGTGATGAGGGGGAGCACCGCTGCTTTGACCGGTGCGAGCGCAGGGTGGAGCCGGAGAACGGTCCGCTCGCGCTCGGCGACGACCTCCTCGTCGTAGGCGTCGACCATGAACGCGAGCATCGAGCGGTTCACGCCGAGTGCGGGCTCGACGACGTGCGGCGTGTAGCGCTCCTCGCCGTCGACCCACTCGAGCTTCGTCCCGGACGCCTCCGTGTGTGCCGTGAGGTCGAAGTCGCCTCGGTGCGCGACGCCCTCGAGCTCCGCCCAGCCGATCGGGAAGAGGTACTCGAGGTCGCTGGTCGCCGACGAGTAGTGGGAGAGTTCGTCCGCGTCGTGCGCCCGCACGCGCAGGTGGCTCTCTCGCAAGCCGTAGCGCCGGTGCCAGGCGACCCGCTCGTCGACCCAGTAGCGGAACCACTCCTCCGCCTCGTCGGGCGGGACGAAGTACTCCATCTCCATCTGCTCGAACTCGAGCGTGCGGAAGATGAAATTCCCGGGCGTGATCTCGTTGCGGAACGCCTTTCCGATCTGGGCGATGCCGAACGGGGGCCGGCGGCGCGCGATCTGGGCGACGTTCTTGAAGTTGACGAAGATGCCCTGCGCGGTCTCGGGGCGGAGGTAGGCGTCCTGGCCGGTCTCCTCGAGCGCGCCGATCCTCGTCTGGAACATGAGGTTGAACTGCCGCGGCTCGGTGAGATCGCACTGATCCGTCTCGCCCGGGTGCTTGCTCGGCTTCTGGCCGCACTGTGCCTCGTCGAGCTTGTCCGCGCGGTAGCGGCGCTTGCAGAAGCGGCAGTCGACGAGTGGGTCGGAGAAGCCCGCGACGTGGCCCGAGGCCTCCCAGACGGCGGGGTGGAGGATGATCGACGAGTCGAGCGCCACGATGTCGTCGCGCTCGCGCACCATCGCCTCGAACCAGCGTGACTTGACGTTCTCCTTGAGCAGGACGCCGTAGTGGCCGTAGTCGTACGCCGAGCCGAGCCCGCCGTAGATGTCCGAGGACGGGAACACGAACCCGCGTCTGCGCGCGAGCGAGACGATCTTGTCCATGGTCACCACGTCCGGCATCCGCTGGACGTTACTTCCTGCGGAGGACCGGAATCCGCGCGCGCGACGATCCCCGAGGCGCAGCCGCTTCGCGGCTGAGACTCAGCGTCTGGTGCCCAGCGTGAGGAGCCACTCGCGATGGTGCACGACCTCGTCGCCCTCGCGGCGCTCCTCGAAGAAGTCGACCCAGATCCGGTGGAACTCTTCGCGTCGCTCCGGCTCGAGGGCGTCCGCCGCCGTCTTCGTCGGCCCGTAGGACGTCGAGAAGAGCTCCCAGTACTCCTCGCCGTCCTTCGTGCGCAGGATGGAGTCGTGCTCCGAGAACTCGAGCTCGAACGAGTCTCCGAGCAGGCCGCGCACGTGCTCCGCGTTCCCCCACGCGAATGGGCTGCCGGCGCCCTCGGGCGGTGGCGGGAGGAACGGGCGCATCATCCCGAACATCTGCGCGAGGCCGCCCTCGGGCGTCCAGCAGGCGAGCGCGATGCGGCCGCCGGGCTTCGTGACGCGCGCGAGCTCGGAGGAGACAGCGCCGTGATCCGGGGTGAACATGACGCCGCACGTCGAGAGCACGAGGTCGAAGCTCCCGTCTTCGTACGACATCTCCTCGGCGTCCGCGACGTCCCACTGCACGGTGACGCCCTCCTCGGCCGCGCGCGTCCGCGCCGTATCGATGAGGACGGGTGCGAGATCCATCCCGACCACGTCGGCGCCACGCTTCGCGGCGAGGATGGCGACCGCGCCGGTCCCTGTGGCGGCGTCGAGGACGCGCTCGCCGGGCTTCGGGTCGGCCTTCTCGATCACCACGGCGTGGATGTCACGAATGGTGTTCGTGATTCGCTCGTACGGGCCGTTGCCCCACATGACGCTCTGGCGCTGCTTCAGCTCTGCGAAAGCCATTCAGCTCCTCCTTTCGGTCTATGGCAGCCCTGAGCATAAGAGGTTGCGGGCGATAGCCTCCTTCCCATGAGTAGCCACGACGGTGACCGCGTGCCGGTCGAGCTCCACATCGTCTCCGACTCCACGGGCGAGACGGCGCAGCGCCTGGTGCTCGCGCTCGAGGCGCAGTTCCCGGATCAGCCGTTCGAGGAAATTCGCCACCCGAGGGTCGAGAACGTCGAGGATCTCCACGTCGCCGTTCAGCAGGCGCGCGGGCGGCCCGCGGTGATGGTGTACACGCTGGTCGCTCCAGAGCTCCGCGATGCGATGCGCCAGCTCTGCCGGCGCGCGCGCGTGCACTACTGCGACCTGCTGGGCCATCCGATCGACTCGATCTCGCGCGTTGCGGGCGTGGCTGCGCGGATGCAGCCCGGCGCGCGCGCGCCCCTCGACGCGACCTACTTCAAGCGGATCGAGGCCATCGAGTTCGCGGTCAAGTACGACGACGGGGTCGGGAGGGGCCTCGACGAGGCAGACATCGTGCTCGTCGGCGTCTCGCGCACGTCGAAGACCCCGCTCTCCATCTACCTCGGCTATCTGGGCCACAAGGCCGCAAACGTCCCGGTCGTCCGCGGGATCGAGCCGCCCGAGGAGCTGTTCGAGATCGACCCCGCGAAGATCGTCGGGCTGACGATCGGTGCCGACAGGCTCGCCGACATTCGCACCGCGCGGGTGAAGTCGATGGGTGCACCGCGCCGGCGCTACGCCGAACTCGAGGCCGTCTATGACGAGCTCGAGGAGGCCTCCCGGCTCCACAAGCGGCTGCGCTGCCCCGTGATCGACGTCACGGAGTTGTCGGTGGAGGAGACCGCGATGCGGATCATCCGGCTCGTCGAGCGGCGTCGTAGGACAGTCGCAAAGGCATGAGCGAAGAGCGCCGCGACCCGAGCCCGTACGGCGCTCCGGGCGAGCCGCCGCTGCGCAATCCGTTCCGACCCCCGCCCGGGGGAACCGGAGACATGCGCGAGAAGGGCTGGATCCCGGCCCGCTGGCTCGCGTTGTGGTGGGCCCTGATGCTCCTCGGCGACCTCGTCTTCTATGTGCTCCTGACGCCGATCTGGATCGGGCTCCGCGTGGCGGCGTGGGTGGCCGAGCTGCGCTCACGTGTCCGACGCTGAGTCAGCGCGGGTCGAGCCGAAACACGTCGCCGCGCAGGTTCATCGCGTAGATGCGAGCGAGGGCGTCGATTCCGAAGCTCGTCAGCTCCGGCACCACGAGGCCGAGGTCGTCCTGGGAGGTCACGTCGCCGTTCGCGACTTCGACTGCGGTGATCACGCCCGAGCAATGGTCTCCGAAGAGGTACCTCCCGGCGAGCGCAACGATGCGAGCATCCCGCACCACGACGCCTCCGATCACTGCGCAATTCGATCCCGACAGGGCGTATTCGAGCAGCGGTGGGCGCGCACCCGAGCAGGTTTTCGTCGTGTCGAACGGCACCGTGCCCTCGAAGCACGGCCAGCCGAAGTTGGCGCCTGGCGCATCGAGGCGCGCGAGGTCGACCTCCTCGCGCTGTGCGTTTCCTGCGTCCGCGATGAACATGGACCCCGTCTGGTCGTCGATCCAGAAGCGCCAGGGATTGCGGAGGCCGTATGCCCAGATCTCCGGCAAGGCACCCTGCTCGGCGACGAACGGGTTGCCGGGTGGGATTGCATACGGGGCGCCGTGCCGCGGATCGATTCGGAGGATCGTCCCGAGCAGGCTGTCCTTGCGCTGCGCGAAGAAGCCGGGCGGGTTGAGGACGCCACTGTCCCCGTCGCCCACCGAGGCATAGAGGTACCCGTCGGGCCCGAACTGGAGCATTCCGCCGTTGTGGTTCTCCCATGGCTTGACGATGGTCACGAGGATCCGCTCGGTGTCGGCGTCGGCCAGGTCGGGGTCGGCCGGATGGCGGAGGAACTCCGAGATGCGGATGTCCCCGTTTCCGGCGTGCGTGTTGTAGAAGGCGTAGAGGAGGCCGCTCGACGCGTAGTCGGGGGCAAAGGCGATCGAGAGCAGCCCGGGCTCGCTCACGAGCTTGACGTCCTCGCGGATGTCGAGGAACGGCCGGTCGAGCATTTCGCCGTCGCGGACGACCCGCACGGTTCCCGCCTGCTCGACCACGAAGAGCCTGCGGGCGTCACCAGGCGCCGCGGTGACGAGAACGGGTCGCTCGAAAGTGCCGATCCGGCTCAGCGCCAGGAGCTTCGACGTGTCCACTGGAGGAGGCGGTTTCGGTGGGGGTGGCGGCTTCGTCGAAACGCCGAAGGAGCCGCGCATGCCTAGGCGGGCATGGCCCGACACGGAGCACAGGAACTTGAAGACGCCCTTGCGCGGGAACGTCACCGTCACAGTCTGGCTCTGCCCGCGGCGCAGGATGCGCGTCCGCTTGCCCTTCAGTACGAAGTCGTGCGGAGATGCGCCACGGTTCCGGACGACGAAGCGCACCGACGAGCCGGCGGGCACCGAGCGCCGGGAGAGGGCGAACGCGTAGTCCCGCGCGTCCACGCGAACCGTGAGCGCTCGCGGCGGCGCGGGTGAGGCCGTGCCGCTGAGCGAGACCGCGCAGACCGAGACGGCGGCCAAACCACCTACGAGGCGAACACGGGCTGCCACGGCGGCAGGCTACTCCGCCGACCGGAGGAAGCGATCGATCTCGCCCTGTGAGCGGAGGCGCACGACGTCGTAGTGGGCGAAGCGTCTCGGGTAGGTGCTGCGGCGCACACGAGTGTGCCGGAGCGTGAAGAGGATCAGTGAGTCGCGGCTGAGGAACGCGTTCCGGAGGGACTCACGGTTTCCGTCCCACAGCGCCTCGCCGGAGCGCGCGCGCCGAAATGTGCGCGCCACGAGGCGCGGGAGCCACATGCGCATCGGGAGGTCGAGCCATACGACGACGTCCGCGTTGCCCAGGACGAGCTGCCCGATCTTGCTCTGGTACGAGCCGTCGATCACCCACGCGTCGGTCGCCACGATCGGCTCGACGGCTGCGTGGAGCTCCTCGGCCGTCGACTCGACCCAGCCCGCCTTCCAGAAGAGGGCATCGAGCTCGTGGAACGGGACGCCGAGACGGTGTGCGAGCGCGCGGCCGAGCGATGTACCGCCGGTCCCGCTCGCCGACGTGACGACCGCGACCTTCTTCACAGAAGGCGTGTAGGGAGCGGCGTCTCCGAGCCTGGCTCGACGCGATATGCGCCCGCTCCCTCGGTGACCGCGACGACCTCGTGTAGCTCCGTTCCTACGAAGTGGAGCGCCGCGCCGTCGTCCGCGGCGTAGCCGGGCGGAAAGCCGCTTGCGACCAGCTCGGTGTAGACCGGTCGCCGTCGCTCCTCGCCGTCGTAGTGCGGGCATCCACTGCCCGGAAGGAAGCCGAGCCCGTCACGCATCCCTTCGAGCTGCGGCCCGAACGAGTCGGTCACGCCTGCCTCGAACCAGCAGATCATCCCCGCGCTCGCGCCGCACAGCAGCGCACCCTGCTCCCACGCTTCCCGCAGCAAGGCATCGAAGCCGTGCACGCGCCATACGGCGAGCGCGTTTGCGGTGTTTCCCCCGGTCACGTAGATGACGTCCTGCGTGAGCACGTGCTCACGAAGGTCCGCACGTGGCCAGGGGTTGAACACCACATGGCTCGGATCGGCGCGCCCCGCGAAAGCCTCGTAGAACGCGACCACTCTCTCGGCCGACTCCCCGCCCGCCGTGGGGACCAGACAGACGCGTGGCCCACCCAGCTGCAGGACGAGATCGTCGAGCGGCGTCCCGAGCAGGGCGCCGCCGGAAGCCAGGACGTGGCCGGGCACCGGACGAGTGTAGATTCCCCCCGCCGCTCCGCCGGACTCGTTACCAGGCCGGCGCTCGTGGCCGGTTGGTTTCCACCGGTAGCCCGTCGCGATCAGGCCTTTCGCGTCCAACGGCGGCCGCGCCAGGCGACGGCGTGTGGAGCGCGTTAGGCTTCTCACCCGACAATCGACGCGACGGCTTCTGCCCGGCGTGTCCGGACGGCTAGGAGGCAATCGTGAACCCGAGATCCATGGCAGGTTGGATCGGCTTCGCCGGCATCGTGCTGCTGGTCGTAGGCGCGATCGACTTCATCCAGGGCCTGATCGCCATCATTGAAGACGAGTATTTCGTCCCGACACAGGCGGGTTTCCTCGTTTTCGACCTCACCGCGTGGGGCTGGTTCCTGGTGTTCTGGGGCGCCTTGCTGGCACTCGCCGGTCTCGGCCTCCTAGCCGCACAGGGATGGGCACGCTGGTTCGCCATCGTTGTCGTATCGCTGAACATCCTCGCCCAGCTCGGCTTCGCCGGCGACGGCGCATACCCGCTCTGGTCGCTGACCGCGATCATCCTGAGCATCGTCGTTCTCTACGCCTTGACCGCCCGGTGGGCGGAGAGCACGGAGGATGTGGCGGTGTTTCGCGACTGAGACGCCCCGCCGCCGGCACTGTTCAGGACGGATCTGAGCAGACAACAACTCCGACACGAACCGAGACCACACCAGCGGGGGATGTCGCGACCACACGGCAGGCACGAGCGCGTAACCATGCGGAATCCGCTCCCTGCCTATGACCCGTATATTCCCCGCGCAAATGCGCTGCTTGAGTGCGGGAGCGGCGGTAGTCGTCGAAGTCATCACCGGCGACGGCGCGATTGGGAACCGCCGCCGGTGAACGGCGGTCAGGGCGGAGGTCAGGGCGGAGGCCAGGGCGGCGGAACGGACGGCCAGAGCCGGTAGCCCTTTCAACAACGTCGGACGAGGGCGGCTCATATAGCCGCCCTCTGTCGCGCTCACTTCAGTCCGCCCGCCTCGAGCTCGCCTTCGCAGGACTCGGCCGTCACCTTCGCAACATCCCGCAGGCTCGGCGTGCCCTCGCTGAGGTAGCGCGTTGAGCGTGTCCGTCCAGAGCCATGCCTAAACCGGACCGGGCGCGTCTTAAGTGCGCCGGATCTCTCCTACGCACCCGGCCCGTCGTCACGATGACGCGCTCGAGTCGGGCGACAAGATGCCGTTCGGGACGCGTCCTCCGTGATCGGAACTACGGTAGGACCAAACCGATCCCTGAAGGAGGTCTGCAAATGCGCCGTCCCTCTCCTGCGCTCGTCGTTGCCTGCATCGCGCTTGGTGTCGCTCTCGGTGGCACGAGCTACGCCACTGTCCTGAACGTGCCGAAGAGCAGCGTCGGCACGCCGGAGCTCAAGCGCAATGCAGTGAAGGCCGCGAAGATCGCTCCGAATGCCGTTCGCACCGGACACATCCTTGACGGCACGCTCCTCACGGCGGACTTCAAGGCCGGTCAGATCCCGCAAGGGCCGAAGGGGGACAGGGGCGAGAAGGGTGACAAGGGCGAGAACGGCGTCAGTCGTGTCCTCATCAATCGGACTGGCGGGCCGACGCAAGCGCTGACGGCCACCCCGACGCCGATTCTGAGCCTGCAGCTGCAGCCGGGCCGCTACCTGGTCCTTGGAAAGGTCTGGGTCACCGGACAACAGTCGAACTTCACCGCGATCTGCACGACCGCGGGCGACAACGCGATTGCGTCGGCCTACAGCGGAACCGCAGGAGCCCCGGTCAGCGACACCATCACCATGCAGGGGGTCCTCGAGCTGTCTTCGGCCGGAACGGCGACGATCAGCTGCTCGACGCCGCGGGCAGCGAGCTGGGGCGAGGCGACTCTGTCGGCGATCCAGGTGGGATAAACCGCTCGCGCAGGCGACAAGATGGCCGTTCAGGACGTGTCCACAAAGCGAGAGCGGACGAGGTCTGTAGCCGTTGCCCAATTAGACGCCACGCCTCGTGTAACACCGGTGTAACACCAGCGCCCGACTTGGCCACGAATACAACGCCACCCCTTCCCGCTAAGGTCTAGTTGAACTGTCCCTTTGGTCCGTTGTGGAAACGCGTAAATGGCGGAACCTGTGTGAGTCCGTCGAAAAGGCGGGACACCGAGGGTGCAACTGTTGCCCCTCTCAAAGGGAGGAACCCTCCAAAATGACCGACATCCTGATGCGTCCGTTGGTTCGGCTCCAGGTCATGGTGGCCGAGCTGCGGGAGCGCGAGGATGGCCAGACGACGACCGAGTACGCAATTCTGCTCGGCTTCCTCGCGATCGCCATCATCATCGCGCTCTTCTTCCTCAGGAACGTCCTCCGCGACCTGTTCTCCGATGCGGCGAGCAGCGTCTCGGGTGCGCCTGGC
>JAJTCQ010000047.1 GCA_021323315.1 Gaiellaceae bacterium | reverse complement strand
CTCCGGTAGGGCAGGGCGAGCACGAGTGCGCCGCAGCCGAGGCCGAGGAGCGCGCTCCGCGAGAGCGTCGCGAGCTCGACGAGGAGGAGGAACCCCAGCGTCACGGCGAGCGGTGTCTTCAGCCGGTGCCCCGCCTCCAGCCGGAGATACAGCGGAGTGAGCACGAGCAGCGGGACCATGAGCTCGATCCCGAGATGGTTCGGGTCGCCGGTGAGCGCGTTGGGCCGGAAGACCTCCTGTGTCCCGCCGACGGCACCGAACACGTTGATGCCGGTCTGCCGCGACGTGATCGGCTCGATGAGGAGCTCGTCGAGGTTGATCCCGCCTTCTGCCAGCACGAGCTGGATCACGCCATAAACCGCGTTGAGGCCGATCCCGCCGAGGAACGCGGCGAGCGCGTACCAGTAGAAGCGCAGGTCCCGCCGCGCGAGCAGCGCGACCCCGGTGACGAGGAACCCGAAGTGGAGGACGAACTTGACCATGCCCTTCGCCCACTGCGCGAGCGCCTGACCGGTGTCGAGGCTGTAGAAGCCGGCCAGGTAGACGAGCGCGAATACGACGAAGAACGCGAATGCGACCATCGCCGTGCGCGTGAAGCGGCCGTCGTTCCGCTCGAAGCGGTCCCACGCGAACAGCACGAGGAACACGGACGTCAGGACGTCGGAGAGCGTCAGCGAGCCGGCGAGCTCCCACTGCAGCTTGTGGAACGTGACCGTGAGGATCGTTAGCAGGAAGAGCCCGTCGAGCACCGGCTGGACGAGCACGCGCTCGCGGTGCGCGGCGCGGGGCGCGGCGAGCGCGTGGCTCGTCACACCATCTCCTCGACGAGTGCGGCCAGCTCCTCGACGCGTGCGCGCCGCGAGAGCCTGTCCTCGTCGCGCTTCGCTAGCTCGACGGAGTCGAGGCCGCCGTTCGCGAACCGCGCCTGCATGTCGACGAGCGCCGCGCGGATGCCCTCGACGTCGTCCGGGGCCACGACGACTCCCGCGCCGGTCTCCCGCACGAGCGCGGCGGCGGCGCCGTCCGGCGGCACCACGGCGAGGATCGGGCGACCCGCGGCGATGTACTCGTAGACCTTCCCAGAGAGGACGCCCTTCCCACGGCCGCCCGCGTCCGGGACGAGGAGGAGCAGCGCCTCCGAGTCGCGCTGCAAGCGCAGCGACTCGCCACGGGGCGCGTACGGCACGAGCTCGAGGCGGTCGCCCAGGCCGAGTGTCTCCGCCCACTCGCGATCCGTCGAGCGGAAGTCGCCGACGAAGCGAGCCACGGCGTCGAGGTCCGCTTGCTTGAACGCTTCGAGAAACGGCCTTGGGTCGCGCTTCCCGAAGAAGCTGCCGGTGTGCGTGATCCGGAACCGCTTCCCGGGCACGTACTCGAGCCCGGCGAAGTCGTCGAAGTCGCATCCGTTCGAGATCACGCGAACGGGGCCGCGGGCTTGGAGACCGCGCACCTCCTCGGCGATCGCGTCCGACACGCAGGTGACCGCGTCGGCGCGGCGCGCGACGAGCTTCGCCACCTGCTCCGTCGCAGCCTGGCGAACGCGTGCCGCGGCCGTGTCGTCGCGGCGGTGCTGGTTCGCGACGAGCGGGTCGCGGAGATCGGCGATCCAGCGCACGCTTGTCGCCTTCTGCACGGCGGCGCCGACGAAGTGCACGGACGGCGGAGGCGACGTCGTGATCACGGCGTCGATGCCCTCGCGCCGGGCGATGCGGATCGCGGCCGGGATTGCGGTGAGGTTCCACGTGACGCTCGCGTCAGGAAGGAGCAGCCGGCGCGCCGTGACCTGCGCCTGGACGAGAGCACGGTCGAACCCTTCCGCCGCACGGAGCTCCTCGGTCGGCTTCCTCGCCCGCGGCCCGAGGTACCGCGCGCGGTGGATCCACGCCTGCGTCGGGACGCGCAGCTCCGGGTCCGTGTGCACCCACTTCGGGTCGTCGGGTGCGAGCACGTGCGTCTCGACGCCGAGCGCGGGAAGGTATTGCGCGAGCTTCAGCGAGCGCTGCACGCCGCCACCGCCCGCAGGCGGGAAGTACATCGTCACGAGCAGCACCTTCACGGGAAGGAAAGCGTAGAGCCGACGCTCAGACGGACGCGAGCGCGTCGCGCGCGGCGTCGATCGTCGCGTCGATCTCGGCCTCGCCGTGCGCCGTCGAGAGGAAGCCCGCCTCGAACTGCGACGGTGCGAGGTAGACGCCACGCTCGAGCATAGTGGCGTGGAAGCCGGCGAATCGGCCCGTGTCCGCCACCTTGGCCGTATTCCAGCTCGTGACCGGTGCATCCGCGAAAAACAGCCCGAACATCGTCCCGGCGCGGGCGACCTGCACGCCCTCGCCGAGCGTCCGCAGGCCCGCCTCGAGCCGCGCGCCCGCCCGCTCGAGATCGTCCCAGACGTCCGGCTCCGCAAGTACGCGCAGCGTCTCGATGCCCGCGGTCATCGCGAGCGGATTCCCCGAGAGGGTGCCGGCCTGGTACACCGGCCCAGCGGGTGCCACCAGCTCCATGATCTCCCGTCGGCCGCCGTAGGCGCCCACGGGGAGCCCCCCGCCGATCACCTTGCCGAGCGTCGTGAGATCCGGCGTCACGCCGTACAGCCCCTGCGCGCCACCCGGGTGGACGCGAAAGCCCGACATGACCTCGTCGAAGACGAGGAGCGCGCCGTGCTCGGTGGTCAACTCCCGCAGCCCTTCGAGAAACCCCCGCTGCGGGAGCACGAGCCCCATGTTCCCGACCACCGGCTCGAGGATCACCGCTGCGACCTCGTCGACCGCGAGGAGCCGCTCGACGGCCTCGAGATCGTTGAACGGGGCCGTCAGCGTGTCGGCCACCGCGCCCTGTGTCACGCCCGGCGAGTCGGGCAGACCGAGCGTCACGACGCCCGAGCCGGCCTGCACGAGGAGGAAGTCGGCGTGGCCGTGGTAGCAGCCGACGAACTTCACGATCTTCTCCCGGCCCGTGAACGCGCGAGCGACACGCAGCGCGCTCATCGTCGCCTCCGTGCCGGAGCTGACGAAGCGCACGAGCTCCATGCTCGGCACCGCCCCGCGGATCAGACCGGCGAGCTCGAGCTCGAGCGGGCTCGGGGCGCCGAAGCTCGTGCCCATGCGCACCGCTTCCTCGAGCGCCAACACTACGCGCGGGTGTGCGTGCCCGAGGATCAGCGGCCCCCACGACAGGACGTAGTCCACGTAGCGGTTGCCGTCGACGTCGACGAGGTACGCGCCCTCGCCGCGCTCGATGAAGAGCGGAGAGCCGCCGACTGCGCGGAACGCGCGCACCGGCGAGCTGACACCGCCCGGCAGCAGATCGAGTGCCTCTGCGAAGAGGTGCTCCGAGCGCTCGCGGCTCACGCCCGTGCTCCGGTGACCGCCCGTACGACCGACTCGGCGGCGAGCTCCCCGGACCGAATGCAGTCCGGGATGCCAACGCCGTCGTACGCCGCTCCGGCGAGAGCGAGACCCGGGTGCGCGGCGAGTGCGTCGTCGATCCGCGCGAGCCGGGCGGGATGTCCCACGAGGTACTGCGGCATCCCCCACGGCCAGCGCTGGACGCGCTCGAGGATGGGTGCGGCGACCACGTTGAGAAACGCCAGCTCCTCACGTGCAAGCGCGACGAGGTCGGCATCCGCGTCCTCCGTGAGATCACGCCCGCCGAACCGGCCGGCGTAGACCCTGAGCAGGACGCAGTCGTCCGGCGCGCGATTCTCCCACTTCTGAGACGACCAGGTGCACGCGAGCACGTCGCGGCCAGCCGAGCGCGGTACGAGGTACCCGTAGCCGTCCAGCGGGACGACGTCGGCCCGCGAGAACGCCAGCGTGACGACGACCGAAGAGGCATACGGGATCGCCAGGTGCTCGGCCGCGAGCTCCGGGTCGAGGTCGGCGAGGAGTTCCGCGGTCACGTACGCCGGCGTCGCGACCACGACACCGTCTGCCGCGTACGTCTCCCCAGCAGCGAGCTCGACGCGGTAGCCGTCGTCGCCCGGCAGCACGCGTATCGCCTCACGGCCGGTGAGCAACTGTGTACGCTCGAACGAGTCGCGGAGCGCGTCCACGAACATGCCCATCCCGTCCCGCAGCGATACGAACGGCGGCAGCTCGCTCGCAGCGGGCGCGGAGAGCCCGCGCAGGAGGCTGCCGTGCTCGAGCTCGAGGACACGGAGCTGCGGGAAGGTCGCCTGCAGCGAGAGCTTGTCCCCGTCGCCGCCGTAGATGCCGGTCATGAGCGGCTCGACGAGCCCCTCGTACGCCTCCCGCCCGAAGCGGCGCGAGACGAACGCACCGATCGACTCGTCGGCGGGTCCGCGTCGCGCCGGCACGTCGATCTCGGCGGCGAAGCGCGCCTTGCCCCCAGGGGACAGGAGCTCGGTCTCCTCGAGCGCCTCGAGGCTCGTCGGGATCATCCCGGTCAAACCCTCGGGGAGCGGGTGGAGCTCGTCGCCCATGCGGACGAAGGTCCGGTGATGCTCCGGGCGGCGACCGACCAGCTCGTCGCGCAGACCGAGCTCCTCGCACAGCCCGACGCCGCGCTCCTTCCGCGACAGGAAGCTGTCGGGTGCCGCCTCGATGACGAAGCCGTCGACGTGTTCGGTGCGGAGCTTGCCCCCGAGCACCGGGTCGCGCTCGACCAGCAGCACCTCCGCGTCGGACGCGATCACTTCGAGCCGGCGGGCGGCCGCCAGGCCGGCAATTCCTCCTCCGACGACCGCGACCCTCATGCCGGGGTGCCGACGGCCAGCGCCTCGGACCGTGCGCGGACGACCTCGGCGAGGGCGGCGATGAAGACGGGATCGTCGTTGAGCGCGGGAGGACGCTCGAGACGCATGCCGAGCTCGCGCGCGATCCCCGCGGCGCGAACGTCGACGTCGAAGAGGAGCTCCACGTGGTCCGACACGAACCCGACCGGAACGGAGATCACGTCGCGCACGCCTCGGGCGGCAAGGTCCTCGAGGTGCTCGACGAGGTCGGGCGCGGCCCACGGCTCCGGGGTGCGGCCCGCCGACTGATACGTCCACGACCAACGGTCGTCCCGGAGGCCGGCGCGCTCGGCCACGAGCCGCGCTGTCTCGAGGCACTGGTCGCCGTAGGGGTCACCGGACGCGAGCACCCGCTCGGGGAGG
>JAJTCQ010000003.1 GCA_021323315.1 Gaiellaceae bacterium | reverse complement strand
CGAGCTTCCACACCGGGATCGCAATCGGGAAGTTCCACGGCGTGATGAGGCCGACGACACCGAGTGGACGGCGGAGCGTGAAGAGGCGCTGGTCGGCGACCGACGGCTCGTACTGCTCGCCCACCGGGCGGTACGCCTCGCCGGCCGCATAGCGGAGGATCGTGGCGGCACGGAGCGTCTCGAGCCGGGCCTCGCGCAGCGGCTTCCCCATCTCCGCCGTCATGTCCTGGGCCACCTGCTCGGCGCGCGCCTCGATCGCGGCTGCCGCCCTCGTGAACGTTGCGGCCCGCTGCCCGGCCGGAAGCGACGACCAGGCGGGGAACGCTTCGCTCGCGGCCTCGATCGCTGCACGAGCGTCCTCGGCGTCCGACGCCGGGTAGACGCCGGTCACCTGCGCCGGCCGCCACGGATTGCGCTTCTCGTACGTCGCGCCGGCCGCGCTCTCGTGCCACTCGCCGCCGACGTAGTTGCGGGCGGGTGCTCCGGTCATCGTGTCTGTCATGAGGCGTGCTCCTTCTGCATCAGCTCGGAGGCGCGCACGACGGGATTGACGAGCGTGCCGATCTCGGGGACGTGGATCTCGACGAAGTGGCCTGGCTGGAGCGTGAATTCGTCGGGCGGGACGAGGCCCGTGCCGGACGCGCAACGTCAGGCGGAAGGTGTCCTCGTCGTGCTCGGAGACGAAGACCGCCGGGCCGAACGAGCACGCACCGGCGTAGATCTTCGCCTGCGGGAGATAGAGCGGATTGGCGCCCTCGATGTCGCGCGACGAGACGTCGTTGCCGATCGTGTAGCCCGCGATCCGGCCGTCAGTCCCGAGTACGACCCCGATCTCCGGCTCGGGAACGTTCCACCACGAGTCGTCACGGATGCCGATCGGCCGTCCCGGCGCGACCGTTCGCCGCATGGCGGCGTCCTTCATGAACAGCTCGGGCCGGGGCGCGTCGTAGGCCATCGAGTACACGTCCTTCACGGTGCTCTCCTCGACACGTGCGTCGCGAGAGCGCTCGTACGTCACACCGGCGCACCAGATCTCCGGAGCGGCGAGCGGGGTCAGGAGCTCGTACGGCTCGGGCAGTTGCATCGAGTCGGGGTCGAGAGGCGTGATCTGCATGCCGCCGCCCAATTCGACCTGCCCGTTCTCAACCACGCCTTGCTCGACGCCGTTCGGGCCGCGCACTCGGATGTAGAGGGCCACTAGTAGACCGCCCGGCCGCCGGAGATGTCGTACGTCGCGCCGGTCGAGAACGAGCACTCCTCGCTCGCGAGCCAGCAGATGAGCGCCGCGACCTCTTCCGGACCGCCCATGCGGCCCATCGGGATGCGCTCCACCATGTAGTCGATGTGCTCCTGCGTGATCCCGTCGAGGATCGGCGTCTCGATCACGGCTGGCGCGACGCAGTTCACGATGACACCGGTGCGCGCGACGTCCTTCCCGATCGCCTTCGTCAGCCCGATTACCGCGGCCTTGGAGGCGGAGTACGCGCCTGCCATCGGATTGCCCTCCTTGCCCGCGATCGACGCGACGTTGACGATCCGCCCGTAGCCACGCGCGACCATGCCGGGCAGGACCGCGCGATTGCAGAAAAACACGCCGTCGGCGTTGATGCCCATGACCCGGTGCCACTCCTCGTCCGTGACGTCGACAGTCGGCAGCGACACGCCGGGGACTCCGGCTGAGCAGACGAGGATGTCGATCGGGCCGAGCTCGTCGCGGGCTCGCGCGACGGCCGCCTCGACGTCTTCCGAACGCGACACGTCTCCCGCGATGCCGAGCACGCCCTCGGGCGCGTCGCCCTGCAGGTCGAGTGACGCGACACGGGCGCCCTCGTCGCGCACGCGCTCGGCGACCGCTGCGCCGATTCCGCGCGACGCTCCCGTGACCAGCGCCACCTTCCCCGCGAATCGTTGCCCGTTGCCCGTCACTCGAGCGCAAGCCTAAAGTCTGAGCGGCGTGGCCTTCGATCCCTCCAGCGACTACCCCCTCGGGACACGGCGTCCCGACCTCGTCTTCACGCCCGGCGGCGTGCCGCTCGCACGGGTCACGCTCGATGCTGTTCGCGAAGGGGAGCTCACTGCGGCGGAGATCCGGGCGACGCCGGCAACGCTCCGGATGCAGGCCGAGGTTGCACTCGCGGCCGGCCGGACGCAGCTCGCCGAGAGCTTCGAGCGCGCAGCCGAGCTCGCGGCTGTCCCCGACGAGCTCCTGCTCGAGGTGTACACCGCGCTTCGGCCTCGCCGCGCCACCGCCGCCGAGCTCGAGGAGTGGGCGGCACGGCTCGACGGCTTCGACGCCTCCATGACCGCCGGCTTCGTCCGCGAGGCCGCGGCGGCGTATGCCGAGCGAGGGTTGCTCGCGGATGGCTAGCCGCCGCTTCTCGTCCCGCGCAACCCGCGATCTCCATCTCGAGCAGCTCGTATCGCCGGTTCCCGACCTCGGTCTCGTCGCCGCGAATGGTCCGAACGATCCCGAGCCCGAGCTCGTCGTCGAGGGGGACGCTGTCACGCGCATGGACGGCCGTGACGCTGCCGAGTTCGACGTCATCGACCGCTTCGTCGTCGCGCACGGCCTGGACCTCGTCGTCGCCGCCGAGGCGATGGCGTACGACGACCTTGCGCTCGCGCGGATGCTCGTGGACGTCAACGTCCTCCGCGCCGACCTGGTGCGGCTCTCGCGCGGCCTTACCCCGGCGAAGCTCGCGCGCGTGATCGGCCAGCTCGACCCCGTCGAGCTCATGGTCGCGCTGAAGAAGCTCCGCGCGCGGCGCGCTCCCGGCAACCAGGCGCACGTGACGAACCTGAAGGAGAGCCCGGCGCTGCTCGCCGCCGACGCGGCCGAAGCCGCGCGTCGCGGCTTCGCGGAGATGGAGACGACGGTCGGCGTCGCCCGCTACGCGCCGTTGAATGCGATCGCACTGCTCGTCGGCTCCCAAGCCGGCCGGCCGGGAGCAATGACGCAGTGCGCGGTCGAGGAGCGCAGGAACCTCGAGCTCGCGATCCGCGGCCTCGTGACGTACGCGGAGACGCTCTCCGTGTACGGAACGGAGCCGGTCTTCGTCGACGGCGACGACACGCCCTGGTCGAAGGCGTTCCTGGGCGCGGCGTACGCCTCGCGCGGCGTCAAGGTGCGCTTCACGTCGGGGACGGGCTCGGAGGCGCTCATGGGCTATGCGCAGGGTCTTTCGATGCTCTACCTGGAGGCCCGCTGTCTTGCGGTCGTCCGGGCTGCGGGCTCACAGGGAGTGCAGAACGGCTCGATCTCGTGCGTCGCGCTCGTCCTCTCCGTCCCGGGCGGGACGCGGGCGATCCTCGGCGAGAACGTTCTCGCTGCCTGGCTCGACCTCGAGGTGGCGTCCGGAAACGACGCGATCGCCTCGCACTCGGAGATCCGCAAGACGGCGAAGCTCATGGGTCAGTTCCTTCCGGGCACCGACTTCGTCACGTCCGGGTACTCCGTCATGCCGCGGCACGACAACACGTTCGGAGGTGGGAACTTCGACGCCGACGACCTCGACGAGTGGTTGACGATCCAGCGCGACTGGCAGGTCGACGCGGGCATCGAGCCGGTCTCGGAGGAGGAGCTTCTCCTCGTCCGCGACCGCGCGGCTCGCGCGGTGCAGGCGGTGTTCGCGGAGCTCGGGCTTCCGCCGATCTCCGACGACGAGGTCGATGTCGCGACGTCAGGCTACGACGCTCGCGAGATGCCGGATCGCGACCGCGCCGCGGACGTCGAGGCGGCGGACGATCTGCTCTCCCGCGGCGTCTCGGGGCTCGACGTCGCCCTCGCCCTCGACCGCTCCGGGTTCGGAGACGTCGCGGAGGCGGTGCTCGGAATGCAGCGGCAGCGCGTCTCGGCGGACTACCTGCAGACGTCGGCCGTGATCGACGCGGATGGCGTCGTGCGCTCGGCCGTCAACGATCCCAACGCATACGCAGGCCCGGGCACCGGCTATCGGCTCGAGGGTGAGCGCTGGGAGCTCCTCCAGTCGTTGCCCCAGGTCGCCGTGCCGGCCGAGCTGCTCGGCGATTCGGCGCCCGCGGCGCCGACCGTGTCCGACGGCAAGGTCGCGAGCCGAGGTGACGACGCGGCGGAGGTCGTCGTGGCAGTCGGTCCGGCATTCGCCGACTCGATCCGCCGGACGATCTCCGACCTCGACCACCGCGACGTGCTGGACGCCGTGTGCGCCGGGGTGCGCGAGGGAGGCGGCGAGCCTCGGCTCGTGCGTGTGCGTCGGGTCGCGGACGTCGCGTTCATCGCCCACGAAGCCGCGAGGCTCTCCGGCTCGGGTGTCGCGATCGGTCTGCAGTCGAAGGGCACGGCCGTGATCCACCGCGCCGACCTGCAGCCGCTCGACAACCTCGAGCTCTTCGGCATGTCGCCGCTCTACACGCTCGAGTCGTACCGCGCCATGGGCCGCAACGCCGCCGGCTACGCGCTCGGCAAGCGCGTCGGACCGGTGCCGACGGAGCTCGACAACTTCGCGCGCGCGAAGCTCATCGTGCGCACGACGCTCCTGCACGCGCGCGAGACGCAGGCAGTCGTGCCGGGCGCCGACTCCGTGGAGCTCTCGCTCGTCGGCGCAGCCGTCTCCTGACGCTTACGCGCTCGGCTTGCCGCCCTGGCCCCAGTGCTGGGGCGGGACGCCCTGGATGATCACCTGGATGTGCTCGATCGCCGCGCCGCTCGATTCGTGCAGCGCCTGCGTGAGCGCCTCGATCATCTTCGGTACGGACTCCTCCGTCACGCGACGGTCGTACAGCTTCACCTCGATCACGGGCATCGCAGTCTCCTTTCGTCGGTGGGCTCGATCCTACGTCGGCGCAGGCGGCATCTGGTCGACCGGCCACGGCTTGCCGGCCAGGCCCCAGTTCTTCGGGTTGTGCCCTTCGACGATGACCCAGGTGTGCTCCTTCAGCCCGGGATGCGTCGCCTCGCCGAGCGCGTCCGTGAGCTTCTCGATGAGCGCCGCGCTCGTCTCCTCGCTCATGCGATAGTCGAACAGCTCGACCCTGATCAGTGGCATCGCGCCTCCTTCGTCGGTGCGAGGACGTTACGGTAGGCGCCGTGGCGATGCGCATCCAGCACGTCGGGCTGGTCGTCTCGGATCTCGATCGCTCGCGGCGCTTCTACACGGGTGCGCTCGGCCTCGAGGAGGTGCCGAGGCCGTCGAACTTCGCGTTCGACGGCGCATGGTTCCGCTTCGGCGGCACGGAGCTGCACCTGCTCTCGGACGCGCACGCCACGGGGGGCGCGGGCCAACCGGATCCGGGCAAGGGAGCGGAGCGCGGCATGACGCACCACCTCGCCTTCGAAGTGGACGACCTCGGCGCAGCGACGGCACGGCTCGCCGACCACGGCGTCGAGCTCGCAGGCGGCCCGATGCCGCGCGGCGACGGCTACGTGCAGGTCTTCTTCCACGATCCCGACGGGCACGTGCTGGAGCTGTTCCAGCACACCGGCGAGGATCAGTCGGACGCGCCGGCCCGCGCGCCGATCGCTCGGTAGGTCTCGCGCGCGGCGGCGACCCCGAGCGGGAAGGTCTCGAGGAGCATTCGCTCGTTCGGCGAGTGGGTGTGGCTGTCGGGCAGCGCGAGGCCCGCCATTATGGTCGGGATCCCGCGCGCGGCGAGCGCGGCCGTGATCGGCAGCGTCCCCCCGACCCGGACGATCAGCGGGCGACGGCCGAACACTCCCTCGAAAGCATCTTGCGCGAGCGCGAGCACCTCCGTGTCACGCGGGAGTACGGCCGGAGGCGTGAGGTCCGCGCTCACGATCTCGAGCGACGCGCCCTCCGGCAGGGCATCGCGCAGGAGCTGCTCGGCCGCAGTCGCGAGAACCGCGGGATCCTGTCCCGGCGCGACTCGGATCGTGATGCCGGCCGACGCGCGCGACACGAGCGTCGTGTTCCGCAGGCCCGGCTTCCCGCCGAGGATCCCCGTCACGTCGAGCGATGGCTCGACGAAGACGCGCTCGTAGAAATCCTCGTCGGCGCGGTCGTCCAACGGTACGGCACCGACGCGGGCGAGCTCGTCCGCGCCGGGCGGCAGCTCGAGCCAGCCTTCGACCTCGTCGTCGCTCGGGTGCGTCACGCCGGCGCGCAGCGGCTCGGGCAGTCGGCCGTTCAGGGGGAAGAGCGCCGTCAGGGCCTCGGCGAGGGCGTGGATGGCGTTGAGCGCGGTGCCGCCGTAGTGGCCGGAGTGGAGGTCGCGGTCTCCGGTCCGCACCTCGACGTCGAGCGCGACGAGGCCGCGCGTCGCGACGACGAACTCGGGCCGGTTGCGTGTCTTCATCCAGCCGTCGAGGACGACGCACGCGTCCACCGGCCCGTCGTCCGCTGTGAGAAAGCGGATGATCGCGTCACCACCCGTCTCCTCCTCCCCGTCGCACACGACCCGGAAGGTGACGGGCGTCGGCCCGGCGGAGAGGAGCTCCTCGATCGCCTTCAGCTGCACCCAGAGCTGGCCCTTGTCGTCGGCGACGCCACGCGCGTACAGCCACTCACCGCGAACCTCGGCGCCGAACGGATCGCTCTCCCACAGCTCGAGCGGCGTGGGCGGCTGCACGTCGTAGTGGCCGTAGACGAGGACGACCGGCGCCCCGGGCGGCCCCGCGATCTCGCCGACGACTAAGCGGCCGTCCTCGCGCAGCTCGGCCTCGCCACCGAGGGCCCGGACTCTCGCCGCCACCCACTCGCCGGCGCGCGCGACATCGGGTGCATGCGCGGGATCGGCGCTCACGCTCGGGATCGCGAGAAACTCGCCCAGATCGTCGAGCCATGCGGGAGGAAGGGCTTCCGCCACGCAACCGATCGTATGCCGCCCGGTCTCGGCGACGCCAGGCGTCCGCGGCGAGAGGCTATGGTGAGAAAGCCCGTTCGCCCTTTCCGTCTTGCTCGAGCGACGTCCGCACGTGCTCGAGCCGGCAGATCCGCGGCGCCCGCGGCGCCGATCGAGTCAGCTACGGAAGGAGATGCCGGATGACGACCAAGCGGCAGCAGACGATGGCCAAGATCACTCGCGAGCGCGCAGTCAGGGAGAAGCGCGAACGAAAACTCGAGAAGAAGCGGGCGGCGAAAGCCGAGCGCAAGGCCCGTGCCGAGCTCGGGCTTCCTCCCATCTGGGAAGAGAGCGGTGAGGACCCGACCCTCGACCCGGCTACGCCAGGCTCAGCTGCGCTCCTCGATGCTCATGAGCCCCATGGAGATGATGGTCCGGTACTGGGGGAACGCGTGGTGCCCGGCCTGTAGCAGGTACTGGTCGGCCTCGAGCATCCGCCGATAGACGTAGAGGGGCACCTTCACCAGGCGCTCGCAATCCACCCTCGTGCACTCACAGCCGAGCTCCACGAGATTCTGCGTGTCGGCTTCCGGACGTGCGCCGGATGCACGGCGGTTCGCATCGCGTCGCGCGACGCGATGCTCGACGCCGTCCTGCGCCGTCGCGTGCATGTCGTTTCCCGTTGCCGCCATTGCGTCTCCTCCTGCCATGAACGGATAGGGAGGGCGCGGGCGGCGCCGTCGGTATTCGTCCGGTGTTCGGCCAGTGTACGCGCTCGCCGGACGGGGCCGTTGAGCCGCCCGTGGGCGTGGCTGCTACCCTCACGGGCACGGACGACACCCGTCGTCCTGTGAGGTTTGACTTCTTCGGTTCCTCCAACGGGTCGAGGCAGACGGATCTCGACCACGTAATAACCAGAGGAGTAGAACCGAGAATGCAGCAGTCCTTTTCCAGTCTTGGCGTGCCCGCGCGCATCGTCGACGCGCTCGCCGAGCGCGGCATCCAGACCCCGTTCCCGATCCAGGAGCGCGTCCTCCGCGACGCGCTCGCCGGCCGCGACGTTCTCGCGAAGGCGCCGACCGGCTCGGGCAAGACGCTCAGCTTCGCGATTCCCATCGTCGAGCGCATCGACGGGCGGGACGAGAGGCCGGCAGCAGTCGTGCTCGTCCCGACCCGCGAGCTCGCCACGCAGGTGGCGGGCGAGATCGCGGCCATCGCGCCGTCCGGAATCACCGTCGCCACCGTCTACGGCGGCGTCCCCCTGCACGCCCAGGCGAAGCGGGCGCGCACCGCGCACGTCCTCGTTGCCACACCGGGGCGCCTCAACGATCTGCTCGAGCGCCGGGCCGTCGCGCTCGAGCACGTGAAGATCCTCGTGCTCGACGAGGCCGACCGGATGCTCGACATGGGCTTCAAGCCCCAGGTCGACCGCATCGTCCGCCATGTGCCGAAGGCGAGGCAGACGATGTTCTTCTCGGCCACGCTCGACTCGACGGTCGGCGAGCTGGCGGGGGCATACACGAGCAACCCCGTCCGCTGCGAGGCAGCTCCGATCGCGACGGCGGATCAGGGCGAGGTCGAGCACCGCTTCGTCTCCGTGAAGCCTGACGACAAGGTCGGCACCCTCGCGGACCTCCTTCGCGGAGATCGCGGGCTCGCGCTCGTGTTCGTGCGAACGAAGCGCGGTGCAGACCGGCTCGTGAAAAAGCTCGCCTTCCACCAGGTCGACGCGGTCGCCCTCCACGGTGACCTCAGCCAGGGTCAGCGCGAGCGGGCGCTGCGGCGATTCGAGAGCGGCAAGGCGTCGACGCTCGTCGCGACCGACGTCGCCGCGCGAGGGCTCGACCTCGCCGACATCACGCACGTCATCAACTTCGATCCCCCGGCGGAGCACTCCGGGTACCTCCACCGCGTGGGGCGGACCGGCCGCGCTGGACGAAGCGGTGTGGGCATCACGCTCGTGCTGCCGGATCAGCAGTCGGACGTCAGCCGCGTCGCCCGGCTCGCCGGGCACACCGAGCAGTTCGCGTCCGGCGGGATGCAGGTCGCACCGCCGCGGCGCGTGTACTCCTCGCGGCGCGGACGCTCGAAGTGGGGCTCGCCGGCGCCGCGGCGCAAGATCTAGTCGTTCGGAGCGTGCGCCTTCGCGACGTCGCCGATCAGTTCGGCGAGCTCGCGGGGGCGCGACCACATCGGCCAGTGGCTCGTCGGCAGGTCGATCCAGGTGACGTTGCGCAGCTCCTTCAGGCCGGCGAGCCAGGCATACCCCTCGTCGACTGCCGCCTTGACCTGCTCGGACGGGAAGCCGGTGCAGATCACGATGCTCGGCACGTCGAGCCGTGCGTCGTTGGTGAGCTCGGCTGCTTCGCGTAGAGCCGCGCCCGGCTGCGGAACCGCGCGCCGGCGGAACGTCTCGAGGTGTTCCTGCGTCAACCCCTCGAGGTTCTCCTCCTCTGCGAGCTCCTCGATCGAGGGCATCGGCTTCTCGGCATCGCCGAAGTCCGGGTCCATGGCGCCCTTCGCCGGACCGGAATCGACGTACACCAGTGCGGCGATCTTCTCCGGCACCCGGTCGCTCGCGCCGTAGCCGGGAGCGCCGGTTCCGCTGTGCACCGCGAGCACGACGGGAGCACCCGCGGCTTCGACTGCGTCCACGATGGCATCGACGTGGTCCTTCATGGTGATGCCCGAGCGGTCGGTGTCGGGCGACTCGAGGCCTGGCAGCGTCAGCGCGTTGACGTCGTGGCCGTCGGCCCGCAGCGCCTCCGTGACCTCGTCCCACGCCCAGGCGCCGAGCCAGAATCCCGGCACGAGGACGATCGGTGCCGACGGCATCTCCTCGACCTACTTCACCGCGAGCTGCTGATCGATCCAGGCCTCGGCCTCTTCGCGTCCGATACCTCTCGCCACCTCGATCTCTCCCGAGAGGAGCTCTCGCGCCTTGAGATGGAGCGCCCGCTCGCTCGTCGAGAGCTTGATCGGCGTGCCAGTCGCGGTCCGGCCCTGCTCGCGCTTGACGCCGTCGCGCACGATCTCGGCGAGGTCGATGGGATCGCCGCTGCGGAGCTTCTCCTGCGCCTGCGCGAGCCGCTTCGACCAGATCTCGTCGCTGACCACGCCGTCCTCGCGCAGCGTCTTCTGCACCTTCTTCAGGTCGGCCTCGGTCGCGGGCGGGCGGAGGAGCTCGCTCGCGCGCGAGAGCGGAAGCGTCACGGAGAGGTCGTTGCCGAGCTCGATGATGACGACCTCCTCCTCGACGCCGAGCACGACCTTCTTCTCGCGTGCGGAAACACGACCGACGCCGTGCGGTGGATACGCGACCACGGTGCCGACGTCCAGCTTCACGGCCCTAGCCTATCGAGCGTGAGGCCGCTCGGGCCCGCGCGAGCTAGATGCCGACGACGATGCCGCGCTCGCGGCCCTGCCAGCTCATGTCGAGCGAGCCGAGCCGCTCGAGGAGCGCGATCACGCGCGGGTTGTCGCCGCACACCGTCGCCGTGAGCTGGGCGATCCCGGCCGCGCGCGCGTCGGCCGCGAGCTCGCTCGCGAGAATGGATCCGACGCGGCGGCCCTGGTAGTCGTCCGCGACCGCGAAGGCGATCTCCGCGGAATCCCCGTCGCGGACGAGCCGCGCGATCCCGACCGGCCCGGGGTCCCCGTCGGCATACGCGACGAGGACGTGGCGGCCGCGATCGACCCGTGCGAGCGTCGTGAGCTCGAGGTCGGAGAGACGCGGCTTCGCGCCGCAGAAGCGGCGCTCTCGTGAGCGATCGCCGAGACGCGCGAACAGCGCGGCGACCGTCTCGGTGTCCCCGTCTCGCAATGCTCGAATCGTGAGCCCGTCGACGTAGCGTGACTGCATGTGACCAGGGTAAACGCGCGGCCTGGCGCGAAACTTCCCCGCGACGGGCCATCTTGTTGACATGGCCCGTTCGGGCCAGGAACACTCCGGGTGATGCGTCAGGACATTCGCTTTTGCGAGCTCGACGGTCGCCGCATCGCGTACGCGACCGTGGGTGAAGGGCCGCGGCTCGTCTTCGGGGCGAAGTGGGTCTCGCATCTCGAGGAGGAATGGGACGATCCGCTCGCTCGAGCCTTCTACGAGGAGCTCGGGCAGAACCACCTCGTCGTGCGTTACGACCGCCTCGGCGCCGGGCTCTCGGACCGTGACCTTGCCGGGCCGCCGACGATCCGGCGGGAAACGAGCGTGCTCGAGGCAGTATTGGCTGCCTGCGGCACCGATCCCGCCACGATCTTTGCATGCTCGTGTGCCGCTGTCGTGACCGCGAGCCTGGCCGCCCAGAGCCCGGAGCGAGTCGACAAGCTGGTCTTCTTCGGCAGCTACGTGTCGCGCGACGACCTGCCCGAGGTGACGCGGAGATCGATCGTCGACTTCGTTCGCGTCAACTGGCCGCTCGCCGCACAGATGCTCGCCGGCCTGATTCTTCCGCACGCCAGCGGCGACGAGATCGCCGCCCTCAGCCGCCACAAGCGCCGCGCCGCGGACGCCGACGTCGCGGCGGCGTTTCTCGAGCTCGAGCTGTTCAGCGACGCACGGCCGTTCCTCCCGCAGGTGACGATGCCCACGCTCGTCCTCCATCGCCGCGGCGATCGCGCCGTGCCGATCAGTCGCGGCCGCGAGCTCGCCTCACTGTTGCCGAACGCGCGCTTCATCGCACTGAGGGGCGACTCTCACCTGCCTCACGTCGACGGCCAGCGCGAGCTTCAGAGAGCGTTGGCAGGGTTCCTGGACGCCGTCCCGGTGGAGGCGAACGGCGACTCGCCCCTCTCGCGACGCGAGACGGAGGTGCTGCGCCTCGTCGCCGCCGGGCTCTCGAACCGCGAGATCGCGTCGTCGCTCGTCTTGAGCGAGCACACCGTGCACCGGCACGTGGCGAACATCCTCTGCAAGCTGACGCAGTCCTCACGTGCCGCGGCTGCCGCGCACGCGACGCGCGTCGGTTACATCTAGCGGCTACAGCGGCGCGAAGAGATCGACCGGAACGCCGTCCGGATCGCGCAGCTGTGCATAGCGCTGGCCCCAACCCGCGTCCCACGGCTCCTTCTCGGCCGCGAAGCCGGCTTCTGCGATCCGCGCGTAGAGCTCGTCGACCTCGGCCGGGCTCGCGCATTCGAACGCCAGGGCGAGCTGGTTCCCCGTCTCGCGCGTCCAGTCAGGACGGAAGCTCTTCACGACCTCCTCCGCGTCGAGCATGAAGCGCACGCCGTTCGGAAGCGTCACTTCGATGTGGCCCTCCCCGTCCTCGGGGAAGTCGACGCCGAGGAGGCGGTAGAACGAGATCGAGCGAGCCGGATCGGCGGCGACGATCCCGATGGCGTTCAGATTTGCCACGGCATGACCCTAGCGGCTCCGTCGCGCGTTATCCTCGACAGGTCCGCTGCGCTTGTCCAGGTGTGATCGGATCGAATCGGGGGTAAGCGATGACCGTGAACAGGCTGGCCGAGATCCTCGAGGAGAAGGGTGGAGACGTTCTCGAGATCGACGGGGATTCGTCGGTGTTCGAAGCCGTGCAGCTGATGGTCGAGAACAATGTCGGATCACTCCTCGTCACCGAGCGGGGCGAGGTCGCAGGGATCGTCACCGAGCGCGACTATCTCCGCCGCGTCACACTCGAGAGCCGTACCGAGGAGGCGCCGGTCAGGGAGATCATGTCCTCCCCGCTCGTCGTCGCCACGCTCGAGACGAGCGTCGACGAGTGCATGGCGATGATGACCGACCGCCGGATCCGGCACGTCCCCGTCGTCGACGAAGGCGAGGTCGTCGGGCTCGTCTCGATCGGTGACCTCGTCAAGTTCAAGTCGAAGCTGCAGTCCTTCGAGATCCAGTTCCTGAACGACTACATCACCGCGGGCTGACCCTTCGGCCTCGCGGCCTCGCCCATACTCGGGCGCGTGGTCGCGCCGCATCCCGCTCGCCATCTCCTGCGCGCGAAGGATCTCGTCGACGCGCGCTATCGAGACCCGCTCGACGTCACGGCCCTCGCCCGCGCGGCGAAGCTCTCGCCCGCGCACTTCAGCCGCGAGTTCCGTCGCGAGTTCGGCCAGTCGCCGCACCAGTACCTGCAGATGCGCAGGCTCGAACGTGCCGCCGCGCTTCTGCGGAACACCGACCGCCCGGTCGCCGAAATCTGCTTCACCGTGGGGCTCCGGAGCGTCGGCTCGTTCACGACGAGCTTCGGTCGCATGTTCGGCATGACCCCGACGCAGTACCGCGCGGCTCACCCGCCGGCACTCACCCGCGTGTACGTCCCGACCTGCGTCCTGATGGCTCAGGCACGCCCCGAAACAGCACGTTTGGAGAAGACAGGGGACAGGAGCCTGGCTAGCGTGGCCTCCGACTAATCCGACGAAGGAGACCCCATGTTGAAGCAGCTCACCACCACGCAGGTCTGGGTGCACGACCAGGAGGAGGCGCTCGCCTTCTACACCGAGAAGCTCGGGCTCGAGCTTCGGGAGGACGTCACCGTCCCCGAGTTCGACAACTTCCGCTGGCTGACGGTCGGCGTGCCGGGTCAACCTGACGTCGCGATCACGCTGATGGCCATTCCCGGGCCGCCCGTCTTCGACGAGGAGACGCAGAACGCGATCAAGACGCTCGTCGCGAAGGGCGCCGCGACCGGGCTCTTCTTCGCCACCGACGACATCCAGTCGACCTACGAGGAGCTCAAGGCTCGCGGTGTCGAGTTCCAGCAGGAGCCGACCGAGCAGCCGTACGGGGTCGATGCCGGCTTCCGCGACCCCTCGGGCAACCAGATGCGCGTGGCGCAGCGGAGCTAGCGGGAGCCGTGGCGGACGACGCCTACGCGCTGAGGCCGATGGGCGTCGTTCGCTCTTCTCTCGTCCGGCGGGAGGACGCGCCCCGCCAGGGACGCGAGGGAGCGCCTGACGCCCGGATCCTCCTGGAGCCGGCCTACGCGGACGCGCTCCACGGGATCCGGGTGGGTGATCGGCTCGTTCTCGTGACGTGGCTGCACGAGGCGGACCGAACTGTCCTGCAGGTACATCCGCGTGACGACCTGACGCGCCCGCTCACGGGCGTCTTTGCGACGCGCTCGTCGGATCGGCCCAATCCGCTGGGCCTGCACGAGGTCACGGTGCTCGGAATCGAGGGCCTCGAGCTCGTCGTCGGCCCTCTCGAGGCGATCGATGGGACACCGGTCGTCGACATCAAGCCTGTGCTCTAGCCCGCGATGGGCACGCGAGCCTCTCACAGCAGCACGCCCGCCCCTGGCAGCGCCACCATGCCGCATGGGGTCCCGCGCCGGAAACCGAAACCCGAAGGAAGCGCGGAACGTGGGCCGCGCTGCGGGGGTCGAGAACTCCGCTCTGGCAGCAGCGACTCGGGTGCGTTCGCCTCGTTTGCCTCGGGCGTAAAGTTCCTGTTGCTCGCCGATCGCGGTCGGCGGAAGCCCTCAGCCGACGCTCCGTTCGACAGTGAGGAGACGGTGGGCAAAGCCGAGCGGCCGTGAACGCGGGGCATGAAAGCACCGGCAGCCGCAGCGCGGTTCAGTTCTACGAGGTGCCGCTCCACACGCTCGAGCGACACTCCTGGCACGCACGCACCACCCAGCACCATCTCTATGCTGACCCGCCGGACTCGGAGGAGTGGATGCGCCGCCTGAACTTTCTGCAGGACGACCCGTGGGATGAGGAGAACGACGCCGTCAACCGTGTCCGCTGGTTCGGGCATCCGCTCGGGGCCGACCAGCTCGGGGCGTCGCTGATCGAGTATTTGCCTCGATCGCCCGACAGTCCCATGCACATGCACTACGGCGTCGAGGAGATGTTCTTCGTCCTGAGTGGGACGCCGACCGTCCGCACTCCCGACGGAGAGGAGGAGCTGTCGCCCGGCGACGTCGTCTACTTTCCGGAGGGCCCAGACGGGCTGCACACGTTCTCGAACCCCACGGACGAGCCGGTAAGGATGCTCGGCATCTCGACGAAGCGGTTCCCGGACGTCGTCGCCTATCCGGAGCGCCGAGTTGCCTGGGTGGCGACACGCCATCCCGAGCGCCCGGTACCCGAGGGCGGCGACCGAGGAGTCATTGCTCGCTTCGAGCTGACACCCGACGACTGAGCGGCCTGGCCACCCGGCGACACACCTACCGCACTCCACCCGCCGAGCGGTCACGCGAGCGTCCCTGCTGCGCCGACGAGGCAGACCCTCGCGGCGCGCTAGTGGTCGGCGTGCAGCGAGTCGCCCTGCGCGCCGAGCACGAGGTCGCGCTCGGGATCGGGCACGTGGTCGCGGAGGACCGGCGCAAGCGCCTCGACGAAGGTCATCCCGCCCTCCGAGTAGAGCTCGTGCTCGACTCCGCGGTTCACGACGACGACGTCGCCGGCGCCGAGCGTCTTCGTCTCGTCACCGACGGTCATCGTCACGTCGCCCTCGACGATCCACATGACTTGCTCGGCGCTCGGATGCGAATGGCGCGCCACCCGCGTCCCCGCCTCGTACTTCACGTTGCAGATCATCACCTGCTCGCCGCCGACGGCATGGATCGCCACACCGGGGAAGAGGGTGTGGCGATCGACGCCGTTCCAGGTGCGAAACGGTGAAGGGGGGCGAGGCAAGCCTCGCCCCTACGCGGGGACCTCGAACGTGATCCCGCCCTTCGAGACCGCGTTCACCGACAGCTCCCCGTCGAAGACGACCTTCTTCCCCTCGCGCCTCGGCTCCGTCTTCGCCTCGAGCGCGCGGAGAACTCGCTCGGGCGTGATCGGCAGCTCCGTGATCCACACGCCGATCGCGTCGTGGACGGCTGCGGCGATCGCCGGCGGCTGCGGGTTGTTCGCCATCTCGCCGATGCCCTTCGCGCCGTAGGGCCCGTCGGCGGACGGGTTCTCGATCATGATCGTGTCGATCTGCGGCATGTCCTCCATGCCCGGGGCGAGGTAGGAGCCGAAGGCGCCGCCGCGGTGCTCGACGGACGGGTAGTACGGGTAGCAGTTCTCGAGGACGCCGAGCCCGAGGCCCATCATCGCGCCGCCCTCGATCTGACCCTCGACGAGCGTCGGGTTCATGGCGCGGCCGACGTCGTAGCACTGCTGCAGGCGGACCACCCGGACCTCGCCCGTTTCGTCGTCGACCTCGACCTCGGCCGAGCACGCCGCGTACGAGATCGCGGAGTGGGGCGGAAGGTCGACCTCGCCCGTCTCCGGATCGATGATCGCCGCGTACGGCTTGAGCTGCGCGCCCGTGCCCGTGATCAGCTCGCCGTGACCCCACGTGGCCGCGGCGGCCACGTCCCCGACGGACAGCTTCGTCTGCGGCGCGCCCTTCGCGACGACCTCGCCGTCGACGATCTCGAGGTCGGTGGGGTCGATCTCCAGCTCCTTGCCGGCGATTTCCAGGATCTTCTGCTTCACCTGCAGCGCCGCCTTCTCGGCGGCCTTCCCGGCGACGAACGTCGCCCGCGACGCGAACGTCCCGGTGCATACCGGCGACGAGTCGGTGTTGGAGTTGTCGTACGTGATCCAGTCGTAGGGGACGCCGATCGTCTCGGCCACGATCTGCGACTGGATCGTCTTCGAGCCGTTGCCGATGTCGGCGGTGCCGGCGAAGACGTCGATGCGCCCGTCCGGCTTCACCTTGATCCAGCACTGCGACGGGTCACCGTTCTGATTCATGCCCGTCGGGTACTCGATCGCCGCGATCCCGCGGCCCGTGTGCTTGGCCATCAGTGACCCTCCGTCGATCCGACTTGGGCGACGAGGTGCTCGGGGAGCAGCTCGCCGGCCCGGGGCTCGTTCGTCATCGTGCGGTAGTCCGCCGGCAGCTCGTGGCCGATCGCGTCGGCGATCGCCTGGAGCGTGTCGATGGTCGAGGGATCCGTGTACGCGACGCCGTTCGGCGACGTGTCGCCGATGCGGTTCGCGTTGCGCATGCGGATCTCGATCGGGTCGAGGCCGAGCTCCTTCGCGACGCGACTCAGGTGCGTCTCGACTGCGAACGAGACCGACGTCACGCCGAAGCCCCGCATTGCCGTCGTCGGCGTGCGGTTCGTGAACACGACGTAGCCGTCGAAGTGGAGGTTGGGGATCGAGTACGCGCCCGTGTGGTGGAAGGAGTGCTTGGTCAGGCCGTAGGGCGAGAACCGCGCGTAGGCGCCGGCGTCGTGCAGCGTGAGCATCTTCTGGCCGAGGATCCAGCCGTCCTTCGTCATCGCGGTGGCGAGCTCCATGTGCCACGGCGCTCGCGTCGACGAGCAGAGAAATTCCTCCTCCCGCGTCCAGCGCCACTTCACCGGACGGTTTGCCTTCAGGACGAGGAGGCAGGCCATCGTTTCGGTGGCGGTGTCGACCTTCCCGCCGAAGCCGCCGCCGGTCGTCCCTCCGACGATCTTCAGCCTGTTCAGCGGCACCTGCAGGTGCGCGGCGACGACGCCGAGCGAGAAGTAGAGCGCCTGCGTGCAGGAGTAGATCGTCAGCCGTCCGTTCGCCTCCGGGACGACCTGGCACACCTGGGTCTCGATCGGCGCGTGCTCGATCGCGGCGGGACGGTAGACGCCCTGCACGATGGTGTCGGCCTCGTCGAAGGCCCGCTCGATGTCGCCCTTGCGGATCTGGCGGCGGTCCATCTCGCCCTCGAAATGCGGGTACCAGTTGCCCCACTGGTGGACCTTGGGAGCGTCCGAGTCGAAGGCCTCGCGGACGTCGAACAGCGCGGGTCGCTCCTCGAAGCCGACCTCGATCGCATCGACCGCCTCGGCTGCAAGCTCCTCGCTCTCCGCGGCCACGAGCGCGATCGGTTGGCCGCGATAGCGCACCTCGTCCTTCGCGAGCAGCGGCTCGTCGGCCGGAATGCCGAGCGCCGAGAGATGGCCGTACTCGAGCAGCGGGACGTCCTTCCAGGTGATCACCCCGCGCACGCCGGGCATGGCCTCGGCCTTCGACGTGTCGAGCGTCGTAATTCCCGCGTGGTGGTGCGGGGAGCGGAGGGCCTTCGCCCAGAGCGTCCCCGGCACGCTCACGTCGTCGACGTAGGTCGTGCGCCCGGTGACGTGCGCGACGCCGTCGTAACGGGGGATTCGTGCGCCGACGACCTTCATTCCCCACCTCCAGTCGCCATCGTCGTGTACTTCCCGACCGCCGTCGTGGTCAGGTCGAAGGAGTCGCCGCGCGCGGCGGCGGCGACGGCATCGATGATCTTCGAGTAGCCGGTGCAACGGCAGACGTGGCCGCCCAGCGCCTGCTGGATCGCGTCGTGGTCGTCCGTGCCGCCGCGGTCGATGTACGCATGTGCGGCGAGCATCATCCCGGACGTGCAGAAGCCGCACTGCGCGGCGTAGTGATGGACGAACGCCTGCTGGATCGGCGCCAGCTTCTCCGGGGTGCCGAGGCCCTCGACGGTCGTGATCTCGGTGCCGTCGGCGTAGCCGGCAGGGAGGAGACACGAGCGTCGTGGCTCCCCGTCGACGAGGACGGTGCACGCACCACAGCCGCCCTGGTGGCAGCCTGCCTTCGGGCCCGTGACGCCGATGTCCTCGCGCAGGACGTCGAGGAGCGTCGCCAGCTCGCGGCCGTCCACGCCGTGCGTGATGCCGTTGACCGTGAGGTTCATGCGGACTCCTTCAGCTCGTCGAGGACGCGGCGAACGAGGACCGGCAGCACCTTCGTCCGGTACCAGGCCGAGGCAAGGGCGTCGTCGTGCGGCGAGACGTCCTCCAGCGCTGCCTCGCCGGCCGCCACGGGATCTTCGGCCGCAGCCTCGGCCGACGGAAGACGAACCCCCCACGAACCCGTGCCCGTCGCGGCGAGGCGGAGTGTCCCGTCTGTCCCCTTCGCTCCCGACACCGCGAGAGCCGTGTAGTCGTGCGTGTGCGGACGGTCGAGGCCCGCGAACGCGCCGGCGGCCGGTTCGTCGAAACTGACGCCGAGAAGAAGCCGTTCCCGGCGCTTCGGAAGGAAGTCCTCGAGCGGTTCCTCGGTCACGTCCCCGTTGGCCGCCGACCGAGCACTCGCGCCGAGCGCGAGAAACGCGCTCTGGAGGTCGCCGCGCGGCGCCTCGTAGCCCTCGCGTGCGCACAGGTTCCCGCCGACCGTCCCCTGTGAGCGGATCTCGAGGTCGGCGACGTTCGCCGCGCACGGGCCGAGCGGCGCCGGCATGTCGACGAGCTCCTGGACGGGCGTCATCGTGCCGATCGTGACGCGGGAGCCCTGCGTCTCGATCCCGGCCAGACCCGCGCCCCCCAACATCAGCGCCTTGCGCGCGCGACGTCGCCGATATGTCAGGTCGGGCAGGACGATCGTCCCTCCGCCGACGACGACGACCTCCGCGCCGTCTCCGAACGCCGCGATCGCCTCGTCCTCGGAGCCCGGCATGAGGACCTCGGTCGCGGCGTCCGTCACCACGCTCGCTGCAGCCATTCATCCCACCCTTCTCGGTCGCGAGATCAGTGAGCCGAGTCTAGTCCGGTCGTGCCTGGGCGTGAAAGGCACTGTGTACGCTGCGTTCGTGACCTTTCGGACGATCGAAGAACTCGACACCGCGCTCCGTGAGGCCGACTACCTACCGGATCGCGGGCTTGCGACCGCGCTCTTCCTCGCGCTCGCGCTGGAGAAACCGGTGCTGCTGGAAGGCGAGGCAGGCGTTGGGAAGACGGAGGCGGCGAAGGCGCTCGCGACGGCGCTGGACGCGCGCCTGATCCGCCTGCAGTGCTACGAGGGGCTCGACGTCTCGCACGCCGTCTACGAGTGGAACTACCCGCGGCAGCTCCTCCACATCCGCGCTGCGCAGGAGGGCACGGTCTCCGAGGAGGAGCTCTTCGGGCCGGAGTTCCTCATTCGACGTCCTCTGCTCGAGGCGATCGACACGGATGCTCCTGTCGTCCTGCTCATCGACGAGATCGACCGCGCGGACGAAGAGTTCGAGGCCTTTCTGCTCGAGGTGCTCTCGGACTTCCAGATCACGATCCCCGAGCTCGGCACCATCCGCGCGCGGCGCAAGCCGGCGGTGATCCTCACCTCGAACCGCACCCGCGAGCTGCACGACGCCCTGAAGCGGCGCGCACTCTTCCACTGGATCGGCCACCCGTCGATCGAGCGCGAGGTGGAGATCGTGCGACTGAGGGTCCCCGGGATCCCAGAGCGCCTCGCGAACGAGGCCGCGGCGTTCGTCCGCGGGCTGCGCGCGCTCGATCTCGCCAAGCCACCCGGCGTCGCCGAGACGATCGACTGGGCGCAGGCGCTGGCCGCGCTCGGGCGCGAGGAGATCGACGCCGAGGTCGTCCAGCAGACACTCGGGTCGATCCTGAAGTACCGCGAGGACATCGAGACCGTGCGCGACGAGACGCTCGTCGGCCTCATCGAAGAGGCGCGCACGGCAGGCTCATGACAGACGGTGTCTGACACCGAGAGTCACGGAACGTGATGCAAGGCTCCAGCATCGTCAGGCATGTCGTCACCTTCGGACGTGTCCTGCGGGAGGTGGGGATCGAAGTGGGGCCGGGGCGCGTCGCCGACGCCGTGCGCGGGCTCGGCACCGTCGATCTCACACGACAGGACGACGTCTACTTCACGCTCCGTCAGACGCTCGTCTCGCGGCACGACGAACTCGAGCTCTTCGACCGAGCATTCGTCGCGTGGTTCCTCCGCGGCCCCGTCGCGCCGCTCGTTCGGCAGAAGCAGACGCGGCGCTGGGCCGACCGCGTCACGGGCGACACGCTCCAGGCAGGCGCCGACGGTGACGACGCGGACGATGCCTCGACCCCGCACGAGCTCGGCGCCTCCGGGCACGAGCTGCTGCGCGAGAAGGACTTCGCCGAGATGACGCCCGAGGAGTTCGAGCGTGTTCGCAAGCTCATGGCCGCGATCGCTCGCACCCGTCCGCGCCGCAGGTCACGCCGACGCTCGCCGGACCCGCGCGGCGACGTCCTCGACCTTCGCCGACTCTGCCGCAAGTCGCTCCGCTCGGGTGGCGAGCCGATCGAGCAACCCTGGAAGGCGCGCAAGTCCGTCCCGCGCAAGCTCGTCGTGCTCTGCGACATCTCCGGCTCGATGGACGCGTACGCGCGTGCGCTCCTCTTCTACCTGCACGCAATCGTGGGAACCGGGGCCGGCGTCGAGGCGTTCGCGTTCGGCACGCGCCTCACTCGGCTCACCCCCGACCTCGCGACCCGGGATCCCGAGGCCGCGCTGGCGCGTGCGAACGAGATCGCCGTCGACTGGGGAAGCGGCACGCGGATCGGCGCCTCGCTCGCCGAGTTCAATGCTCTCTACGGCAGGCGTGCGCTCTCGCGTGGCGCGGTCGTCGTGATCGTCTCCGACGGCTGGGAGCGCGACGACCCCGACCTCGTTGGGCGCGAGATGGCCAAGCTCGCCCGCGCGGCCTTCGCCGTCGTTTGGGTCAATCCGCTCAAGGGCAACCCCGAGTACCAGCCGCTCGCCGGCGGAATGCGCGCGGCGCTCCCGTTCGTTGACCGTTTCCTGCCCGGCCATAATCTCCGGAGTCTCGAAGAGCTCGGCGCCGTGCTGGCCGGCATCGAAAGGAGGCACGCAGCGTGAAAGAGATCCTGTCCGAGATCGACAGCTGGAAAGCCGACGGCGAGAAGGTCGTCGTGGCCACGGTCGTCGCCACGCGGCGCTCGGCGCCACGTCCGATCGGCGCGAGCCTCGCGATCTCCGAGTCGGGGAAGATGTGCGGCTCCGTCTCCGGCGGCTGCGTCGAGAGCGACGTCTTCGAGAACGCCCAAGAGGTGCTCGAGACAGGCGCGCCCAAGATGCTCTCGTACGGCATCGAGGACGATCTTGCGTGGAGCGTCGGCTTGCCGTGCGGCGGCGAGATCGACGTCTTCCTCGAGAGGGTCGAGTGAGCCTCATTCACCGACTCGCGAAGCTCCGCGAGTCCGAGGAGCGCGGGATCCTCTTCACCGGAGTCGAAGGCAGCGCTGTCGGGGCGAAGGTGCTCGTGCTCGAGTCCGGCGAGACGATCGGTGAGGGGCTGGACGACGCGGTCGCGCAGTTCGACGAGCTGATCCGGCGCGGGCGGAACAAGCTGCTGACGCTCGACGACGGCACGAAGGTGTTCGCCGAGTGGTACGGCCCGCCGCCGCGCCTGTTCGTCTACGGCGCCGTCGACACGGCGGAGGCGATGTGCAGGGGAGCCAGGCTGCTGGGCTGGCACACGATCGTCGCCGACGCGCGAGGAAAGTTCGCGACGACCGAGCGCATCCCGTCCGCAGGCGAGCTCATCGTCGAGTGGCCCGCCGAGGCGATCGCGCAGGTGCAGCCCGATCACCAGACCGCGATCGTGGTGCTCACGCACGACGACAAGTTCGACGAGCCTGCGCTGATCGGAGCGCTCGAGACGGAGGCGTTCTACATCGGCGCACTCGGCTCGCGGCGCAATCAGGAGCGCCGCCGCGAGCGGCTCCTCGAAGCCGGCGTCGACGAGTCGGCGCTCGAGCGGATCATGGGCCCGTGCGGCCTCGATATCGGCGCCGACACGCAGGAGGAGACGGCGCTCTCGATCCTCGCGGAGATCCTCGCGGTGCGCGGCCAGCGCGAAGGCGGATTCCTGAAGGACGCGAGGAAGCGCATCCACGTCGAGGTCGAATAGCCATCCCGCGCGTCGCCGGGCTGTCCTTTACGCCCGTCAAGTCGATGCGGCTCGCCACGGTCGACGAGATCAGGCTGGACGCGACCGGCATTCGGGGTGACCGCCGCTTCTACCTCGTCGACGACACCGGCGCTCTCGTCAACGCGAAGCGCATGCCCGGGCTTCTGGCGGTACGCCCGGTCGTCGACGACGGGCGCCTGCTCCTTCGTTTCCCGGACGGCTCCACCGTCGAAGGCGACGTCCGCGCCTCGGAAGAGCGGATCGAGACCAGCTTCTACGGTCGGTCCGTCACGGGCCGCATCGTCGACGGACCGTGGAGCGAGGCGCTGTCCGAGCTCCTCCGGAGGCCGGTGCGCGTCGCGCAGACGGAGCGCGAGGGGGACGGATACGACCGCGGGGCTGCGGCCGGAGCGTCGCTCGTCTCGACCGGGTCGCTCGAGGCGCTCCGACGTGCTGCCGGCGGGATGCACCCGGTCGACGGGCGCCGCTTCCGAATGACGATCGGCATCGACTCCGTCGAGCCGCACGTCGAGGACACGTGGATCGGCTCTCGCGTACGAGTCGGAGGTGCCGTCGTGCTCGTGCGCGACAACGTCGGCCGCTGCTCCGTGACGACGCGCGATCCGGACACGGGTGTTCGCGACCTCGACACGCTCGCCGTGATCGGGGCGTATCGCGCCGACGTCCCGACGGGTGAGCCGCTGCCGTTCGGCGTCTGGTGCGAGGTGGTCGAGCCCGGAACCGTCGCCGTGGGTGATCCCGTCGAGCCGGGCTAGTGGCGACTGCGATCGTGACGGGTGCCGCTCGCGGGATCGGCGAGGCGATCGGACGACGACTGGTCGCCGACGGCCACGACGTCGCGCTGACGGACCTCGACGCTGACGCGATCGAGCGCGTCGGCGACGAGATCGGCGCCAGGGCGTTCGAGCACGACGTGCGCGAGCTCGAGTCGTGGGAGGCGCTGCTCGGTCAGCTCGACGACGTCCACGTGCTCGTCAACAACGCGGCGCGCACCGAGTTCCGCTCCTTCTTCGAGATCGACCTCGCCGAGTGGGACGACGTCCTGGCGACGAATCTCCGCGGCACGTATCTCGGCTGCCGGGTGGCCGGGGCGGCCATGCGCGAGCGCGGATCGGGGCGCATCGTGAATCTCGCGAGCGATGCGGCGTTCGCGCCGAGCGGCGGATCCGGCGCCCACTACGCGGCGTCGAAGGCCGGCGTCGTCGCCGTGACCCGGCGTGCGGCGACCGAGCTCGCGCCGTACGGCGTCACGGTCAACGCGGTCGCTCCGGCGGCGATCGACGGGCCGCTGGCGCGGGGGGTGCTTCGCGATCGCCTGAACGAGAAGCTCGCGGACATCCCGATCGGGCGCCTGGGGCAGCCGGAGGAGGTCGCCGCCCTCGTTTCGTTCCTCCTCTCCGACGAGGCGGGCTACGTCACCGGGGCGACGTTCGACGTCAACGGCGGCGTCGTGATGCGCTAGCCCGGCTTCCGCCCAGATGATCACCTACCTCGCCGCCGGCCGATCGTATTAGAGTCGCACTGACCATTCCGCCACGAAAGGAGGCACGGTGACGAGCACCGAGACGGGCCTCGGCATCGAGGCGAAGTCGGACGCCATCTATGAGCTCGTCGAGGAGGGGGCGAAGGTCGAGCGGGTAGCGACCGGCTTCACCTTCACCGAGGGGCCGATCTGGCACCCGAAGGGGCAGTACCTCCTCTTCTCCGACATGCCGGGCGACGTTCGCCGCAAGTACACGCCAGACGGCACGGTCGTCGAGGTGAGGAACTTCTCGAACAAGTGCAACGGGATGACGTACGACGCCGACCTGAACCTGCTCGTGTGCGAGCACGTCACGAGCACGCTCGTGAAGGAGAGCCCGGACGGGACCCGCGAGATCGTCGCGAACGAGTTCGAGGGCGAGGAGCTGAACAGCCCGAACGACGTCTGCGTCCACTCGTCGGGCGCGATCTACTTCTCCGATCCGTGGTACGGGCGCATGCCAGGCTTCGGGCAGCCGCGACAGCGGCGCCTCGGCTTCCAGGGCGTCTTCCGCATCGCGCCGGGTGGGGGTGATCCGGAGCTGATCGTCGGCCGCGACGAGTTCGAGATGCCGAACGGGATCTGCTTCAACCCGGACGAGACGCTCTTCTACGTCAACGACACGCCGGGGGCGTACATCAAGGTCTACGACGCCGCGCCCGACGGGTCGATCTCGAACGGGCGCATGTTCTTCGAAGGCATCGGGTCCGGCGTGATCGAGGAGGGCATCCCCGACGGGATGAAGTGCGACGAGCGCGGCAACGTCTGGGTGACGGGGCCGGGCGGGATCTGGGTGATCTCCGCCGCAGGCGAGCACCTCGGCACGATCCTCGTCCCCGAGAACACCGGGAACCTCAGCTGGGGCGGCGAGGACTGGCACACGCTCTACATCCCGAGCTCGACCTCGCTCTATGCGATCAAGACGATCGTCGGACCGCGGCGCGAGCCGTACATGGGCTAAGGAGGACCGTATGAACGACGAAGCACTGACCTTGGACGCGGATCGTTGCGTGCTGATCATCCAGGACCTGCAGAACGACGTGATGATCGACGGGGGCGCCTTCGCAGACTCGGGCGCACCCGAGCACGCGAAGGAGCAGAACGTCGTCGAGAACGTGAAGGCGCTCGCGGAGACGTGCCGGAGCAAGGGCATCCCCGTGATCCACGTCCACTACATCGTCGAGCCGGGAGCACCGGGCCTGAAGCTGAACGCGCCGCTCTTCCAGGGTGTGAAGGACGGGAACGCGCTCGTGCGCGACACGTGGGGCGCGGCGCCGGCCGAGGGCCTCGAGCCCCAGGAAGGCGACTTCATCGTCCAGAAGATGCGGATGAGCGCGTGGCAGGGAACGCGGCTTGAGAACCTGCTCACCGGGTTTGGCCGGGACACGATCATCGTCACCGGGGCGTGGACGAACATGTCCATCGAGCACACGTCCCGCACGGGCGCCGACAAGGGCTTCTTCATCGTCGTGCCCGAGGACGGCTGCTCGACGATGAACGCCGACTGGCACAACGCCTCGATCAACTACGCGCTCCAGAACGTCTCGACCGTGACCACGTGTGCGACGGTGACGGTGGCGCTCGCCGGCGTTCCCGCCGGCGTGTAGCAGCCTCGAGGAGGGTGGCCGTGGTCTGCGGCCGACGGCCGCCCTCCGAGCCGTCTGTGCCGCCGGTCTAGGTCCGACGTCCGAGCTCGCGGTCGAGCGCGGCGAAGGTGTTCGCAAATGCGCGTTTGATCCCGCGTGGCAGAAGGATTCGGTCGAGGACACCCCTGATCCCGCTCCGCGGCTCGTATTCGACGACCAGCCGGTAGGCGAATCCATCTTCGGCGGGCTCGAAGTGGCGCTCGTGGCGCGCATCGGGAAGGCCGGGTTGCGTGCTCGTGTACGTGACGAGCCGGTTCGGCTCGAACGCCGTCACCGTCAGCACGAGCTTGCGCTCACGTCCGAGGATTCGCGTGACAAGACATGCAGTGTCGCCTGGCGCGCCCCAGCTCGACTCTGGTTCGAGGCGAACATAGCCCGGCCAGAAGCTCGGCGAGTTCCCCGTGTTCGTGATGAACGCGAATCCCTGTTCGACCGGAACGTCGAATCGGTGTGAGCTCTCGATGCGGGTCACGACGCCTGTTCCCAGCGCTCCCGGTAGTCGTCGCGCACAGGCGCGAACACGTCGAGTACAAGCGCTCCGTCGGGGCCGCAGTACGCCGAGTGCTCGATGCCGCCCGGCAGGACGTATGCGTCGAAGGGCTCGAGCTCGTGCACCACACCCGCCACCACGAGCGCCTGCATCCCCTCGAGTACGAGGCCCAGCTGCTCGTGCGGGTGGCTGTGCAGCGGGACGGTCGCGCCGGGCTCGAAGCGGATGAGGTTCAGCATCGCGCCTGCGCCGAAGAGCGGGCGCCCGCTGACGCCCGCGGCCAGCTCGAAGGCGCGCACGGCGTCGAGGCGGACGAACTGCGGCTCCATCCGACTCGATTATGGTTGGCCGCGTGACCGCGGTCGAGCTTCCGCTCCTGCAGCGGCAGGCGTACCTCGACGGGAAGTGGGTCGACGCCGACTCCGGCGAGACCTTCCCCGTGCTGAATCCCGCGGCCGGCGAGGTCGTCGCCGACGTGCCGCGGATGGGCGCGGCGGAGACTCAACGGGCGCTCGCCGCCGCCGAGGGGGCGCTCCCGGAATGGAAGGCACGCACGGCGAAGGACCGCGCACGGGTGCTGCGCCGGCTCGCCGACCTCATGCTCGAGCATGAGGACGACCTCGCCCGGCTCATGGTCACCGAGCAAGGAAAGCCGCTCGCCGAGGCGCGCGTCGAGGTGGCCTATGCCGCGTCGTTCTACGAGTGGTTCGGGGAGGAGGCGAAGCGGGTCTACGGCGACACGATCCCGTCGCCGTGGTCCGACAAGCGTATCCACGTGACGAAGGAAGCGGTCGGCGTGACGGCCGGCATCACGCCTTGGAACTTTCCGGCGGCGATGCCGACGCGCAAGTCGGCCCCCGCGCTGGCGGCCGGTTGCACGATGGTGCTGAAGCCCGCCGAGCAGACGCCGCTCTGCGCGCTGGCGATTGCGGCGCTGGCGCAGGAAGCTGGAGTCCCGCCGGGTGTCTTCTCGGTCGTGACCGGCGCGGCCGAGGATGCGCCCTCGATCGGCGTCGAGATGACCTCGAACGCGGCGGTTCGCAAGCTCGGGTTCACGGGGTCGACGGAGATCGGGAAGCTGCTGATGGCGCAGTGCGCGCCCGGCTTGAAGAGGATCTCGCTCGAGCTCGGCGGCAACGCGCCGTTCATCGTCTTCGACGACGCGAGCCTCGAGGAGGCGGTCGCGGGCGCGATCACGTGCAAGTTCCGCAACTCCGGCCAGACGTGCATCTCCGCCAACCGGATGCTCGTGCAGAAAGGGATCTACGACGACTTCCTGGCCACGTTCTCCGGAGCGGTTCGCGGGCTCAAGGTCGCGGACGGCTTCAGCGAGGGCGTGCAGGTCGGGCCGCTCATCGACGAGCCCGCGGTCGAGAAGGTCGAGCGACACGTGGGGGACGCCGTCGAGCACGGTGCGGAGGTCGTGGTGGGCGGCGAGCGCATCGAGGGCCAGTTCTTCCAGCCGTCCGTGCTCACGGACGTAACCGCCGAGATGGCGATGAGCTGCGAGGAGACGTTCGGACCGGTCGCCGGTATCGCGCGCTTCTCGTCCGAGGAGGAGGCCGTCCGGATCGCGAACGACACGCCATATGGCCTCGCCGCCTACTTCTACTCGCAGGGGCTCGGGCGCGTGCACCGCGTCGCGGAGGCGCTCGAGTACGGGATCCTCGGGATCAACACAGGGCTCATCTCGACCGAGGTCGCGCCGTTCGGCGGCGTGAAGCAGTCGGGGATGGGCCGCGAGGGCTCGTCGTACGGAATCGACGAGTGGCTCGAGCTCAAGTACTGGGCCATCGGGGGCATCGCGTGATCGTCGAGCAACGTGACTACCACGTGTATGCCGGGAAGCTGCCGGAGGTGCTTCGGCTCTACGAGGAGGAGGGCATACCGCTCCAGCAGCAGCTGCTGGGCGGCCTCGTCGGCGCGTTCACGACCGAGATCGGCGCTCTCTCGACGTACTCGACGCTGTGGCGCTACGACTCCTTCGCCGAGCGCGAGGAGAAGCGGGCCCGACTGCAGTCCGACCCGCGCTGGAAGGCGTTCCTCGCGAAGGTGCAGCCGCTCTTCCACACGCAGCAGAACCGGATCCTCGTCCCGACCTCGTTCTCGCCGTTGCAATGACTGCGCTTGCCGGGAAGGTGGCGGTCGTCACGGGCGGCGCGCAGGGGATCGGTGCGGCGATCGCGTCCGGCCTCGAGGCCGAGGGCGCGACGGTGGTCGTCGCCGACCTCAACCCCCCCGCGAGCGGCATCCGCGCCGACGTCTCCTCCGAAGGCGACGTGTCGCGGATGGTCGAGGAGGTGCTCGCGCGGCACGGCCGCATCGACGTCCTCGTGAACAATGCCGGCCTCTACGCCTCGCTCGAGATGCGCGCGTTCACCGAGATCCCGCTCGAGGAGTGGCGGCAGGTGATGGACGTGAACGTCGCCTCGATGTTCCTCACCTGCCGCGGGGTCGTGCCGGTGATGCGCGGGCAGGGCGGTGGCAAGATCGTGAACATCTCCTCCGGCACGCCGTTCCGCGGCGTCCCGTTCCTCCTCCACTACGTGACCTCGAAGGGCGCGATCGTCGCGTTCACGCGTGCTCTTGCCAAGGAGCTCGGGAAGGACTCGATCCACGTGAACTGCGTCGCACCGGGGTTCACGATGTCGGACGGGGTGAAGTCGAATCCGAAGGTCGTCGAAGCACTTCGCGACGTCTCGGTCGCGTCCCGCACGCTGCAGCGCGACCAGGTTCCCGAGGACGTCGTCGGCGCGGTCCTCTTCCTCTGCACGCCGGCCGCCGACTTCATCACCGGCCAGACGATGGTCATCGACGGCGGCCAGTACTTCCATTGAGGCTCTCCGAGCACCCTGCCGGGATCGAGATCGGGGAGGGACGGCACGTCGTCTACGAGATCGCCGCCGACGCGGCGTTCTTCGGCGCGGCGACGGTGAACACGCACGCGGTGTTGTGGGAGCTCGACGAGCCTGGGCCGGGACACCTCGTGCGCTGCGACCGGGTCGACTTCCCGCCGGGCGGGATCGCGTATCGCCACGTTCACCCCGGCCACGGGATCCGCCGGATCCTGCATGGCGAGCTGACGATCGACCGCGGCTGCGGCGATCGTCGGACGTACCGTGCCGGGGAGTCCTGGCACGAGGGAGCCGACGACCCGGTGCTCGCGACTGCGTCGGCGGACGAGGAGACCGCGTTCGTGCGCGTCATGATCCTGCCGGCGGAGTGGGCCGGCCGTCGCACGATCCGGTATGTCGATCCGGCGGACGAGGACAAGCCGCGGCTCCAGCGCGCGACGGTGCTGCTCGACGTGCCGCTGTGAGAACCGGCGGCCGAATTCTCGTCGATCAGCTCGAGGTGAACGAGGTCGATCTCGCGTTCTGCCTCCCCGGCGAGAGCTACCTGCCGGTGCTCGACGCGCTCCACGACTCGCCGATCCGCCTGATCACGTGCCGGCACGAGCAGGGCGCGGCCAACGCCGCGGAGGCGTACGGGAAGCTCACGGGGCGGCCGGGTATCTGTCTGGTCACACGCGGGCCGGGAGCGACTCAGGCCGCGGTCGGCGTGCACACGGCGAAGCAGGACTCCTCGCCGATGATCCTGCTCGTCGGGCAGGTGCCGCGTGCATTCCGGGGACGCGAAGCCTGGCAGGAGCTCGACTACGCGCAGGTGTTCGGCGGGATCGCGAAGGCCGCGTGGGAGGTCGACAGGGCGGCCCGGATTCCCGAACACCTGGCCGAGGCGATCTCGGTCGCGCTGTCGGGCAGGCCCGGGCCGGTCGTTCTGGCCCTCCCCGAGGACGTGCTCGCCGAGGAGGCGGAGGTCGCCGACGCGGCGCGCGTCGAGCGCGCCGCCGTCGAGCCCGAGGCGGACGACCTCGAACGGCTGCGCGAGTTGCTGGCCGCCGCCGAGCGACCGCTCGTCGTCGTGGGCGAGGGCGGCTGGACGGCGGAGACCAGCCGTGACGTGCAGGCGTTCTGCGAGACGAACGAGGTCCCCGTCGCGTGTGCGTTCCGTTGCCAGGACTTCGTCGACAACCACTCGCCGAGCTACGTCGGCGTGCTCGGCGTCGCGATGGACGAGGCGATCGCGGAACGGTTGCGTGACGCCGACGTCGTGCTCGCCTTCGGCGGGCGCCTCGGCGAGGTGCCGACGCGCCGGTACACGCTGCTCGAGCCGCCCGATCCGCGCCAGACGCTCGTGCACGTGTACCCCGATCCGGCCGAGCTGGGTCGCGTGTACCAGCCGGATCTCGCGATCGCGGCCACCCTCCCGGACGTAGCGCGTGCCCTGCTCTCGCTCGACCCCATCGAGCCGCGCTGGAGCGCGTGGACGGCTGCCGCGCGTGCCGGCTACGAGCGGACTCTGGAGCATGAGCCGATGGAGGGCGACGTCGATCTTGGCGAGATCATGGCCTTCCTCCGGCGACGCCTGCCCGCCGACGCCGTCCAGACCTGCGGCGCCGGCAACTTCACGGTGTGGGCGCACCGCTTCGCGCAGTTCACGCAGTTCGGGACGCAGGCGTGTCCGCGCTCGGGGTCGATGGGGTATGGGCTCCCTGCCGCCGTCGCCGCACAGCTCGTCCATGCAAACCGCACGGTGGTCTGCTTCACCGGTGACGGCGACTTCGTGATGAGCTCCCCCGAGCTCGCGACGGCCGTCCAGTACGACCTGCCCATCGTCGTGCTCCTCGTCAACAACGGCATGTACGCGACGATCCGCATGCACCAGGAGCGGCAGTTTCCGGGGCGTGTCGTGGGAACCGACCTCGAGAACCCCGACTTTCCCGCGCTCGCCCGCGCGTACGGAGCGCATGGCGAGCGCGTGGAGCGGACCGAGGACTTCGAGGCCGCCTTCGAGCGCGCGCTCGCGTCCGAGAAGCCGTCGCTGCTCGAGCTCCCGGTCGACCCGGAGCGCATCAGCCCGCGCGTGCGCCTGAGCGACCTGCGGGAGGGCCGATGAGAGAGGAGCTCCGCGTCGACGGGCTCGCCGAGCCGATCTCCCACTTCACGGACGCCGTGCGAGCGGGCGGATTCCTCTTCGTCTCCGGCATCGTCGCCGTCGATGGCGAGGGACGGCTCGTCGGCGACGACGACGTCGTCGCGCAGACGCGTCAGGTCTTCGAGAACATGCGCACCGTTCTCGAGGCCGGCGGCTGCGGGTTCGCGGACGTCGTGAAGGTGACGGTATTCCTGACCGACATCGACGATCGGCCGCTCATCAACCCGGTGCGACGGGACGTCTTCGGCGTCACGCGGCCCGCGTCGACGCTGGTCGAAGTCCCTCGCCTCGCCGTACCCGGCGCGAAGGTCGAGATCGAGTGCGTCGCGCTCGTGCCATGAGCACCGATCCCTACAACGCTTTCATCACGCGCGTCGAGCCGGGGGAGCCTGAGCCTGGCCCGCTCTCGGGGCAGACGCTCGCGGTCAAGGATCTCTTCGACACGGCCGGGATTCGCACGACGTACGGCTCGAGCCTCTACGCCGACCACATCCCGGACCGCAACGCGACCGCTGTTCAACGCCTGCTCGACGCCGGCGCGGTCGTCGTCGGGAAGACGCATCTGCCCGAGTTCGCGTGGGGCGTCCTCGGCCAGAGCGAGTGGTACGGCACGTGCCAGAACCCGGCGCAGCCGGGGAAGACGACGGGCGGCTCCTCGTCGGGCTCCGCCGCCGCGCTCGCCGGCGGCCTGTGCGAGCTCGCACTCGGCTCGGACACGGGCTGCTCGATCCGCCTGCCATCGGCCGCCTGCGAGGTCGTGGGGCTCAAGTCGCAGTGGGGCCTGATCCCGACGGACGGCGTCTACCCGCTCGTGCCGACGCTCGACACCGTCGGGCCGATGGCGCGGAGCGTCGAGGACGTCACGCTCATGTGGTCGGTGCTCACCGGGCGCCCCCCGCCCGCGCCGCGACTCGCCGGGCTCACGATCGGAATCCTGCGGCAGCCGCCGGGCATCGGCGACGGTCGAGAGACCGAGCGCAGCGATGCGGCCGAAAGCTGGGTCGCCGATCTCGAGAGCCTCGGCGCACGTGTGGTCGAGGCGCGAATCCCGGAGCCGAGTGCGAACACCTGGCCGCAGTTCCAGCACGAAGCGTTGCAGTCGCACGCCGCGACCTTCCCCAGCCGGGCCGACGAGTACGGCGAGCTGATGCAGAAGAAGCTCCGCGCCGCGCAGCGCGCAGCGCCCGACGAGATCGAGGCGGCGTATCGCGCCATCGACGAGTGGCGCCGGTACGAGCCCGACGTCGACCTCTACGTGAGCCCCTGCTACGCGATCGAGCTCCCGCCCGACGACGCCGACGAGCTCGAGGTCCGCCTTCCGCTCACGTCGTTCCTCCGCTGGACGAATCTCACCGGCTGGGCCGGGCTCGCGATCGGGAACATGCAGCTCGTCGCACGGCAGGACGAGGTCGTTCTCGCGGCCGGGCTCGCCTGGGAGCGCGGCTGAGCTACTCGCCGCGGAACTCGGGCTTCCGCTTCTCCGCGAACGACTCGACCCCCTCCCGAAAGTCGTGCGTCCGCTGGAGCATTCCGTAGGCGAGCCCTTCGAGCACCAGCCCTTGCGAGAGCGGCCCCTCGTACGCCTGGTTCAGGACGCGCTTGGCCATCGCGAGTGCGAGCGGCGAGTGCCGTGACAGCTCGCCGACGAGTCGAGCCACGGTCGCCTCCAGCTCCTCTGCGGGGACCACCTCGGTGACGAGCCCGAGCGCAAGCGATTCCTCCGCAGCGACGCGCCGGCCGCGCATGACGATGTCCTTCGCGCGCCCCAGGCCGACGAGGCGCGCGAGTCGCTGCGTCCCGCCCGAGCCCGGGATCATCCCGATCGTCACCTCCGGGAAGGCGAGCTGGAGGTCGTCGGCAGCGACGCGGAAGTCACATGCGAGCGCGAGCTCGAGACCCACGCCGAAGCAGTAGCCCTGCAGCGCGGCGATCACCGGCTTGGTGCAGCGCTCGGGCGCCGCGACGTTGTCCGCGAGCCGCGAGACCGCCCAGGCCGACCGCTCGAGGAACCCGGGGATGTCTCCGCCCGCCGTGAACGCGCCGCCGGCCCCCGCCAGCACGACGAAGCGGATCGCCTCGTCGCGGTCGAGCTCTTCGAACACGGCGCGGAGCTCGTCGCGCGCGTTCATCGACACGCGGTTGAGCTTCCCTGGGACGTCGAGCGTGATCGCCGCCACGCCCCGCTCGGTGTCGCGCTCGACCCGGAATCCGTCGTAACCGCTCATGTCTCGTCGTCTCGCAGCATGCGCCGGAGGATCTTCCCAGACGCGCTCTTCGGCAGGTCTGCGACGAAGCGGTACTCGCGAGGGCGCTTGAAGCGAGCGACCGTGTCGGAGGCGAGGCAGTGGGCGTCGAGCTCGTCCGCGGTCAGGGCAGCGTCCGTGACGACGTAGGCGACGACGCGCTGGCCCCAGCGGTCGTCGGGTGCGCCGACCACCGCGACCTCGCGGACCCCACGCGCCCGCGCGAGCACGTCCTCGACCTCGACCGGGTGGATGTTCTCGCCACCCGAGACGATCATGTCGTCGACTCGCCCGACGACCCAGAGGTCGCCGTCGTCGTCGAGGCGGCCGACGTCTCCCGTGTGGTACCAGCCGTCGCGAATCGCGTTCTCGTCGGCATCCGGCCGGTTCCAGTAGCCCGTGAACGCCTCGTCGGAGCTCATGTGACAGAGGATCTCGCCCTCGCCCTGCGGGTCGAGGCGAAGTCGGGCGTTCAGCGCCGGAGCACCGGCGCACCCGGGTTTCGCGCGCTGTGCGCGCTGCACCGAGAACGTGTAGATCTCGGTCGAGCCGTAGTGGTTCACGAAGATCTCGGGGTCGAGGGCTTGGCCGACGCGCTCGACCAGCGCACTCGTCATCGGGGCGCCTGCGTAGGCGACGGCACGGACGGTGGACGTGTCGAAGTCCACAAAGCGCGGATGGTGGACGAGGTCGTAGAAGAGGGTGGGCGCGAGATACAGGGTGTCGACGCGCTCCCGCTCGATGAGCCGCAGCGCCCGCTCGGGATCCCACGCGGGCTGCGCGATGAAACACCCGCCGACGAGCGAGGCGGCGAGCAGGGAGTGGATGCCCATCGTGTGGTAGAGCGGCATGACGCCCAGCGTTCGGTGGCTGTGGTGGAGGCCGTGGTGGACGACCTGGGAGGCCCCGCTCGCACGCTCTGCGCGATGTGAGCGCGGCACGCCCTTCGGCTTTCCGGTCGTCCCGGAGGTGTAGAGCTGGATCGCTGCCTCGCGGTCGCTGCGGTCGAGTGCGCCCGGATGCTCGTCGGCGGCGACGAGCTCGGCGACTTCGCCTGGCTGGCGAACGACGACCGCGGCTCCGGAGTCCGCGATGCAGTACTCGAGCTCGGCGTCCGAGATGCGATGCGAGAGTGGGACGAACACCGCGCCGAGCCACTGGCAACCCCAGTAGAGCTCGACCGTCTCCGGCTCGTTCGCGAGGACGCAGGCGACACGGTCGCCGGGCACGACACCGCGCAACGCGAGCCCCTCCGCGATGCGCGCTGCACGCTCACGCACCTGCGCGAAGGTCAAGCGCACGTTCTCACCGACGAGCGCCGCTGCGTCAGGCCCTCGCTCGGCCGCGTAGAGCAGGCTGAGCGCGAGGTTCACGCGCCGGCGACCTCTGCGATCGCATCGACGATCGCGGTGTACCCGGTGCAGCGGCAGAGCTGGCCCGAGAGCATGTCCACGATCTGCTCCCGCGTCGGCGGGAGGTCGCGTGCGAGCAGATCCTCCGCCGCGATGAGGATGCCCGGCGTACAGAACCCGCACTGGAGCGCGTGATGACGATGGAACGCCTCTTGCAGCGGGGTCAGTGCACCGCCACCCGCGAGGCCCTCGACGGTGACGATCTCGGATCCGTCGACCTGCGCCGCGAGGAGGAGGCACGAGCGGACAGCTGCGCCGTCGAGCCGCACCGTGCAGGCACCACACACGCCGTGCTCACAGCCGACGTGAGTCCCGGTCAGGCCAAGGCGGTGGCGGAGGAAGTCGGACAGCAGCAGGCGAGGCTCCACCTCCTCCCGATAGCGCCGCTGGTTCACGATGACGTCGACGGCGATCACGCTGCTTGCTCCTTCGCCCGCACGACCGTGCGATCGACGAGGACGCGCACGAGCTGCCGGAAGTACTCCGGTGAACCATGGACGGAGCCCCACGGCTCGACCTGAGCGACTGCAGATTCGCCGGGGCTGTCCGCGTCGACGGTGAGCACGGTCGGCACGGGCGCAACCGCACCGACGACGACGCGCAGCTCGGTCCCGCGCACACGGGCGGCAACCATGCAGAGCGCATAGTCGCCGCCACGCTGCGCGAACTCCTCGAAGGCGAATCCGTCCCCTTCGCGAAGCTCGGGCCAGACGGATTCGACCAGGAGCTCGTCCCGCGCGAGCGCCGTGGTGTACGGGCCGAGGAAGAGCTCCTCGGCGGAGATCTCGCGACGTCCGCGAGCAGATGCGACGACCGCCGTGCCGTCGCAGGCGAGGAGCGCGAGCGGCAGCTCGGCGGCCGTGTCGGCATGTGCGATCGAGCCGCAGACCGTTCCGCGGTTCCGCGTGACCGTGTGCCCGACGTGTGGGAGCACGGCTGCGAGCACGAGATGTGCGTTCAGCCTCGGATCCGACTGCCTGACGCGCGCGCCGACCACGAGCGAGCTCGTCGACCCGCGCGTCACGTTGTCGAGCTCGGGCACACGATTGATGTCCACCAGGGTGCTCGGGCGGAGCAGGCGCATGTTGAGAGCCGGGACGAGGCTCTGGCCACCTGCGAGCACCTTCGCGTCGTCGGTCTCGGCAAGTGCGCTCAGCGCCTCGTCGAGCGAGTCAGGCCTCACGTAGTCGAACTGCGTGGGCTTCACTGCCGAAGCAGCTCCCACACGCGGCCGGGCGTGAACGGCGGCTCGACGTCGTCGCGTCCGAGCGCGTCCGCGATCGCGTTCGCGATTGCGGCGGGCACGCTCATCGTCGTCCCCTCGCCGAGCCCCTTCGCGCCGAGTGGGAGAAACGGCGAGGGTGACTCACGATGCGCGATCCGGGGCTCCGGCAGATCCGGCGCAGTGGGTGCGAGGTAGTCCATGAACGACCCGGTGAGGAGGTTCCCGTCCTCGTCGTAGACGTGCCGTTCGAAGAGCGCGGCACCCACGCCGTGCGCGAGACCTCCTCGAACCTGCCCCTCGGCGAGGAGCGGATTCAGCAGGCGCCCCGCATCGTGAACCGTGACGTAGTCCAGCACGGTGACTTCGCCCGTGTCGCGATCCACCTCCACGACGGCGACGTCTGCGACGAAGCCGTGCGCACCCGAGGACGCGACCTTGTCGTCCGCGTCTGGTGGGAGGAGGTTCGGCGCCGCGTAGTAGGCGGTCACCGCGAGCCCCGGCTCCATTCCGGGCGGGAGCGCCTCGGGGTTCCAGTGCACGGTGCCTGCGATGCGGCGCAGAGACGCGCTCCCGTCCCCGAGATGCGCCCGAATCGCGGTGATCTTCTCCGAGAGCCGCTCGGCCGCTGCTGCCGCCGCGCCGACTCCGACACCGGAGAAGCGCGACGAGTAGTTCCCGGATGCGATCGTCCACGGGGACGTCGCCGTGTCGACCTCCGTCAGCACATCGACGTCGCTCGGCTCGACGGCCAGGCGATCGGCGACGACCTGCGCGATCACCGTGCGATGTCCTTGCCCTTGGGGGGTCGTCGCCGTGTGCACGGTGATACCGCCGAGTGCCGAGATCGCGATGGTGCAGCCCTCCGCATTCCCCGACTTCGGAAGCCCCCGCTCTTCTCCCGGCTCGGCGAGGGTGATGTAGCCCATGTTCGAGATCGACGGCTCGACGACGCATGCCATTCCGACGCCCACGAGGCGACCTTCCGCGCGGGCGGCCTCGGCCTCCGCACGCCGCTCGTCGTACTGCGCGAGCGTGAGTGCGTCGTCGAGACAACTCCCGTAGTCGCCGGAGTCGTAGAGAGCACCCGACGGCGTGCGGTACGGGAAGTCGGCGGCCCGGATCAGGTTTCGGCGTCGGAGATCGGCCGGATCGAGCCCGAGCCGGTTCGCGGCGATCGTCATCGTCCGTTCCAGCGCGAGGTAGAGCTGCGGGCCGCCGAACCCGCGGTTGAGGCCGCTCGGCATCGTGTTCGTGAGGACGACGCGATTGCGCGCGGCGACGTTCTGCACGCGGTACGCGCCCGCGAGGGAGCCGTGCATGCGGTAGAGCGTCGCCGGCTCGGGGGCGCGCACGTATGCGCCGACGTCCTCGATCGCGTCGTACCGCAGTGCGAGGAGCTCGCCTGCCGACGTGAACCCCGCTTCGACATGGGTGAGGCGCCCGCTGGAGGACGAGCTGGCGGCGAGGTGCTCGAGCCGATCCTCGATCCAGCGCACCGGTACTCCGAGCTTCCGCGACGCGAGCCCCATGAGCACGACGTAGGCGAAGACGGCCGACTTGATCCCAAAGGAGCCGCCCGAGTCCGGCGGCGTGAGCAGGCGGAGCTTCGATCCCGGAAGCCCCAGGGCGCCGGCGGCGACGGAATGGAGCGTGAACGGTCCCTGGAAGTTCGCCCAGGCCGTCAGCGAGCGCTCGGCCTCGCTCCAGTCCGCGACGACGCCGTAGCACTCGACCGGTGTGCAGCTCCAGCGGGCCGATCGGAACCGCTCGCGAACGACGAGGTCGGCGCGCGCGAGAGCGGAGTCGACGTCGCCGTAGTGGAACGAGCGATCCGAGGCGCAGGCCTCGGAGGAGACGGCGACCTCGGCATCCAGCACCGGCTCGAGCGGCTCGTACTGCACGTCCACCAGCTCGAGCGCATCCTCGGCGACGTAGCGATCCCTCGCGACGACGACCGCGACCGGTTCGCCGACGTAGCGCGTGACCTCGTGTGCCGCCGCGTAGTGCGGGGTCGGCGAGTCGATGCCCGCGGGAAACGGCCTCGAGAGCTCGACGACATCGGCGCCGGTCAGGACCCCGACGACCCCCGGGAGGTCGAGCGCCGGCGTCGGATCGAGCCGCCGGATGTTCGCGTGGGCAAAGGGCGAGCGCAACACGGCGGCGTGTCGCGCGTTCGCGACGGGGTCGAGGTCGTCGACGAAACGTCCCTCGCCGCGGAGCAGCGCTTCGTCCTCGAGGCGGAGGAGAGGGCGGCCGACCCACGGCTCCGAGGCGGCCTTGGCTCCCACGCGACTACCTTAGTGTCCTGTGGCAGGGCTTCGCGACGATCTGCGAGATCTGCTCGAGGACGTCCGCGTCGGGACGACGAGCCCGGACGACGCGCTCGAGCGTCTCTCCGCCCTGCCGTTTCGAGACCTCGGCTTCGCCCGCGTCGACCTCCATCGCGAGCTTCGACAGGGCGCGCCCGAAGCCGTTCTCGCCGAAGGGAAGACGCCCGAGCAGATTGCTCGGATCTTCTCGGCGCTTCTCGACGGTGGAGCCGGCAGCGTGCTTGCCACGCGAGCGGACGGCGACGCGCGGGCGGCGATTCGCGCTGTCGCGCCCGAGGCCGAGGAGGATGCTCTCGCGCGCTGCGTCTGGGTCGCGCGGGGCGTGCCCGAGCCGCGCGGGATCGTCGCGATCGTCTCGGCCGGAACCTCCGACGGCCCCGTCGTGCGGGAGGTGCAGATTCGCGCGGAGCTCCTCGGGACGAGCGTCGTCGTCCACGAGGACGTCGGCGTCGCTGGTGTACACCGGCTCGCGACCGCGCTCCCCGATGTCGAGCGCGCGGACTGCGTCGTCGTCGTCGCCGGGATGGACGGGGCGCTTGCGAGCCTCGTGGGAGGTCTCGCGCGGGGCGCGGTCATCGGGGTGCCCACGAGCGTCGGCTACGGCTCCGCGCACGGCGGCACCACCGCCCTCAACGCCATGCTCGCGTCGTGCGCAGCCGGGCTCGCCGTGGTCGGCATCGACGACGGACTCGGCGCCGGGACGATCGCGGCGCGGATCGCGCGAGGTCGAGACTGAGCAGGGTCGCCTACCTCGACTGCGTGGGTGGCCTCGCCGGCGACATGCTGCTCGCGGGGCTCCTCGACGCGGGGGCCGATCTCGACTCGCTGCGGCGGGTTCCGGCGGCGATCGGCATCGAGGGCGTCGACATCGACGTCGAGCGCGTCGAGCGCCAGGGAATCGGAGCGCTGCACCTGCGGATCGAGGCGGCCGACGATCATGCGCATCGTCGGTACGGCGAGGTCCGTGACCTGGTCGAGTCTGCCGACCTTCCGGAACGTGCACGCGCCCGTTCGCTCGATGCGTTCAGGCGGCTCGCGGAAGTCGAAGGCGGCATCCACGGCGTCCCCTCCGACGACGTCCATTTCCACGAGCTCGGCTCGCTCGACACGCTCGTGGATGTATGCGGTGCGTTCGTCCTCCTCGACGAGCTCGACGTCGAGCGTGTGGCGTCGTCGCCGCTCCCGTTCGCGCGGGGCTTCGTGAAGGCGACGCATGGCGTGCTCCCGCTGCCTGCCCCGGCGACCCTCGGGCTTCTCGCGGGAGCGGCCCTCGTCGGGGTGGATACCGAGGCGGAGCTCGTCACCCCGACGGGTGCCGCAATCGCGGCGACGGTCGTCGAGGTGTGGGGAGCCTTGCCTCCGCTCACGCTCGAGGCAGTCGGGTACGGCGCCGGAACGAAGGACTTCGCCGACCGGCCGAACGTCGTCCGCGTCGTCCTCGGCGCCGAAGCATCGCGACCGACGGGTCGCGTCGCTCTCCTCGAGACGAACCTCGACGACTTTGCGCCGGAACTCGTCCCGGATGTCACCGAGCGGTGCTTCGAGGCAGGCGCGCTCGACGTGTGGACCGTGCCCGCGCACATGAAGAAGGGGCGGCCGGGCTTCGTACTCTCCGTGCTCGCCCGGCCAGACGCACAGGGCGAGATCGCCCGCGTCCTGCTCGAGGAGACGAGCGCGCTCGGCGTCCGCGTCGCCCAGCTCGACCGCTACGAGCTGGAACGCGAAGAGCGGATCGTCGTGGTGGCGGGCGGCACCGTCCGGATCAAGGTGGGCGTCCTCGACGGCCGCGTCGTCAACCTCGCTCCGGAGCACGACGACTGCGCTGCGGTTGCCAAGACCACGGGCACCTCCGTAAAGTCGATCTGGGCCGAGGCGCTCGCCCGCGCCCAGACGCCATGACCAGAGCCGAGCAGCTCGAGACCAGGATCCGCTCCCTCGAGAGCAGCATCGTCGCGTTCTCGGGAGGCGTCGACTCGTCTCTCGTCGCCGCGCTCGCCGCGCGAGCGCTCGGGGAGCACTCGCTCGCGGTCACGGCAGTGTCGCCTGCGCTTGCGACGGGCGAGCTCGACGGCGCCCGCGACGTTGCTGATGCCATCGGCATCCAGCATGAGACGATCACGACGGCCGAGTTGGAGCGCGAGGCGTACCGCGCGAACGATCGCGATCGGTGCTACCACTGCAAGACGGAGCTCTACGAGCGCCTCGCGGCTCTCGCGAGCCGTCGTGGCTATGCGACGGTCCTGTCGGGAGCGAATGCGGACGACGTCGGCGACTGGAGACCCGGGCTGCGAGCGGCGGCGGAGCACGGCGTCATTCATCCGCTGCTGGAAGCCGGCGTCGGGAAGGACGAGGTCAGGCGGCTTGCCCGGAGTCTGCGCGTTCCGAGCGCGGAGAAGCCGGCGTCGCCGTGTCTCGCCTCACGCATTCCGTACGGAACTGCCGTGGATCCGACCGCGCTCGCACAGATCGATCGCGCAGAGCTCGCCGTGAAGGCGCTCGGCCACCGCGTGCTCCGCGTGCGTCACTACGGCAGGCTCGGGCGTGTCGAGCTCGACGGGGCCGAGCTCGACGTTCTCACGTCCGAGGGTCGGCAGGCGATCGTCAGGGCCGTCATCGGGGCGGGCTACGCCGAGGTCGAGATCTCGGACGAGCCGTTCCGCTCGGGATCGCTGAACGCCTCGTTCACGAAGCGCCTCGCGGTCACTCGCTAGGAGACCCGCGCCCGCGCTGCCTCGGTCTCTGACTCGCTCGGGCCTCCGTGCTCGAGCGTACGGAAGGCCTCGATCACTGCGCGCGGATCGCGGCGGTGACGCTTCGCGGCCATGGTGAGCGGTTCGTGGAACGCGCCGCTGCAGTGTGCGCACGGCATGCGGAGCTCGGAGAGCAGCCGTGCCGCGTCTCCGTCCGGGAACATGCGCAGCAGCTCGACGATCGTCGTCGAGCCTTTGATGTCGCGAGACTCCGGTTCTTCTGCGGACGTGCCGCGCGCGTCGAGCCCCGGGACGGCGCGCTGCGTCAGTGGACGAGCGCCTCCTCCGGGTACCGCATGGGGGACGCATCCATGCGCACCATGTTCGCCGGCAGCTGGTAGCGCGCGTACGGGAGGACGATGACCTTCGCATCCGGCCCGTGCCGCTCCAGCGCCGCCGCGAATGCGTCGTGGAGCGAGGTCGTCGCGTCGATCCCGATGTCGGCCGCCATCTCGAGATTCTCCTCGAGTGTGACGAGCGCGAGATGCTTTCGCGTCATCACCTCGTAGATCGGCACCCAGATGCAACCGGCCCACATCTGGATCGCGCGCGCATGGATGTCCTTCAGGACGCCCTGATAGTTCTCGGGAGTCGCGGGCATGTACGGCTTCATGAGGTCCATGAGCGCGAGGCCGGGGAAGTCGCCGATCGCCGTCGAGACCCCGGGTGACGGCGAGCAGTAGATGATCGTGCCACCGTCCTTGACGACGAAGTCCGCCGACATGCAGCCCCAGCCCGTGTGGAAGAAGAGGTGATCGGTAGGCGCGAAGACGCCGCAGATCGCGATGTCGGCCTGCGTGCCGGGGTGCTCGTACGCATAGATCTCGTTGAAGCGCTCGATCGCCTTGCGGTGCGCGTCGGGGTGCGATCCGAAGAGACACTCGATCACACGGCCGTGCGTGTCGAGGACGACGTTCATCGTGGCCGAGAGCCCGCACATCGTCGCGACCTCGTCGATGTCAGAGCGCATGGGGCCTGCGTATGCGCCGTAGTGCGTCTGCGGTGAAGGCACGAACGCGCAGTGGTTCGACTCGATCGTTTCGTCGGAGACGACGCCGGGGAGGATGAGCTTGCCGCCGCCCCCCGCGCCCCAGTGGTTCGACTGCGCCTGGCCGATCGTGACCTTGATGTCGCAGGCGGCGACCTCCTTGTGCAGCCAGACGGGCGTGCCGCGTGACGAGACTCCGACGTACACATAGTTGTCCGCGTTGCGCGGGTCGTTCTGATGGAACTCGACCCCGAGGCGATCCATGCGGGCGAGGTTGTCCGCGCCGATCTTCTGCGGGATGTCCGATTCGGACATCGGGAAGACCTTGCCGTTCGCGCACACGATCACGGCGGGCCTGCCGGCTGCTTCGATCGCATCGAGGACGGGCGGGAGGAGCTTCGACTGCGGCGTCGGCCGGAACTGGTTGTCGATGATCACGCACACCTTCGACGCCGAGGCGACGAGGTCGGAGAAGCGGGGACCGGAGACGGGCGACTCGAGCGCGGTGCGCGCGGTTTCCGTGGCGTCCGGGACGGGCGCAGGCTCGTCCGGGTAGATCGCGGCGAGCAGGTTCTCGTCCAGGATGTCGAGCTCGAGCGTGTCCCGAGTGACCTTGTCCTCATCTCCCGACGCGCCGATCGTCAGTGGGTCGAGCGACTCGTACGGAACGACCGCCTTGTACGCCATGTCTCCTCCTCTTGCGAGCTTACGGCCAGGCTAAGCCTGTAGCGGGCCGTGAGTCAAGCGCGCGGTTGGCGTTGAAAGCACCCCGCGACGTTGGTACGTTCGCTCAGCCGGTGGCCGAGCGAATCCGCGCGTGGGGAGTCGTGGGGACCGTGCCGCGCGCTCTCGCGGCAGGCCTCGTCGTCTTCGCGATCCTCTACGTGCTCGTCATCGCCGACCCGCCGGACGAGTTCGGGGGCGGGAACTGGCGCACGACGAACACGGGGTCGGCGCTCGACGACCCGAGCACGTTCCTGACCACGGTGCTCGACGGCCTCACGTTCGCCGGGCTCCTCTTCATCGTCGCGAGCGGGTTCTCGCTCATCTTCGGACTCATGCGCGTCGTCAACATGGCCCACGGCGCGTTCTACCTCCTCGGCGGCTACATCGCGTACGAGATCCAGCAGCGGATGACGGGGTCCGGGTTCGGCCTGAACCCGACCGAGGTGAACACGCTCGAGTGGGTCGTTCCGTGGCTCGTCGCGATGGTCTGCATCGGCGTCTTCGGGCTCGCCGTGCAACAGCTGCTGCTGCGCTGGAACCAGGGGCAGGACCTGCGGCAGGCGCTCATCACGATCGCCGTCTCGGTGATCGTGGCGGATCAGGTCATCGCGCACTTCCCGCGGACCGTCCCCGCCGGGACGCAGCAGTTCGGCGGGAACGCCGTGAGCATCTCGTGGCCCGGCTGGACGAACCGCCTCGTCGACCTGCACGTCGGCGGAGTCACCTACTCGCTCTCTCGGCTCGTAATGCTCGCGCTCGGCGCCGCCGTGGGGCTCGCGCTCTTCCTGTGGCTGCACAAGACGAAGACGGGCATGGTCATCCGCGCGGGCGTCGACGATCGGCAGATGACTGCGGCGATCGGGATCAACATCCAGACGACGTTCGCGCTCGCGTTCCTCGTCGGCTCGGCGCTGGCGGCGTTCGGCGCCACGGTCGGCGGCTCCCAGGCCTCGATCGCACAGGGGCGTGACGGCGAATGGCTCCTGTTCTCGCTCGTCGTCGTGATCATCGGCGGCATGGGCTCGCTCGCAGGTGCCGCCGTGGGCTCCGTGCTCTACGGGCTCGTGTTCGCGTTCGCGGTCGCTTACCTGCCGACGACCGGCAACGAATGCTGTACGCAGTACTCCGTGGTGCTCACGTTCGCGCTCATGGCCCTCGTGCTCGCCTTCCGGCCGCAGGGCCTCTTCGGGAGAGCGGCGTGACGGTCGACAGGACCAAGCTCGCGACCGAACGCGTCATCGGAGTCGCGGCTCTCGTGGTCGCCGTGCTCGCGCCGACCCTCTTCAGCGCGTTCTGGCTCAACTCGATCCTGACCCAGGCGCTCATCCTCGGCATCGGCGCCGCGAGCCTCATCTTCCTCTCGGCCTATGGCGGAATGATCTCGCTCGCGCAGACCGGCCTGATGGGAATCGCCGGCTACGCCCTGGCGAACATGGTCACGCAGCGAGTCCCCGGCGGGGAGACCAAAGGCTTGCTGCTCGGCTGGGATCCGACGGTCGGGCTCGTGGCCGCGATCCTGCTCACCGTCGGGATCGGGCTCGTCTTCGGGGCGGTCGCGTCGCGGAGCTACGGCATCTACTTCCTGATGCTGACGCTCACCTACACCGTCATCGCGTTCCTCTTCGTGGGGTCGGTCACGCTCATCGGCGGCTTCTCGCCCGTGGCCGGGGTCGACACCTACACGCCCGGGTTCATCGGGGACATCGTGACCGACCGGGAGCGCCTCTACTACATCACGCTGATCACCGCGGTCTTCGTCTATCTGCTCGTCAGGTACCTCGTGCGAACACCGTTCGGCGTCTCGCTCCAGGGCATCCGCGACGAGCCGGTCAGGATGGCGTCGCTCGGGTACAACGTCGCCCTCCACCGGACGATCGCCTTCGGGATCGGCGCGTTCATCGCCGCACTCGCCGGTGTCCTCAGCGCGTGGTGGTTCGGGCAGCTCTCGCCGACGACGATGGGCCTTGACGCGACCATTCAGATGCTCGTGATCGCCGTCATCGGCGGCCTCCGCCGCATCGAGGGCGCATGGCTCGGCGCGATCGCGTTCCTCATGATCAACAACGAGATCACCAACCGCATCCCGTCCTCGGGCCTCCCGGTGATCGGGGGAACGTTCAACACCGTGATCGGATTCATCTTCCTGGCGATCGTGATCGTCTCCCCCGACGGGCTCATGGGCCTGTGGGATCGCATGTGGGATGCGCTGCGCCGCCGCGGCGGTCCACCGCACGCGGAGCCCGAAGGAGGCGAGCCGGCGGCGGTTGCGTCGTCGTGACGTGGGGTAGAAACCGCCAGGCGACTTGGCGTAGGCTCACCGTTGCTGATTCAGATGGATCGTGCAGGCACCGAGAAGGAGGGTCATATGAAAGTAGGGAAGTGGAAGCTCCTGCTTCCGCTGGCGCTGCTGGCAGTCGGCGCGACGATCGGTACCTCGGGTGCGCTGGCGACACCGGCGCAGGCCAACGAAGTGCGGTTCGCGATCATGACCGACTGCAAGGGCGCATTCGCCTTCGGCTACGAGGTGGACACGGCGGGCACCATCGCCGCGCTCTCGCAGTACGCAGGCGCGAAGCCGAAGAACAAGAAGAAGCCATCGGCCGGGATGACTGGCGGCTCGGCCGGCGGCAAGAGGCTGAACCTCGTGGGCATTGGCTGCGGCGACGAGACTCCGGCACTGGCGCTCAAGGAGACTCGCCGGCTGATGGTGCAGCTCAGGGCCGACATCATGCTCGGTCCGCTCTCGGGCGACGAAGCGGTGTCGATCGCCCAGTGGGCGAGGCAGAACCCGGCGAAGACCGTGATCATCGGCACGGCCGGATCGCAGGATCCGACCATGCAGATCGCGCCGAAGAACCTCTTCCGCTACCACGGCGACGGCGCCCAGTGGAACGCGGGGCTCGGGGAGATCGTCTACAAGCGGCTCGGCTGGCGTACGGCCGCGCTGATCGGTGACGACTACAGCTTCCCGTGGACCTCGGCCGCAGGCATCATCGCCGACTTCTGCGGAATCGGCGGCCGGATCACCAAGCGCGTCTGGACTCCGCCGGCAGGCGGCGACTACGCGCCGTTCATCCGCCAGCTCCCACGCCCGAACCAGGTCGACGGGTACTTCTGGCTCGTCGGAGGAGCGAACACGAGTGCAGCGCTCACCGCGTTCGAGCAGGCCTACGGACCCCTCAACGCGAGGCAGCACTCGGGGAACCTCTTCCTGTACTTCCTGGGTGCCAACACCACCGTCGCGCCACGCCTCGTGGGCGCGTACATGGGTGGCTTCGGCACGTTCCAGACCGGTGGCTTGAAGAACGCGCAGGCCCGCAACTACGTGCGGAATGCGAGCAGGTGGTTCACGGGCCAGAACGTGAACGACGGGTTCTTCTACAACTACTGGAACGCCGCCTGGGCGATGGTCCAGGGCCTGAACAAGTCGAAGGGGGCCGTCGGCCCCGCCCTGCAGAGGGCGCTGCCGCGGTCGCTCAAGCCCGGCTTCCAGGTCGCCAACAAGGGCGTCCTACGCCTGGACAGCCGCCGCCAGGCGATCCAGGACCAGTACCCGCTCCAGATCACCCGGGCATCGGGTGAGGGAACCGTCTCGACCTCGATCGTGGGCTACGTCCCGAACGTCGACCAGACGTTCGGCGGCTACTTCGGCCCGAACAAGCCGGCTCCGGGGCGCAACTATCCGCCGTGCGTGAAGCGGAAGCTGCCGTGGCAGGGGAAGATCAAGGTCGTCAAGAACGGCGTCATCACGAACCAGGTCATCAAGTAGGTCGGTGACCGAAGCAGCACCGGCCGTCGAACACGCCGAGCCGACCCTCCGCTTGCGGGGGGTCGGCCGGCGTTTCGGCGGGCTCCTGGCCGTCGACGAGGTGGATCTCGACGTCGTCCACGGCGAGAGGCGCGCCATCCTCGGCCCGAACGGGGCCGGGAAGACGACGCTCTTCAACGTCATCTGCGGAGACCTCTCCGCGTCGACCGGAACGGTCGAGATCTTCGGCGAGGACGTCACGAAGAAACCCGCTCGCTACCGGGCGAAGATGGGGCTCGCCCGCACGTACCAGCAGTCCCGGCTCTTCGACGGCCTGACCGTCGAGGACTCGATCTACCTCGCGATCGTGGGCGTCGAGGGCGGGAGGCTGCGCCCGGTTCTCGTTCCCGGCAAGGAGCGGGAGATCCGCGAGCGTGCCCGGGAGGCCGCAGGACGCGTGGCCATCTCGCACAAGCTCGGTGAGATGGTCGGATCCCTGTCGCACGGCGAGCACCGACAGGTCGCGATCGCGATGGCGCTCGCCGCCGAGCCGAAGGCCCTCATGCTCGACGAGCCGGCGTCGGGGCTCTCACGTGGAGAGCGCCAGCTCCTCACCGAACTCCTGCTCGGGCTCGACCGGGACATCACGCTGATCCTCATCGAGCACGACATGGACATCGCGCTCCGGGTCGCCGAGAGCGTGACGATGATGCACGACGGTCGGGTGATCGTCGAAGGAACGCCTGACGAGATTCGCGCGAACGAGACGGTGCACGACCTCTACCTCGGACGCGGCTACGGGCATGAGTGAAGCTGCCGCGGCAACCGAGCCACAGGCTGCTGCACTCCTGGAGGTCACCGGCCTGAGTGCCTATTACGGAAGCGCGCAGGCGCTCGAGGACGTCACGTTCACGATGGGGCGCGAGTCGATCGCGATCGTCGGCCGGAACGGAATGGGGAAGACGACGCTCTGCAACGCGATCATCGGGATCTCGCCGCCGCGGGCCGAGGGCTCGATCCGCTTCGATGGCGAGGAGCTCGTGGGGATGCCGTCCCACAGGATCGCGCGCCTGGGCGTCGGCTACGTCCCGCAGGGCCGCCGGCTCTTCCCGTCCTTGACGGTGGATCAGCACCTGAAGATCGCCGCGCGTGGGGCTTCGGCGAACGGGAGCTCCTGGACGCGCGAGCGCGTCTACGAGCTGTTCCCGCGACTGGCCGAGCGAAAGGGCAACGGCGGCGCGGAGCTCTCCGGCGGAGAGCAGCAGATGCTCGCGATCGGCCGGGCGCTCGTCACGAACCCCAGGATCCTCGTCATGGACGAGCCGTCGGAGGGCCTCGCCCCGGCCGTGATCGAGGGGCTCATCGAGACGTTCAAGCACCTGGAGGAGGAGGGCCTTGCGATCCTCCTCATCGAGCAGAACCTCGGCGTCGCCACTGCGCTGGCCGAGCGCCAGCTCGTCATGATCGGCGGCGGCATCGCGGCGGAGACGACCGCCTCGGCACTTGCCGACGACCCCGAGCTCCAGCGCCGCTACCTGGGCGTCGAGCCGCTCGCTCACTAGTCTTCGCGGGCCGTGCGCCTTCTTGTCGCCTCGCTCGCCTTCGCCTGTGCCTTGCTCGCCGCGGGATGCGGCGGCGACGAGGAGTCGAGTCCGGACCTCGCGTTCGTCTCGAGCCGCGACGGCGACTACGCGGTCTTCGTCATGGCGGCGAGCGGGAGCGGCGAGCGGCGTCTCACGGACGCGGGCGGCGAGCTCGAACCCACGGAGTCACCGTTCTTCCAGGTCGAGCCGGCCTGGTCGGCAGACGGGTCGAGGATCGCCTTCGTCAGCGGACGCACCGGCTCGGCGGACATCTACGTGATGAACGCCGACGGGTCGCGAACACGGAGCGTGACGGCGACGACGCAGAACGACTCGCACCCGACGTGGGAGCCGGCCGGTGAGCGGCTCGCCTTCGCCCGCGACGGCGAGATCTATCTCGTGCCTGCAGGCGGCGGCGAGGCGACGCGGATCTCGGACGTCCTCGTCGAGGAGTCGGACCCGTCGTGGTCGCCGGACGGCGCGTGGATCGCGTACGTCCGCAGAACGCCGGGGACGGCGATCCAGAACGTCTGGGTCATGCGGCCGGACGGCTCCGAGCGGAGGCCGCTGACGAAGCAGGACGGACGGGCGTTCACACCCGCGTGGTCGCCCGACTCGAGCCGGATCGTCTTCGCGACGAACGCGGAGAGCGACGACGCGTACGAGCTCTTCACGGTCGGTCTCGACGGCAAGGGCCTGCGCCGCGTGACCCCGACCGCCGGCGACAACTTCGAGCCCGCGTGGTCTCCCGACGGCTCGAAGATCGCCTACCAGGAGGCGGGCGCGATCTTCACGGTCGAGCTCGGAGGCGGCGAGGTCGAAAAGCTGACCGCCGGGGACGGCAACGACTCGTCTCCGGCGTGGAATCCTCGGCCGCCGGCCGAGGACTGACGTAGAGCGAGCCTTGCCTCGCCCTCAGAGGATGCCGAGGCGCTCGCTCACGGCTCCGGGATCCCGAGGTCGGGCGGGCGGTCGTCGCCGCGTCCGTCGACGAGCTCGGGCGCCTGCTGCTCGAGCAGACGCAGGACGAGCTCTGCGCGGCGCACGCGCTCCCGGCCGAGCTTCACTGCGAGGTCCTCGAGATGAAGCCCGGCCGGGTAGATGTTCGGCGCATTGCGCAGCCCGAGCTTCACGTACACCGGAGCCGCGAGCCGGATGATCTCCGGCACCTCGTAGAAGCGCACGAACCCGCCCTGGTCGTCCGGCACCTCCACGTACACGTCGAGCGGAGCGGAGCAGGCCGTGCGCAGGCCGCCCAGCTCGGTCGGCGAGAGGTCGGTCGAGACGTTGATCGTGCTCGCGCCGAGCTCCTCGAGCGCGCTCGCCGACGCCGGGTTCGCGCAGGGCAGGAGCACGGAGGTCTTCAGGACGAGGCTCGGCGGGAGCTGCCCGTCGCGCCGCATCCGCCCGAGCGTGGCGAGCACGCCGAGGTCGGCCACGAGGAAGGAGCGTATCCCGAGTGCGACGCCCCGCTCGACCTCCACCACGCACGCGGCGATCCCGCTCTCGCCCCGTGCGGTGCCGCCCGCCGCCGCGGTTGCGAACGACTGGCCTCCGGTGTCCCAGGCCCCCCTAGGGCCGAGGAAGAGCGACACCTCGACGCGGGCGGCAGCTCCGAGCGCCGCAAGTTCGCGGATCTCCGCGTCCGTGAGCATCATCACGCCGCTTCCCTGCGAGACGCGTCGCACCGGTACGGAGCGCTGCTCGGCTTCGTTGAGCACCGCCTCGAGCACGCGTGGTCCCTCGACCGAGGGGATCTCCATCCGATAGCGCAGACCGTCCGCGAACCGCGATTCGCTCACGCTGCGGACCCTATGCCCAGAACACCTCGAAGGCGTCGGGATCGCTCGGGAGCGCCAGCACGTGCTGGACGAGCCCGTCCTCGATCCGGAACAGGAGCACCTGGTCGAGCTCGAGCGTGCGCCCGTGCCGCGTCCCGCGAGCGCGGTAGAGGGCGGCGGCGCGATCGTCGCTCGAGAGGACGTCGATGAGCTCGGAGCCGTAGGTCCCGTCCGTCTCCTGCGGGAGCTTCACGAGGAACCGGTAGATCGCCTCGCGCCCCGCGTAGAGACCGGCCATCACGCCGCGCCCGGGAACCGACCAGACGGCGTCCTCGGCGAACAACCCGCGGAGGGCGAGCCCCTCCTTCCTGGCGAACGCATCGAAGATCCGGTGGACGATCGCAGCGTTCTCAGCTGCGGACACGGCCCTCCTCCCAGCGGGAGATGAGCCCCTCGACGTGCCGACGCTGGGCATCCGTGAATGGGGCGAGCGCGACGAGGCGGCGCGCTTCCTCGGGGTCGTCGTTTGCGATGGCGGCCTCGAGGTGCTCGCGCTGCGGCGTCGGCTGGCGGAGCTGCCGCTGCAACCAGCGCAGCAGGCTCACGGCTGCCTGATCCGTCATGCGGTCAGGCTATCGGGGCCTGGATCAGCTCGTCTCGTCGTCGTCCGAGTCGGCGGCGGGTTCCGTCTCGTCCTCGGACAGGCTGTACGCGCTCAGGCGGTTCGAGAGCCCCGCCATCCAGTCGGTCTCGGCGGCTTCGTCTCCCGGCTCGGCCGGCTCGGTCTTCGACTTCCCGAGCTCGGCGGCGGGGCGTGGGCGTGCAGAGCGACGGCTCTCGCGAGGCTCGTCCTCGTCGCGGTCTGTCGGCAGTGTCGGGAACGCGGTCACCGGCGGGAAGTACAGGCCTGCCGCCTGTGAGGGCGTCTCGTCGGCGTGCTCGTCCTGGAGCCGAGCCTCGATGACCGGTCGTGGTGCAGGAGCCGGAGCTTGCGGTGAGGGGACGGCGGGACGCGGGTTCGACGGGTCGATGACGTAGTCGGGAAGCGGCCCGAGGTCTTCGTCCTCTTCGTCGGGCTCCGGGGTCGGCGCCGGCGGGGGCGCGGCGTCGGCAGTGGGCTCGACGACGAACTCGGGGAGGGGCTCCGAGAGGTCGGGCTCGGGCCCGGCCTCCGGGACGACCGGCTGGACCTCGTCCGGCGCGTCGACGACGTAGTCGGGGAGCGCGCGAGTGTCGCCGACCATGAACGGTGGCTCCTCGGACGGCTCCGGCTCGGGCGCCGTGTCCTCGGGCTCCGGCAATGCGACGAGCACGGGAGGCTCCGGCGGCGATTCGTCAGGCTCGGGCTCGCCGACCGGTGCGGGCTCGGGGCCGGTCGCAGCCGCCTCGGCGACGATCGGCTCGGGCAGCTCGACGTACTCCGGCTCCGGCTGTGCTTCGACCTCCGGCTCCGGCGGTGCTTCGACCTCCGGCTCCGGTTCCGTCTCCACCACGAGCTCGGGCTCGGGCTCGGGCGCGAGCTCGAGCTCCGGCTCGACCACCGGCTCCGGCTCGACCACCGGCTCCGGCTCGACCACCACGGGAGGCGCCTCGGCGACCACCGGCTCGGCTTCGACCGCAGGCTCGGGCTCTGCCACAGGCTCGGGCTCGACCACACGCTCGGGCTCGACCACGGGCTCTGGCTCCGGCTCGACGACAGGCTCGATCACGGCTGGCTCCGGCTCTACGAGCGGCTCGGCCACCTCCTCGATGACGGACTCGACGACGTACGGCTCGACGAACTGCTCTACGACGGGCTCGAGACGAGGCTCGACGAACTGCTCGACGGGCTCTGCGACGGGCTCGGCGACGACCGGGTCGGGCTCCTCGACGAACGCGACCGGTAGCACCGGCTCGGCCGTCGCCTCGACGCGCGGCGAGAACTCGCCGTCGAGCACCGGCGGGGACGGGGCAGGGGCTTCGTCGGGCTCCGGACTCGGCGTCTCCCACAACGGCCGCCCGCCGAGAGGCCGCTCGCGAAGCTCGTGGCGGCTGATCTTCCAGCCGACGACGGGCAGCTCCTCGACGAAGACGATCTCGCGGGGGACCTGCTGGGCCGGGAGCGTCTCCCCGGCATATTCGCGAAGCTCGGCCTCGCCCTGCTCCGAGTCGGCATCCGCCCGCTTGGGCACGACGTACGCTCGGACGAAGTGGCCGCCGCGCTGCAGATCGCGGATGCCGACGACGGCCGTTCGCGTGATACCCGGGTGCCCGTCGAGCACGCGCTCGACGTCATACGGTCCGAAGGTCCTGCCGCTCGAGGAGATGATGTCCTCCGCGCGGCCGATATACGTGAAGTACCCCTCCTCGTCGACCTGCGCGACGTCGCCGGTCAGGTACCAGTCGCCGAGGAACGCCGACTTCGTCTCCTCCGGCAGCTCCCAGTAGCCGGCGAACAACGTGGGGGGTCGGCCGCGGACGGCGAGATCGCCCTCGATGCCGTGAGGAAGCTCGTTGCCCTGGTCGTCGATGACGGCCACATGGTGACCTGGGACGGCGCGGCCGCAGGAGCCGGGCTTCACGGCGCCGTCCGCGAGGTTCGCGACGACGATGTTCGTCTCCGCTTGGCCATAGCCCTCGGCGATGGACATGCCCCAGCGCTCCTCGAAGACCGCGACGACCTCGGGGTCGAGGGAGTCGCCGGTCGAGACGAGTCGCCGGAGGCGCGGCGAGCGGAAGCGCTCGAGCTTCGGGTGCTCGGCGAGCGCCCCGTATTCGGCCGGTGACTGGCAGAGGATGCTGGGGCCGAGCCTGAACAGCAGGTCGAGTCGTTCGTCCGCGTCGAAGTCGCCCTGCTGCAGGACGACCTCGGCACCGCGCGACCACGGTCCGATCACCGAGTTCCACATCGTCAACGGCGAGGTCGACTCGGAGGTGCACCAGACGGCGTCGCCGCGGCCGGCGTCGAGCCAGTGCTCGGTCTGGACGCGCGTGGCGAAGATCGACCCGTGCGTGTGCGCGACGTCCTTGGGCGAGCCTCCGACGCCGCTCGTGGAGACGATGAACGCGAGGTCGCGGGAGGCCGAGTCGTGCGAGGGCACGTCCCCCGGGACGTCCTTCGTGCTCCGCCTCGTACCTTCGTCGAAGAGGTGCACGTCTGGGCTGAAGTCCATGCGCTCGATCGTCTGCTCGAGCGAGCGCTCGGCGACGAGGAGGACGGCGTCCGTGGACGATACGAGCCGTTCGAGCTGCGACGGCGTCGTCGTCGGCGCGCACGGGACGACGACTCCACCCATCTTCCAGGTCCCGAGGACCGCCTCGAGCCAATCGACGGTGCTGCCGGCAAGCACGATGACGCGATCACCGGAGCCGACCTTCCGCTCGCGGAGTGCCGCGGCCCAGATGGTCGCGCCTTCGGATATCTCCATGAACGAGCGGTGCTCGATGATGCCTTCGCTCGAGAGGAACGTGAGTGCGCGTCGCTTCGGATCGCGCGCGAGCGGCTCGACGACGTCGCGGGTGAAGTTGAACCGATCAGGGATCTGCCAGCGACCGTCGACGAGCGCCGGGCGCAGGGCGAGCTCCAGGGGCGAGCCGGGCAGCTCGTTTCCGCGCCCACGGCGTCTGCCGATGCGAAGACCTTTCACGGCTTATGGATTATCGACCCGAATCGGCGTTAGTTGAATGCGAATCTCGTGATTGTGTCGAAAACGGCCGCGAGCTACGCGAGGCCGAGCTCGACCGCGAACGGCGCATCCGGCGCGAGGCGCTCGGGGAGCCGGAAGCCCCCGGCCTCCTCGAGCGCGGCGATTCGCGCGCGCATCGGCGGATGCGTGTTGAAGAGGCTGGAGAACTCGATGACGCCGGTCTTCAGCGAATCGACGCGCTCGGTGGGGCTCTCGACCCACAGGTGCGCCGTCGAGGCATTCGAGTAGCGCACCGTCGTAGGGTCGAGCTCGAGCCGTCGGAGCGCGAGCGCCATGGCCTCGGGATCGCTCAGGATCTCCGCGGCGCCCGCGTCCGCCAGGAACTCGCGCCGGCGCGAGAGGCTCATCCTCAAGAGCAGAGCCGCGTACGGCGCCAGGACGAGACCGACGATCGCCAGAAGCGCGACGAGCGCGCCTCCTCCTCCTCTGCGACGTCCGCCGTAGGCGATCGACCGGAAGCCGATGTCGCCGATGAGCGCGATCACGCCCGCGAAGACCGTTGCCATCGTCATGAGATAGGTGTCTCGGTTCCGGATGTGGGAGACCTCGTGAGCGAGCACTGCCTCCAGCTCGCGCTTGGGCATCGTGTGCAGGAGACCCGTCGTCACGCCCAGGTAGCTCGACTTCGGCCGGAGCCCCGCGGCGAAGGCGTTCGGCGCCACGTCGTCGACGACGCGAAGCTCCGGTGTCACGGGAAGGCCCGCGCCGATCGACACGTTCTCGACGAGACGACGCAGGGCGCGCAGCTCGTCGGGCGGGACCGGCTGGGCCTGCGTGATTCCCGCAACCAATCGCCGAGAGTTCACGACCCCGACGACCCCGTAGATGGCCGCGATACCCAGCGCCACGAGCGCGAGCGACAGATCGAGGACGAGCCCGATCAGCCCGGCGAGAAGCACCAGGAGGAGCACGAACCCGAGGATCACGATCGTGCTGCGAAACCGGTTCGCGCGGATCTGCTGCTGCAGCGTCACGATGACGGCGCGAGCGAGACCTGTGGCACGGCGGTGTCGCCCGTCGCCGAGAAGAACTCCTTCGCGCGGAAGCCGAGCGGCTTCGCGACCAGCACCCACGGGATGCTCTGGACGGCGGTGTTGTAGTGCATCACCGTCGAGTTGTAGTAGCGCCGCGCCGCGCTGATCTTGTCCTCCGTGTCGGTGAGATCCTCCTGCAGCCGGAGGAAGTTCTCGGACGCCTCGAGCTCCGGGTAGGCCTCGGCGACGGCAAAGAGGCGGCCGAGTGCAGCGGTGAGGACGTCGTTCGCATCACCCGCCGCGCTCGGCGTCGACGCTTGCCGGAGTGCCGCGCGCGCCCTCGTGACCTCATCGAACACGGCCCGCTCGTGAGCCGCGTAGCCGCGGACTGCCTCGACGAGGTTCGGGATCAGGTCCGTACGCCGCTGGAGCTGGACGTCGATGTTGGCCCAGCCCGTGTTCGCCTCGTTGCGCAGGCGGACGAGACGGTTGTATCCGACCGCCACGAGGACGACCAGGACCGCGAGCACGCCCAGCAGCACCCAGAGCCAGAGCATCGGTCAGACCTCGAGCGCGCGCGCGAGCGCTCGACCACCGCCCGTCACCACCGGCTTGCCGTGCGAGAGCAAGATGCGGCGCACCGGCAGGTCGAGCAGCGGGCGGAGTGACGCCGCGAGGTCGCGGTGCGTCGTCTTCTCTGGGAGCCAGGACGGCGGGCACAGCTTCGCGCCGCCCTTCCCGTCCGCGATCAGCACATCGCCGGGCACGAGCGCGGAGTGGTCCGGGATCCAGTACACGACCTCTGCGGCCCGCGCCGTCCGGCAAGCCTCGATCCCACCCGGCAGCTCGTCGCCGATCGCGAACGGATCCGTGACCACGCCGGCGCGGCGGGCGATCGCGGCCTTTCCGCCCTTGGGTGCCCAGATGCGCGCGTCGTAGCGCTCGCGCAGCTCCTTGGCGCTGCGCGTGTGCCAGAACACGGTGACGAGGACGTGCATGCGGCCTTTCGCGCGCTTCACGTCGCGGTCGAGAGCCTTCCAGAAGCGGGCCGTGTCCTCGCCGGGGACGAGCGGGTCGACGAGCACGACGCCGTCTTCCGTCCCGACGAACGTGGAGCCGACGTCCTCCTTCCACTCCTCGTGGAACGAGGACCAGCGCCAGAGGCCGGGAGCGATCTCGAGCACGTCCACGGCGGGCACTCTAGAGGCTCATGGGAACGCCGCGACGCGGCTGCGGAGCAGCCGCCTCTGGGGATCTGGCGCGACCCGGCCTCGCGTGTCAGCCAGTTCCGGTCATGCGGTATGACGCAGCCGAACCGATCGTGCGCAGCCGTCGTATCGTCGGGAGCAAGCGGCCAAGGAGGATCCCATGAGGCGGATGTGGATCGGCTTCGTCGTCGGACTCGCGGTCGTCGCGCTGGCGCTCGCCGGCTGCGGCAGAGACGACGAGGACGCGGCCGGGACCTCCGAGACCACGACCGCCACGACGGCTGCGGTCGGGAGCACGCTCAGCGCGAGCGTCGGCCCCGGCTTCGAGATCAGCTTCACGAGCGCGGACGGCGCCGACGTCGAGACGCTCGCCGCCGGCACATACACCGTCGAGGTCGACGACCAGTCCGACATCCACAACTTCCACCTCTCGGGCGGGAGCGTCGACGAGTCGACCGACATCGGCGGAACCGGGACGGACACGTGGGAGCTCACCCTGGACGAGGGCGCGTACTCCTTCGTCTGCGACCCGCATGCCGGGTCGATGAGCGGGAGCTTCGAGGTCTCGGGCTAGACCGGTGTCCGACGCGGCGCCGTGACGGCCGCGTCGCATACCCGCATGGATGCCGAGGCGGCCGTGGCGTTCTAGCGCACCGTGTCACACGGGAGTCAATTCTCCGCTCTCGGCGGAGCGGAACAGCGCGTCGATCGTACGCGCCTGCCCGAGCGCGTCCTCGCGCCCGAGGCGGAGTGGCGCGTCGCCCGCGATCGCGTCGGCCAGGTTCTCGAGCTCGAGCCGGTACGAGTCGGCAGGCTCGAGCTCGATCCGCTCGACCTCGCCGTCGCGCCGGAGCTCGATCACCGGCTCCGTGGAGTGCCACGGGTCGTCGAGGAAGAGCGAGCCCTCGGTGCCGATCACCTCGAGCTCGTCGCGCTCCGGCAGGCACGTGCCGCAATCGAACAGCGCGTGCACGTCGCCGGGAAAGCGCATCGCACCCGTGAACACCCAGTCGGTCCCGGACGGTCCGATGTACGCCTGGCCGTGCACCGACTCGGGCTCTCCCGCGAGCAGACGCGACCCGCTGACGCAGTAGCAGCCGACGTCCATGAGGCTGCCGCCGTCGACGTCCGTGCGTAGACGGATGTTCTCGGTGTCGTAGAGCGAGTAGCTGAACGCGGAGCGCACGACGCGCAGCTCGCCGATGGCGCCGCCGCGGACGAGCTCCTCGAGCTTCGTCGTCTGCGGGTTGTGGCGGTACATGAACGCTTCCGTCAGGAGCCGTCCCGCCCCCTCGGCTGCGTCGAAGGCCGCTTCGACGTCCTCGGGCCGCTTGCTGAACGGCTTCTCGCAGATCACGTGCTTGCCCGCCTCGACCGACTTGATCGACCACTCGCGGTGCATCGTGTTCGGGAGCGAGATGTACACGGCGTCGACGCCCGGGTCCTCGAGCAGCGCCTCGTACGAGCCGTAGGCTCGTTCGATGTCCCACGTCCTGGCGTATTCCTCCGCGCGCGCCTGCTCGCGGCTCGCCACCGCGATCAGGTCGACCTTCTCCGAGGCGTGCGCGCCCGGGATCACCTTCCGGTTGATGTCCGCGGTCGAGACGATGCCGAGCCTCATCCCCATGACGGCTCCGTCATCGGCCGCAGCGCCGCCTCGAGGATCCGGTGTCCCCGCGGGCGCGTGATGCAGAACAGCACGACCTCGGCCACGTCCTCGGCGCTCATCATTCCCTCGAGCAGGTCTGGTGTGCGGCCGTAGCCGTCCTCGAGCGCGAAGTCGGTGGCGACACCGCCCGGGCAGACGTTGGTGCAGCGGACGCCGTGCTCACGCAGCTCGTGGTCGAGCGCGCGGGTGAGGCCGACCTGGCCGAACTTCGAGGCGCAGTAGACGGCCTCGCCCGGCAGCCCGCGGCGACCCGCCTCCGACGCCACGGTCACGAGGTCTCCCTCGCCGCTCGCGATCAGATGCGGGATGGACGCGCGCGCAGCGTAGATCGTCCCCTTCAGGTTGACGTCGATCATCTCCTCGAGATGCTCGACGGGCGTGTCGACGAGCGCGTGGTACGAGCCGACACCGGCATTGGCGACGCACACGTCGAGACGCCCGAACCGCTCGACCGTCCGTGCGACTGCACTCTCGACCTGGACCAGGTCGCGCACGTCGCACAGGAGCCCGAGCGCGTTCTCGAGCCCGAGGTCGTCTCCGCTGCGCGACGCGAGGCCGACCGAGGCGCCCTCGGACGACAGGGCGCGGGCGACCGCGGCCCCGATCCCACGACTCGCGCCGGTGACGAACGCGACCTTGCCTTCAAGCCCCATGCTGCCCCTCCACTCCTCGGATGGCCGGGTACGACGCCCGGTAGCGAGCGTAACCGTCTGTGTAGCGCGCCGCCCACGAAGCGTTCGGCTCGACTGTCTCGCGGACTCGGACACACGCCGCCACGGCCTCCTCGGCCGTGGCGAACGTGCCGTTCGCCACCCCGGCGAGGAGCGCTGCTCCGTACGCCGACCCTTCGTCGGCGACGCAGCGCTCGAGCGGCATGCCGAGTACGGACGCCACGATCTCGAGCCAGAGGCGGCTGTGCGCGCCACCGCCGGACACTCTTCCTGCGTGTGGCTCGACACCCAGCTCGCGCAGGAGCTCGAGCGAATCTCGTAACCCGTAGGCGACTCCCTCGAGGACCGCGCGCGCGAGCGCGCCGCGGTCGTGCCGGAGCGAGAGGCCGGTGAACGAGGCCGTCGCGTCGGCGTCGGCGTGGGGGGTCCGCTCGCCCTGGAGGTAGGGCAGGAACAACACGCCGCTCGCGCCCGCTTCCCAGCGGGACGCCTCGGCCGTCAGGTCGTCGAAGGACGTCCCGGGGGCGAGCGCGTCACGGAACCACTGCAGAGCACCGGCTGCGTTCAGCATGACCCCCATCGCCTCCCACAAGCCGGGCGCGGCGTGACAGAACACGTGCACGCGCGCCGCGTCGTCGTGCGCGTACTCGTGCAGCGCGGCGAGGACGACGCCGGAGGTCCCGAGCACGACCGAGACCGTGCCCGGCGCGACGACCCCGACGCCGAGCGCGGCAGCCTGCTGATCGCCCGCACCCGCGATGTTCGTGGACTCGCTCACGGGCGGAAGCCACTCTGCAGGAATCTCGAGTGCGTCCAGCACCTCGTCGGACCAGCGCCGACCGGCGACGTCGAAGAGGAGCGTTCCGGAAGCGTCGGCGGCGTCGATCGCCCATTCGCCCGTGCGTCGAAGACGGACGTAGTCCTTGGGCAGCACGATGCGACGGATGCGTGCATAGACCTCGGGCTCGTGCCGCCGTAGCCACAGGAGCTTCGGAGCCGTGAAGCCCGTGAGCGCGCGGTTGCCCGTGAGCGCGATCAGCCGCTCCAGCCCGAGCCGGTCCTCTATCTCGGCGCACTCAGCCGCCGTCCGCTGGTCGTTCCAGAGGATCGCGGGGCGGAGGACGTCGCCTCGCTCGTCGAGGCAGACGAGCCCGTGCATCTGGCCCGACAGGCCGATGCCGCTCTCGTCGCCGCCGAGTTGCGCCAGCGCGGCCCGGCTCGCGCGCCACCAGTCCTCGGGGTCCTGCTCCGACCAGCCGGGCTGCGGCGACGACAGGCCGTAGTGCTCCTCGGCGGACGCGACGACGTCGCCCTCCGGCGTGATCGCGATCGCCTTGACGCCGGTCGTGCCGACGTCGAGGCCGACGAGCGCCGTCACGCTCCGAGGGCCGCGTACACCAGCTCGTACGCGCGCACGGCGTCCTTACGCTGCTGCGCCTCCCGGAGCGCCGCGTCGTCGATCTTCGCCGCCACCGAATCGATGAAGCGCCACTGCAGGACGCTTCGCTTCACGGCCTCGACGGCGTCCTCCGTGTACGGGTACAGGTCGAACCCGAGGCGCTCGCCGTTCTCGCCGTAGCTCGCCCGGCGAAGCTCGACGGCGAGCTCGAGCGTCTCCATGAAGGCCGTGGCGCCGACCATGTTGTCGTCGTCGAACGTGCCCCAGCCGGAGTTCGCATGCTGGTGGCCGAGCAGCCCCTCGGCCGCGAGCAGCGCCGCGTACTCGGCGAGGCTCTCCCCGTTCATGAGGAGGTGCTGCCAGTCCATGTTGACCTTCACGCTCGTGATCCCGCGCGCGCGGAGCGTGTGGATCACGTGCAGCGTCATGCCGACGTTGCGCATGAAGATCTTCATCGCCGGCTCGGAGTTCTTGTGCTCGAGGAACAGCATGATCCCGCGCTCCTGGCACCGGGCCGCGATCTCGCCGACTGCGTCGACGAACCGCGCCCACGAATCGCGATACGGCGTCTGGAACGGATAGTTGTAGCCCTCGATCCCCGGCCAGAGGATCATCTGCGCGCCGATCGAGGCCGCGAAGTCGGCTGCGTGGAGCCCTTCGGCGAGCGCGGCGTCGCGGATGTCGTCCTGAGGCGACGAGAGCCCGCCCTTCCCGTAGGCGGGCGTCAGGTGCGTTCCCGTCGCGACGGCGTAGATCCCGTGGCCGCCGAGAACGGCGCGCACGGCGTCGAGGTTCTCCTCGGAGAGCTCCTGCGGGTAGTGGAACTCGTAGTCGTCGATCAGGTCACCGAGCCCCTCGACCGCGCGCCCGACGCGGTCGGGCATCGTCTCGCCGGCCCACTGCGGCTGGTAGCCGCCCGGGACGAAGCGGGTGACCATCGACCCGAGAGCCCATATCCCCAGTGAGGTTTTCACGAGCCGCTTAGTATCCCGCGCGAAGTGGGCGCGCGCGACGTCAACGAGATCGGTGTGGGGATGCTCGGATACGCCTTCATGGGCAAGGCGCATTCGAACGGGTTCCGCAAGCTCGAGTACATGACCTGGCCGCCGCCGCTCCGGCCGCGGCTCGTCGCGATCGCAGGGCGGAACGAGGCGGCCGTGTCCGAGGCCGCGACGCGCTACGGCTTCGAGCGTTGGACGACGGACTGGCACGACCTCGTGTCCGACCCGGCGATCGGGCTGCTCGACAACCTCGGCCCGAATGCACTCCACGCCGAGCCGACGATCGCCGCCGCCGAGGCGGGGAAGCACGTCGTCTGCGAGAAGCCGCTCGGCCGCAACGCCGACGAGAGCTACGAGATCTGGCGGCGTGTCGCGGCGACCGGCGTGAAGCACCTGTGCGCGTTCAACTATCGCTTCGTGCCGGCCGTCCGGCTCGCGCGCGAGCTGATCGACGCCGGTGAGCTCGGCGAGATCCGCCACTTCCGCGGCCGCTACCTCCAGGACTGGGGCGACAGCGACGCGGATGTGTGGCGATTCGACCGCGGCGCTGCCGGCTCGGGCGCCCTCGGCGACCTCGCGGCTCACGTCGTCGACCTCGCGCGTTACCTCGTCGGCGACATCGACGAGGTGGGCGGCTTTGTGCAAACCTTCATCCCGAACCGGGAGGTGGACGACGCCGTCGAGTCGACCGTCGTCTTCGCGAACGGCGCGGTCGGGACGCTCGAGGCGACGAGGCTCGCGCTCGGCCGTCGCAATGCCTTCCAGTGGGAGATCAACGGCACGAACGGGTCGCTCGCGTTCGACATGGAGCGCCTGAACGAGCTGCAGGTGTTCCGCTCCGGGGACGAGCGGACGCGCGGCTTCACGACCGTGCTCGTCTCGGAGGCCAGCCACCCGTTCTGGGAGCACTGGTGGCCGCCCGGCCACATCGTCGGCTGGGGTGACACCTTCGTCCACGAGCTCCACCATTTCCTCGCGGCGATCGCGGACGACACGGACGTCGCTCCGCACGGCGCGACCTTCGAGGACGGCTACCGCGCGGCCGAGGTGTGCGACGCGATCCTCCGCTCGTCCGAGAGCGGCCGCCGCGAGAAGATTACGTACAAGGGTCTGTAGACCGGACGCGGCCGCGAAGCGGCCGCCTTCACGGATTGTGCGCGACCGGAGATTCCGCGTGAGCGGATCTTCGGTCTTGCGCAAATAGCCCAGAGCCGTAATAGAGTCCAGGCGCAGGCACTAACCAAGCAAGGAGGGTGCAGTGAAGTCAGGTCTCAGGAGGTCCTCGGCGCTCCTCGTCGGAGTCGCCGTGGCCGCCGTAGCCGTCGCCGTCGTCGCGAGTGGCGCGACCGCGCGTACGACTCAGACAGGCTCGGTGTGCGTCCTCTTGCCGGACACGAAGTCCTCGGTCCGGTGGGAGCAGTTCGACAGGCCGGCGTTCGTCAACGCCTTCAAGAAGGCGAAGGTGCCGGCAACGATCGTGAACGCGCTGAACGACCCACAGAAGCAACTCGCGCAGGCCGAGCAGTGCATCTCCGCCGGTTCGCGGGTAGGCATCATCACGTCGCTCGACACCGGTACGTCCATCGCGATCCAGAAGAAGTTCACTGCCGTCGGAGGCAAGACGATCGACTACGACCGCCAGATCGTCGGGGGCACGGGCTCCGTCTACGTCTCGTTCGACGGAAACCTCGTCGGACGCCTGCAGGCTCGTGGCGTCATCGCAGGCATGAAGGCGAAGGGCACCTACAACCGGAACGGCGTCCTCGCCCAGCTCTGGGGCGGCCCGACCGATGCGAACGCGTTCTGGTTCAAGAGCGGCAACGACGACATCCTGAACCCGCTCTTCAGGACCAGGAAGGTCGCGAAGGGCCCTGCGAGGTTCGTTCCCGAGTGGGACTCGAAGAACGCTCAGACGATCTTCGAGCAGTTCCTCGTCCAGACGAACAACGACATCGACGGTGTCGTCGGGGCGAACGACAACATCGCCGGCGCGGTCGTGGCGACGCTGAAGGCGAAGGGGCTCGACCCGATCCCGCTGTCCGGTCAGGACGCGACCGTGCAGGGCGTCCAGAACATCATCTCGGGCTGGCAGACGAACACGGTCTACAAGAGGGTGCCCCTCGAGGCGAACGCGGCTGCCGCTGCTGCGGTCGCGCTGTTCAAAGGCAGGAAGCCCCCGTCCAACGGGACGCGGCCGAACAAGGGCAAAAGGCAGCTCGCCTACCTCATCCCGGTGAGCTCGATCACGAAGGCGAACTACAAGATCCTCTTCCGGGAAGGCTTCCTCAAGCGGAGCCAGGTGTGCTCCGGGCAGTACAGGAAGTTCTGCAACTAACCACGAGTGTGAGTGGTGGGGGTGCGCTCGCCGCACCTCCACCGACTCTCTCATCCAGACCACAGTGAGCGAGACGCCACTCCTCGAGATCCGTGACCTCTCGAAGACGTTCGGCTCCGTGCAGGCGTTGACGGACGTGGACTTCGAGGTGCGACGGGGGGAGGTCATGGCGCTCGTGGGCGACAACGGCGCCGGCAAGTCGACGCTCATCAAGTGCGTGGCGGGGATCCACGGTTACGACTCGGGCGAGATCTCCTTCGACGGCGAGGCCGTCTCGATCCACGGCCCCAAGGACGCCGCCAAGCTCGGGATCGAGGTCGTGTACCAGGACCTCGCGCTCTGCGACAACCTCGACGTCGTCCAGAACATGTACCTCGGGCGCGAGGTGCGGGACTTCCTGTTCCGGCTCAACGAGCCGGTGATGGAGCAGCACACCGCCGAGACGCTCGAGTCGCTCGCGGTCACGACGATCAGGTCGATCCGTCAGCCGGTCGCCTCACTGTCCGGCGGGCAGCGGCAGTCGGTGGCCGTCGCAAAGGCCGTGCAGTGGAACTCGCGGCTCGTCATCCTCGACGAGCCGACCGCGGCACTCGGCGTCGCGCAGACCCGCCAGGTCCTCGAGCTCGTCAAGCGACTCGCCGAACAGGGTCTGTCGGTCGTGCTCATCTCGCACAACCTGCACGACATCTTCGAGGTCGCCACGCGCATCACCGTGCTGCGCCTGGGGCGCGACGTCGGCGTCTACGAGCGGGACAAGACGACCGAACAGGAGATCGTCCACGCGATCACGGCCGGGGTTCCGACCAAGATCGCCGGCATCGCCGAGACGGCGCCGGAGATCGTTGCATGAGCACGGAAGCAGACGTCGTCGCCCCGGGCATAGGCCTCCCCGAAGGGGATGAAACCGAGCAGCAGACCCTCTGGCAGCGGGCGGTCGGCAACGTCAAGTCGGGCAACCTCGGCGTTCTGCCGGTCGTCATCGGCGAGGTCCTGATCGTCACCTATTTCAGCTTCACGGCCACGAACTTCTTCACCGCGGGCAACTTCGTGAACGTCATCCTCCAGATGGCGGGCGTGACGATGATCGCGTTCGGAGTCGTCTTCGTCCTCCTGATCGCCGAGATCGACCTGTCGATCGGGTATCTAAGCGGCATCGCGGCGCTCACGGCGGCAACGCTGCAGCTTCCGGACGGTCGGAACTATCCCGGCTGGTTGTGCATCCTCCTGGCACTCGGGGTCGTGGCCATCATCGGCGCGGCGCAGGGCACGGTCGTGGCCAAGGTCGGGGTGCCGTCGTTCGTCGTCACGCTGGCCGGCTTACTCATCTGGCAAGGCGTGATCCTGCGCGAGCTCCAGGTCCGCGGCGTGATCCAGATCGAGGAGGACTGGATCAACAAGACGGCGACGTACTACTTCTCCGCCACGGTGAGCTGGATCATCGCCGCGCTGGTCACCGGGCTGTACGCGCTCGTCGCGTTGAGTGGGCTGTTCGGCCAGCAACGTGCCGGTCTGAAGGTCCGACCGCTGCCGGCGCTCGCGAAGCTCGTCGGTGTCGCCGTCGCGGCCTTCGGCGTCGTTGCGATCTGCACGCATGCGACGAAGCCTGCGGCGTGCCCCGAGGGGACGCCGCTGGCCGAGGTCTGCACGCAGCCCTTGGGTCTGCCGCTGGCGGCAGTCCTCATGCTCGTTTTCCTCGTCGGGTTGACCTTCCTGGCGAAGCGCACGACCTTCGGCCGGCACGTCTATGCGGTCGGCGGCAACGCGGAAGCGGCGCGCCGGGCAGGCATCAACGTGGCGCGTGTTCGCATCCTGGTCTTCATGATCTCGGGGATCATGGCCGGCGTCGGCGGCCTCATTCTCGCGGCCCGTCTCCAGTCCGTGAACCTGAACGTCGGCGGCGGGACGCTGCTCCTCGACTCGATCTCGGCCGCTGTCATCGGTGGCGTGAGCCTCTTCGGCGGCAGAGGCGAGGTGCGGGGGGCCCTCTTCGGCTCGCTGATCATCGCGACGATCGCGAACGGCCTCAACATCGGCGGCTACAAGACGGGGACGATCTACATCGTCACGGGCGCCATCTTGCTCGGCGCGGTCACGCTCGACACCGTAGCCCGCCGGTTGCAGGAGCGCTCGGGGCGCTGAGGCACTCCGAGCTCGCTACCGCGGTGCCGCGACGTCGACCACTCGGTCGAGCGCGACGTTCCTGAGGCTGGCGGTCTTGCCGCTCGGAAAGCGGACGGTGAGCTGCTCGACGCGCGTCGCCTTGCCGAGGCCGAAGTGGACGCGAGGGTCCTCCGAGGACAGGTAGCTGCTCCCGGCCAGGACCTGCCGCACGAGCCTGCGTCCGTTCTCGAGCACGACCGTGACGACGGCGCCCGGTGCGAAGGAGCGGAGGCGGATCGTGAGCCAGTGGCCACGCTTACGGCCGTCGTTGCGCAGAAGCATCAACTTGCCGCCGATGGAGTTGACGGCCACGTCGACGTCCCCGTCGTTGTCGAAATCGGCTGCCGCGAGCCCGCGACCGTTCACGCTCGGTGTCCGTTGCAGTCCGACCGACACGCCGGCCCGGACGAAGCGCCCGGTCGTACTCGAGTCGGCGACGTTCTCGAGCACCTGGACGCGTTGTGCGTCTCTCGCGAGCTGGACGACCGGAATCGCGCCGTTGGAGACGACGAGGTCGAGGTCCCCGTCGAGGTCGAGGTCCGCCCAGGAGGTGCCCCAGCCCGTCGAGCGCGCGCCGAGCACCGCGGCGAGCTCCGGTCTGGCGTCCGCGAACGACGGGCGGGCCGCTCCAAGCGGGCGGCTCCGATAGGACGCGTGCAGCTGCCCGCGGGAGTTGGTCACGAACAGGTCGGTCTTGCCGTCGAGGCTGAAGTCGGCGGCGGCGATGCCCATTCCGGCGTTCGGGTCGTCGACCGCCTCCGGCTTCGCCACGTCGACGAGGCGGAATCCGAGCCCTCCCGCGTGCGGGACGTTCCGATACAGCTGGTTCGGGTCGGCGTCGTTGGCGACGTAGAGATCGAGACGGCCGTCGAGGTCGTAGTCGAGCATCACCGCGCCAAGGCCGTGCCCGATCTGCTTGCGCTCGATCCCGGCGAGCTTCCCCACCTCGCGAAACGTCGGCCGGCCGTCGTCGCCCTCGCCCTGGTTGAGATAGAGAACGTCTCGCACCGCGGCGTAGTTCGTCGGAAACCCGGCAGACGACGACTCGTTTCGGAGGTTCAGGTCCGTGTAGCCGGCGACGAACAGATCTGGCCGTCCGTCCCCGTTCACATCCCCCACCGCCGCCCCTGAGTGCCAGCCGCTTCCGTCGATACCCGCGCCGCGCGCGCCCTCGGTGAAGGAGCCCTGGCCGTCGTTCCAGAGCAGCGCGTCGTATCCGTCGGTCGGCACGTTGTACCCCGCGCTCGTGACGAAGAGATCGGTGTGGCCGTCGAGGTCGAAGTCAGCGGCCACGCAGCCGTTTCCGCGTAGTGGGAGATCGGCTCCGGCGCTCGCACTCACGTCTTCGAACGTCCCCCTCTCGTTGCGGAAGAGCGCGCTGCGTGGCAGTCCGCCGCGCGCCTCCCACTCGAGCGTGTCGCTCGGCACGTACGAGTTGACGACGAAGAGGTCGAGCCAGCCGTCCGAGTCGTAGTCGAGCCAGCAGAGCCCGCCGCCCATCATCGCCGTCGTGTCGTTCGACGGCCCGAACCGAAATGCACCGTGCCGGAAGCTCAGGCCGACCTCCGGCGCGACGTTCGTGAGCGACGTGCCGTCGAGCGTGCCTCGGATCTCGGACGCCTCTGCGGGTGAGAGTGGCGTGCCGCCCTGCGAGCGCACGATGCGGTAGCGGCCCTCCTCGAGCGCAAGCTCGACCCTTCTCGGCGCGGCGTCCGTCGCGTCGAGTCGCGCGACGACGGTCGGAGGGCCCTGGTCGTCGCCCGGAAGGAGCCGCAGCTCGATCCTGTCGACTGCGGACGTGGCCGCGGTCGTCGCGACGGAATCGATCTGCCGCCACAGCACGGCGAGCCACTCACCGGCTGCGGCGTCGGCCGCGCGAGTGCGATCACGGCGCTCCAACGCCTCCGCCTCGAAGCGCAGGTCGGTCATGAGGTCGCGTGCGATCCGCTGGGCGGTCGAGTCGTCGATCTCCGCGACACCTCGCGAGTCGAGGACGGTCACCTCCGGAAGCGCCAGCGGGGCTCCCTGGGCTCGTAGGAGATCGGCGTCCGGCCGGGCCGGGATGCCTGCGGCCACGACGAGGCCGGCATATGCCACCGCGCTCACGAGGGCAATCGCTCCGACGATCCGCCGCCGAGGCCGCCGGCCGATGAGGGCGAGCCGGTCCGAGCCGACGAGCTCGATCACACCGCGCGCCGCGCAGACGACGAAGAGCGCCGCGAGGATCGCCACCTTCGTCGCGAACTCGGTCGTCTGCGGCGCGATGAGCAGCGTCGCCAGCAGCCCCACGGCGACGGCGTAGGCACGCCGCCCACGAGGGCTCGCCGGAATCGTCTTCGGGTCGGTGATCATGAAGAAGAGGAAGACGAGGATCTCCGGCGAGGAGACGAGCAGCCACCAGAACTCGAGTCCCTCGATCGGCCCGACGTGCCAGGCCGCGGTCATGGTGTGGCCGCTCGCCGCGAGCACGCCGATCCCGGCGGCGAACGCGAGCCAGAACCCCACCGCCACGCCGACCAGGTGCAGCCGCCGCAGGATCAGGAACCCGCCGGCGACGATCAGCACCAGGGCGAGGACGAGCGCGGCGGACAACGGCCCCCACCAGAGCGCGAGCGGGTCCGCACGCTCGGCGCCGAGGAGCAGGAAGCAGAGGACGAGGCCGAAGTTCGAAGGGTTGAAGACGTGGTTCCGGCGGACGCGGACGACGTACTTCGACAGCAGGGCGACCGCGGACGTGCCCGCGAAGATCCACCAGCCGTTCATGCTCCACCAGTCGCCGTGCTCGGTGCCGGGCACGCGGAGGACGAACGCGACGCCGTTCCCCGTGAGGAGAGCGCTCGCGGGCCACATGAGCACGTGCTGGCTGCGGAAGGCGATGGCCGTCTCGAGCACTCCCGCGACTGCGAGGGACACGAGGATCTGCGCGATGGACAGCTGAAAGTCGAACGCGACCTGCCCCAGCACCTGCAGCGACACGATCACCCCTGCGAGGTGGAGGCGCGGATCGCGCAGCGTCGGCAGGAGGACGGGGTAGTGCGTGCCTCCGATCCGCAACGACGGGCGGCCGGCTAGAGCGGGCGCACTCATGGGGCGCAAATCGTACTGTCGCCCGCGCGCTCGTCGAAGTACGGTCTAGGCGTGCTTACGCGGGAGGAGTTGAGTGCAGCGAGGGACCGTGCTGCGGCGGTTCTGACCGAGTCCGGGATCGTCCTGACTCCGGACGAACGAGCGAACCTCGAGGTAGCGGACTTCGGTCTCTCGCAGCTCGACGAGATCGGCCTCCAGATCGTCGTGTACGTGAACACGGAGCGCATCTGCGCCAAGGAGCTCGTGCTGTTTCCGCGCCAGACGTGCCCCGAGCATCGCCATCCCCCGCACGACGGGTCTCCCGGCAAGGAAGAGACGTTTCGGTGTCGCCGCGGTGTCGTCTATCTCTACGTCGAGGGGACGCCGACGGCGGAGCCCACGTGCCGGCCTCCCGCGTCGGGTGGTGACGCGTTCACGGTCTGGCACGAGATCGAGCTTCGCCCAGGTGAGCAGCACACGATCGCCCCGGACGTGCTCCACTGGTTCCAGGCAGGCGACGACGGAGCCGTCGTCTCGGAGTTCTCGACGACGAGCGTCGACCACCTCGATGTCTTCACCGACGGACGAATCGGCCGGGAGACCGTCATCGAGGGCTAGCCAGATACCTCAGGTCGGAGGCTCGCCGAAGAACGGCTGGCCCGGGCGCGCGTAGCGCCGAGCGACGTCGAGGTCGAGATCGGCGCCGATGCCCGGGGCGTCCCCCAGCTCGACGTATCCGTCCACGATGACCGGCCCACCCCCGACGAGCAGCTCGTCGAAGAACGGCACCGATGCCGCGTGCCATTCCAGTGCGAGGAAGTTCGGTATCGACGCGCACACATGCGCGGAAGCGAGCGTCCCGATCGGGCCGGCGATGTTGTGTGGCGCGAGCGGGCGCGAGTGCACGTCGCCGAGTGCCGCGATGCGCCGTGTCTCCGCGAGCCCGCCGACCTTCTGGATGTCCGGCGCGAGGATGTCGACCCCACCGTGAGCCATGAGCGCGGCGAAGCCGTCGAGGCGGTAGAGGTTCTCGCCGGTGCAGATCGGAGTGGTCGTACGCGCCGCGATATCGGCAACCGAAGCGAGATCGTGCGGCGG
>JAJTCQ010000024.1 GCA_021323315.1 Gaiellaceae bacterium | reverse complement strand
AGGAGGTGATAGAGGCCCGAGGCACGGAAGTCGTCCTGAACGTCCGGGGGCAAGCCTTCGTCCTCGCCGAGCACGACCCCGAGCACGATCCCACGGCGGACTCCGTCCGTACCGCGCGCGACGGCGCTCTCGATCCGCTCCCGCACCCGGTCCCCGAGCCCGGCGAGCCCGCCGCGACGTCCGAGCTCGCGCCAGCGCGACGCATCGAGGACGACGTGGATCCCCTGGCGCGCGAGCCATCGCCGCTCGTCGAAGCCGTCGTCCTCCGGCCGCGGCTCGTCGACCCGCACCGACGCCTGGAGGATCGTGCCTCGTGCGGGCGGGGAGCGGCCGACCGGGAGCACGAGCAGCACGCGCTCGCGGACCGGCACGTGCCGAAAGCTCCGAGTGACCGCGATCACACGTGTCGACCAGGGCGACGAGCGTGCGGGTGCAATCGTCACGACCTCGGCGACGCCCGTCTCGCCGACGTTGCCGACGAGCACGCTCTGGCGCAGCGCATCCATGCGCAACGATCCCCAGGCGATCCCCAGCAGCGTGACCACGACGGCGAGCGCCGCCACCCTTGCCGGCCCGGCGAGCCGGAGCGCGATGACCAGCGCCGCCGTAACAGCAGTTGCCGCTGCAGCGAGCGGAACCGCGATCCAGATCGACAGCACGAGGCCGGCGCACGTCGACGCGACGAGCAGGGCCGGCCAGTGGAGCTCGAGCGCCTGCGTCGCGCCCTTCCAGCGGCCGTCGGCGGCCTTCAAGGTGTCACGAGATCGCGCAGCTGCTCGATACGCGTCGGCCCGATCCCGGGGACTGCATCCAGGTCGTCGACCGACGCGAACGGCCCGTACTCGGCGCGGTAGTCCACGATCTTCTGCGCGGTGATCGGCCCGACTCCGGGAAGCTCGTCGAGCTCCTCGATGGTCGCCGACGACAGGCTGACAGGCCCGGTCGGAACCACCCCCTCGCTCGGTGACACGGCGGAGGATGCACCGGCGGCACTTCGCGCCGGCACGAGCACCTGCACGCCGTCCACGACCGGCGCGGCCAGGTTCAGCGCCGCGAGGTCCGCGCCTCGAGTGGCGCCGCCGGCACGGCGAACCGCGTCCGCGATGCGCGCACCGTCCCGCAGTCGGAAGAGGCCGGGCCGGCGCACCTCGCCGACGACGTGGACGACGAGGAGAGCCCGCGGCGGCGCAGATGCCACGGGCTCGAGCGGCGTCGAGACCACGTCCGGCTCACGCGCTGCGCCCGCCTGCGCGAACCGCTGCCCGACGAGGGCGAGCAACGCAAGCGCGACGCAGACACCCACGAGCGCGGTCGAGCGGGAGACTGCGATCGACACGAGCTCATGGTCGCCTCGAACCCGTCACACGTGGTTCACGCGTTGGTCGAAGAAGAGTGAAAGGACTACGTCACGAAGTTGACGAGCTTCCCGGGGACGACGACCGTCCGCGCAGGCTCCTCGCCGTCCAGGTACTCACCCACCCGCTCGGACGCGCGCGCGAGCGCGACGAGCTCGTCCTCGTCCAGATCCGGCGACACCTGCAGGCGGTCGCGGATCTTCCCGTTCACCTGCACGACGACCTCCACGCTTTCGACCTCGAGCATCGCCGGATCGGCGACGGGCCAGGGCGCCTCCCACAGCCCTTCGTGACCGAGCTTCGACCACAGCTCCTCGGCGACGTGCGGCGCGTACGGCTGGATCAGCGACACCGCCGTCTCCGCAGCGAAGCGTGATTCCGGGCCTGCCGACTCGCGCGAGAGCTCGTTGACGAGCTCCATCACGGCCGCGATCGCCGTGTTGAACGCGAAGCGGCGCCCGACATCGTCCGAGACCTTCGCAATCGCCCAGTGCGCTTTGCGCGCGAGCGGGCCGGCGCCGGGCTCGCTCGTCGGCGCGACCTCCGCGACCTCCGACACGACGCGCCACAGCCGCCGGACGAAGCGGGACATGCCCTCGACGCTGGATTCCGTCCACTCCATGTCCTCGTTCGCCGGCCCGAGGAAGAGGATATTCAGGCGGCACGCGTCGGCGCCGTAGCGTTCGATGAAGTCGTCCGGCCCGACGATGTTCCCCGCCCGCTTCGACATCTTCGTCTTGCCGAGCGTCACCCACCCGTTCGAGAAGAACTGGGCGAACGGCTCGCGGAACCCCAGCATCCCGAGGTCGTTCAGCACCTTCACCCAGAAGCGGGCGTAGATCATGTGCACGGTGGCGTGGTCGACGCCGCCGATGTACAGGTCGACCGGATTCCAGTAGTCGACGGCGGCGCGCTCGAACGGCGCCTCGTCGTTCGACACGTCGCAGTAGCGCAGGAAGTACCACGACGAGTCGACGAAGGTGTCCATCGTCTCGGTCTCGCGCTTCGCTTCTCCTCCGCACTTCGGGCAGGAGACGTTCACCCACTCCTCCGCCTGAGCGAGCGGAGGAACGCCCTTCGGTTTGTAGTCCTCGATCTCGGGCAGCACGATCGGGAGCTCGTCCTCTGGGACGGGAACGATGCCGCACTCCTCGCAATACACGATCGGGATCGGGCATCCCCAGTAGCGCTGACGCGAGAAGCCCCAGTCCCGCAGTCGGTAGTTGATCGTGAAGCCGCCGCGCCCTTCTGCCTCGAGCCTCTCGACGATCCCGCGGCCGCCCTCGGGCGCGGGAAGCCCGTCGAACTCGCCCGAGTTGACGAGCACCTCGCCCTCGGTGTGCTCGACGTAGGCGACGCTCTCGTCGACATCGTTGTCCGGCGGCCGGACGACCTGCCTGACCGGCAGCCCGAACGCGGTCGCGAAGTCGAAGTCGCGCTGGTCGTGCGCCGGCACGGCCATGATCGCCCCGGTCCCGTAGTCGGTCAGGACGTAGTCGGCGACGTACACGGGCAGCTGCTCCCCGTTCACCGGGTTGATCGCATGCAGACCCGTGAAGACGCCTGTCTTCTCGATCGCCTGTGCGCGCTCCGCCGTCTTCTTCACGCCGGCGCGGCGGACGTACTCGCGCACGTCGTCCGAGTCGATCCGCGCGACGAGCTCGTGCTCGGGCGCGAGCACGAAGAAGGTCGCGCCATACAGAGTGTCCGGGCGCGTGGTGAAGACCGGGACGTCCTCGTCGAGGCCGTCGATCAGGAACAGGACCTCGGCGCCCTCCGAGCGGCCGATCCAGTTCCGCTGGCGTGCCTTGATCGAGTCCGGCCAGTCGACCGTCTCGAGGTCGTCGAGCAGCGCCTGCGCGTAGTCGGTGATCCGGAAGAACCACTGCTCCATCAGGCGCGACTCGACCTCGAAGCCGCAGCGTTCGCAGCGCCCGTCGCGCACCTGCTCGTTCGCGAGCACGGTCTGGTCGTTGGGGCACCACTTCACCGGAGCGCCCTTTCGGTACGCCAGCCCGCGCTCCAGGAACTTCAGGAACTGCCACTGCTGCCAGCGGTAGTAGGTCGGGTCGTGCGTGGTCAGCGAGCGCGACCAGTCGTATGCCCAGCCGACCCGGCGCATCGAGCTCGTGATGTGCTCGATGTTCCGCTCGGTGCTGACGCGGGGATGGACGCCCTCCTTGATCGCGGCGTTCTCCGCGGGCAGGCCGAAGGAGTCGAACCCCTGAGGGTGGAGCACGTGCAGGCCGTTGCGCGCGCGGAAGCGGGTGACGACGTCGCCGATCGTGTAGACGAGCATGTGTCCCATGTGCAGCGTTCCCGAGGGGTACGGGAGCATCTCGAGCACGTAGCTCTTCGGCCGCGTCGAGGCGTTGGAGACGTGGAACGCCCCCGCGTCCGCCCAGACGCGCTGCCATTTCTCCTCGATCGCCGTGTGGTCGTACTGCTCCATCGCCTTGTCTTTCCGTCAGGGAACAAAAAAGCCTCTCGCGAGAGAGGCCTGGAGGGATCGCCGCGGCCGCGCCGCGTTCGGTCCCTGGTCTACGGAAGAAGCTGCTTCACGAAGAGAAAACGGTACCAGGCAAGATCCCCCGGTGCTCGATCTCTTTCCCAGGTCGGCGCAGGTCGCGCGCGGCGAGCTGCAGCTCGGTGGCCTCACGGCAGCCGAGCTCGCGGAGCGATTCGGCACGCCGCTCGTCGTCTACTGCGAGGAGACGCTTCGCGCTCAGGCACGGGCGCTGAGAGCCGCCGTCGGAGACGGCGGGCGCGTCTTCTACGGCACGAAGGCTTTCCCCAACGTCGCCGTGCTTCGACTGCTGCTCGAGGAGGGCATCGGCGCAGACGTCGCCTCGGCGGGGGAGCTCGCGTTCGCCCGCGCTGCGGGCCTCTCAGGGCCTGAGCTGGTCGTGCACGGGAACAACAAGGACGAGGCGCTTCTGAGTGACGCGGCTGCCGAGCGTGCACCGGTGGTGCTGGACGGAGCGTACGAGGTGGAGCTCGCCGCGGACGCCGGTCTCGAGCGCGTGCTCGTGAGGGTGACGCTGGGGGTGGACGCCGACACCCACGAGGCGATCGTCACCGGCCATCACGGTTCGAAGTTCGGGCTCCCGCCCGCCGAGGCGAAGACGGCCGTGTCGGATGGGCTCGCGCGAGGTCTTCACGTCCTGGGCCTGCACGTCCACGTCGGCTCACAACTCCCCGACTTCACCGCCCAGGCCGAGACGATCCGGCGACTGGCCGCGTTCGCGGCCGAATGCCGCAACGAGCTCGGCTGGGAGGCCCGGGTGGTCGATCTCGGCGGCGGCTTCGGCATCCGGCACCACGCCGACGAGGACGTGCCCGATGCAGTCGTCCTGGCAACGTCCGCGGTCGGCACGGCGCGTGCAGCGTTCGCGGCGGCTGCACTGCCCGAGCCGGTCGTCTGGCTCGAGCCCGGGCGGTCGCTCGTCGGCCGCGCGGGCGTCACGCTCTACCGCGTCGGCGCAATCAAGCGCTTGCCGGAGCGGACCTGGGTCGCAGTCGACGGAGGGATGTCGGACAACCCGAGGCCACAGCTCTACGACGCGCGCTACACCGCGCTGAGCGCCGCCCGCGCAGAGGAAGACGCCGACGACCTCGTCAGCGTCGCCGGAATGCACTGTGAGTCCGGCGACGTCCTCATCGACGACGTCGTGCTGCCTACGCCTCGCCGGGGCGACCTCCTCGCCGTGCCGGCGACGGGCGCCTACACGCTCGCGATGAGCTCGAACTACAACGGCGTGCCGCGGCCGGCAGCCGTGCTCGTCCGAGACGGGCATGCCCGTCTCATCCGGCGCCGGGAGACCGTCGACGACCTCCTCGCGCTCGAACCCTGAGCATGCGGTTCCGATTCTGCGACGACCTCGGCGCGGACGGCTTCGGCTGGATCGCCGACGAGCCGATGACCCGCACGTCGCACGCGCTCGCGGCCGACGAAGAGCTGTGGATGGTCGACGCGCTCGACTGGCCGGAGGCCATCGACCGTGCCCTCGCCCTTGGCAAGCCTGCCGGAGTGATCCAGCTCCTCGACCGCCACGATCGCGACTGCGCTGCGCTCGCATCGCGGCTGGGCGTGCCGCACGTCGTCGCGCCGGACGAGATCCCGGGGAGCCCGTTCACGTGCGTCCCGGTCATGCGGCGGAAGCGCTGGCGCGAGTCGGCGCTGTGGTGGCCCGACGCGCGGACGCTCTTGACCGCGGACGCGCTGGGCACGAACCGGTTCTACACCGGCGGCCAGGCGGCCGTCGGCGTTCACGTCTTGCTTCGGCTCACGCCGCCGCGGGCGCTCGGCTCGTTCGAGCCGGAGAACCTCCTCGTCGGCCACGGCGAGGGCGTGCACGGCGCGGCTGCGACCCTGGCCCTCCGCGACGCGCTGCGAACGAGCCGCCGCGGGCTCCCCGGCGTGCTCCTACGCCTGCCGTTCCCGGGCCGCCGCTAGGAGACCCGGCCGGACGAGGCGCGTCGGCGCGACCAGCCCCGCGTCCTTGACGGGCCGGTTCCTCGGCTCGGCCAGCGGCGCGGCCGAGAACGACGCACGTACGCGCTCCTCGGACGGCACGCCGTACAGCGTCGTGCGCTGGCGCGGGACTCGGCCGACGGTACGGATGAGCTCCTCCATACGCTCGGGCGGCAGCTCCTGCCCGAACCCGGCTCCGGCGGAGCGCGAGATCGACTCGTTCATGAGCGTCCCGCCGAGGTCGTTCACGCCCGCCGCGAGTGCCTGCCGCGTCCCTTCGGGCCCGAGCTTCACCCAGGAGGCCTGGATGTTCGTGATCTCCGGATGCAGCGCGAGCCGCGCGACCGCGTGCACGAGCAGCGTCTCGCGGAACGTCGGCCCACGCCGTGCGCGTCCCTGGAGGTAGATCGGCGCCTCCATCGGGACGAACGGCAGCGGGACGAACTCGGTGAAGCCGCCTGACCGCACCTGCTGCTGACGCGCGCGGAGGAGGTGTCGCGCCCAACTGCGCGGCGAGTCGGCGTGTCCGAACATCAGCGTCACGTTCGAGCGCAGACCGACGCGATGCGCCGCGTCGTGCACGGCGAGCCACTGCGCGGTCGTCACCTTGTCCGGGCAGATCACGCGCCTGACCTCGTCGTCGAGGACCTCCGCAGCGGTCCCCGGAAGGGAGCCCAGCCCCAGGTCGGCCAGGTGGGCGAGGTATTCGGCCAGCGACAGTCCGAGCGTCGCGGCGCCCTGCCAGATCTCGAGCGCCGAGAACGCGTGCACGTGGATTCCGGGGACGGCGTCGCGGATCGCCCGGACGACGCTCGCGTAGTAGTCGCCCGTGAACGCCGGATGGATCCCGCCCTGCAGGCAGACCTCCGTGGCCCCGCGCTCCCACGCCTCTTCCGTCCGCCGCACGATCTCGTCGAGCGGGACGAGATACGGCGCGCCGCGAAGGTTCGCCGCGAGCTTCCCCTTCGAGAACGCGCAGAACCCGCAGCGGAAGTAGCAGACGTTCGTGTACTGGATGTTCCGCGTCACGACGTACGTCACTTCGTCGCCGCACACCTCGCGCCGGAGCGTGTCGGCCGCGGCGCAGACGCGGGCCGCCTCTTCGCCGCGCGCCTCGAGCAGGTGCGTGATCTCGTCCTCGCCGAGCTCCGCTCCGGTCAGATCGAGCGGCGGTGCTTCGCGCCGGACGACGAACGGCACTGCGACCCCCCGCTCGCCCGGCGCCCACGCGTCGTCACGCGCGAGCCCGCTCGCGTCGGCGGCGCGCAAGACGTGCGGCGCGACCGCGGGATCGAGCCAGCGCTCGCGCTCCGCGACGTACTCGGGGTAGACCGGGAGGCGCGGGGCGAGCTCGAGCCCGCGCGAGCGCGTCGCCTCCGTGAGACGCTCGAGCTCCGGCCACGGCGCCTCCGGGTTGACGTGGTCGATCGTCACCGGCGAGACCCCGCCCCAGTCGTCGATGCCCGCGTCGAGCAGGCGCGGGAAGTCGTCGAAGGCGAGGTTTGGCGGCGCCTGCACGTGCCACTCGGGGCCGAGCAGGATGCGCGCTACCGCGATCGTCCAGAGGTGGTCGTCGAGTGACGGCTCCAGGTGCGACGCCATCCGCGTCCCTGGTTTCGAGCGGAAGTTCTGCACGATGACCTCCTGGACGTGCCCGTGCTCCTCGCCGAGCGCGCGCAGCGCGAGCAGAGCGTCGATCTGCTCCTCGCGCGTCTCGCCGATCCCGATGAGGATGCCGCTCGTGAACGGGATGGCGAGCTCTCCGGCGCGCCGGATGGTCTCGAGCCGGCGAGCGGGGATCTTGTCCGGGGAGGCCCAGTGAGGCCCGCCCTTCGCGCCGAGCCTCTCCGCGGTCGTCTCCAGCATGATCCCCATCGACGCGGAGACGGGTCGGAGCGCCTCGAGCTCCGCGCGCGTCATGACGCCCGGGTTCAGGTGCGGCAACAGGCCCGTCTCCTCGAGGACGAGCCGGGCACACCGCTCGAGGTACTCCAGCGTCGTGTCGCAGCCGAGCTCCTGCAGCTCCTTCCGCGCGACCTCGTACCGCAGCTCGGGCTTGTCGCCGAGAGTGAACAGCGCCTCGCGGCAGCCGGCGGCAGCGCCGGCTCGCGCGATCGCGAGCACCTCCTCCTGGGTCATGAACGCGCGCTCGCCGCGGCGCGGCGGGCGCGCGAACGTGCAGTAGCCGCAGACGTCGCGGCAGAGTGTCGTCAGCGGGACGAAGACCTTCGGCGAGTAGGTGACGAGCGGCCCCCGGCGGAGGCGTCGCGCGTCCGCGAGCAGCTCCTCGAGCGACGCGGAGCGGACGTCGGCGAAAGCGCTCGTCATCACGCGAGCATACGTCGATGGCAGGGGCTCACAGGCGAAACGGGCCGCCGGGCGACCCGGCAGCCCGTCCGTCCCACGACGGGCGCCTGTACGCGGCGTCGGCCACGGACTTCGTCGCCCGCCGTCGTCCCGGCCCTGGTCGCCGGCCTCCGGTGGCACCTTCACGCCGCACGTGTCATCTGCACGGCGCGCGACGCGGGCGGGAATGGGAGCGGCGGCACTTTCACGCTGACGGTCACGTGGTTTGTGCAGCCCGATCTCGTGGCGACGCCTTGAGCGGGACGTCGAACGCGTGCGAGCGCGTTCGTCTCATCGAAAAGACCGGAGGAGGAGAGAGATGCGATTCCTGTTCCTGATCCACGGCGACTCCGAGGCCGAGGCGGCACTGACGCCAGACGAGCGGCGCGCCATCGTCGGCGAGCACATGGCCTACGCGTCGATGCTGCGCGAGCGCGGCGTCCACGTTCTCGGAGAGGCGCTCGACGACCCGTCGGGGGCGGCCGTCGTGCGGCCCGGCGAGAAGCCCCTCGTGACCGACGGCCCGTTCGCCGAGACGAAGGAAGCCGTCGGCGGGTTCTACGTCGTCGACTGCGCCAGCCGGGACGAGGCGATCGAGCTCGCCGGACGCGCTCCGCAGAGCCCGCGCGTCGCGGTCGAGGTGCTCCCGATCGTCGACGTGTAGCCGGCTAGTTGCGCTTGGAGGTCCAGAGCCCGCCGACGGCGACGAAGCGCCCCTTCGTCCAGCGCTGCAGCTGGCCCTGCTGGATGGGGAAGTTATCGCCCTTGCCCGTCTTCACCGAGACGCCCGGTAGGAGGAACGGGTTCTTCGCACTCGAGATCGAGCGAGCACGCGCCATGAGCGCCGTCCGCGTCGGAGTCGCGCCGAGGCGGCGGAACAGCGACACCGTCTCGTACCCGACGGCCATGCCGTAGACGTGGTAGACGTCGTCCGGGTTCGCGCCCTTCGCGTACTTCGCGAGGAGCGCTCGATACTGCTTCATCCCGGCGTCCTTCTTCCACCGAGGGTCGGTCGGGTCCTTGAGCACGGTCGTCGTGACGGTGCCCTCGACGAGCCTGTTCTTCCCGCCCTCGGACGCGAGCACCATGATGTTCGAGGTGCCCGAGACGGCGTTGTTGACCACGAGCGGCTTCCAGCCGAGGCGGTTCGCGAACACGTATGCCTGGATCGCGAAGGTCGGCGTCGCGAAGATGCAGAACACGTTCGCGCCAGACGCCTTGAGCTTCGCGACCTGCGAGCCCACGTCCGAGGAGGTGACCTGGTACGCCTCCGCGGCGACGACCTTCGAGCCGGAGCGTCCGAGACCGAGCTTCAGGCTCGCGAGAAGATCCTTCCCGTAGTCGTCGTTCTGGAACAGCACGGCGACCTTCGCCTGTTTCCTCGCCCGCGCGATGTACTGGCCGTAGACGAGGCCCTCGGCGGCATAGCTCGGCTGGAAGCCGATCGTCCACGGGTACTTCGCGGCGTCGCGGCCCCACGTCGTCGCGCCCGAGGCGACGAAGAGCTGCGGCACCTTCACCTGGTTCAGGTAGTCGCGGATCGCGAGGTTCGACTCGGTGCCCAGCGTGTTGAACACGGCGAACACGCGGTCCTGCTCGACGAGCCGCCGCACGGCCTGGACCGTCTGGGCGGGGTTGTAGGCGTCGTCGACGATGCGGTACTCGATTCTCCGCTTGTTGACGCCGCCGCGCGAGTTCACGAACTGGAAGTACGCGTTGGCACCGCGCGCGACCGACGCGTACGAAGCCGCGGGGCCGGTCAGCGGCGACGTCCCGCCGATCACGACCGCCGTCGCGCTGATGCCGGGGTCGGCCGTGGATCCGGCGAACGCCGCCGGAAGCACGAAAGCGAGAGCCGCGCCGAAGGCGGCGACGGCGGCGGAGCGGCGCCGGATCACTTCGACCGAGAGTAGCGACGATTCGTGATCGCCTGCCCGACCCTCCGGAAGAGCCCGCCCACGCCGTTCGGTAGCACGAACATGAGGAGGATCAGGACGATCCCGTAGACGATCGCCGGCCCGCCGGGCGCGCTCGTCCCCTTGAAGAGGAAGTCGCCGAGGATCGGGATCGAGACTGTGTCGCCCTGGATGACCGAGTCCGGCAGCACGGACCCGAGGTCTTGCCCCTGCGCCCACAACGGCAGGAACGCGACGAAGATGGCGCCGACCACGAGCCCGGAGAGGCCCCCGAGGCCGCCGACGACGATGCCGACGAGCAGGAAGATCGAGAGCGCGATCGGGAACGTGTCCGGGTTGACGAAGGCGCTCGCGATGGCGAACAGTCCGCCGGCCACGCCTGCGTACGCTGCGCTGATCCCGAACGCGAGCGTCTTGTAGCGCGCGAGGCTCACGCCCGACGAGACGGCCGCGGTCTCAGAGTCGCGGACGGCGCGGAACGCACGTCCCGTGCGGCCGCGCAGGATCAGCCACGCGCCGGCGAAGGCGGCGAGCGCGATCGACCAGGCGAGGTAGTACATCCAGTCGTTCTGCGTGAAGGTCAGCCCGAGGACCTCGAAGGTCGCAGGCGCGTTCGGATCGGCCGGAGCGACGGCGTTCGAGCCCGTCAGCTCGGGCAGGCCGAAGAGCTGGATCCCCTGGCCACCGCCCGTGTGCTCCTCGAAGCGCTTCACCGTCGACGGCATGGCAACCGCGATCGCGAACGTGGCGAGCGCGAGGTAGAGGCCGGAGAGGCGAAGCGCGGGCAACCCGAACGCGAGGCCGAAGAGCCCGGCGACGAGGCCGGCGATCGGAAGCGTCCAGATGTCCTGCATGCCGCTCGGGATCGGCCCGCCGAACTGCTCGTTGCCCGCCATGAGGATCGCCGTCGTATAGCCGCCGATCGCCATGAAGGCGCCGTGCCCGAGCGAGATCTGGCCTGTATAGCCGGTGAGGATGTTCAGGCCCAGGAGCGCGATCAGGTAGATCCCGACGTACGCGTAGTCCCGCGCCCTGAAGTCGCTGATGAACTGCGGCAGGACGAGGACGATCACCGCGAAGGCCGCGAACACGGCGAAGCCGAAGATGCGCTGCTCACGGGGGGTCATCGACACGCCTCGTGTCGATCAGCGGGAAGGGATTGAGGGATCCGGGAGGTTCCCCACGCTCTCGAGAAGAAGGGGGCACGCGGGGGAGCCATGGTCTTCCCTGCGACCGCGAGCCGAAGGCGAGTGGTGGTCATACGCGCTTCACCTCCGGCCGGCCGAGGATGCCGTGTGGGCGAACCAGTAGCACTGCGAGGATGATGAGCAGCGCCATCGGCAGGCGCAGCTCCTCCGTGAACCAGTCGAACATGCCGTACTGGCTGAGGAAGCTGAGCATGTTCAGGAGGACACCGATCAGCAGGCCGCCGACGACGGCGCCGATCGGCGAGTCGATCCCGCCGAGGATCGCGGCCGCGAAGGCGTAGATCAGCACGGCGGCCATCATGTTCGGGTCGAGCCCGACAGTGGGCGCCGTGAGCATCCCGGCGACAGCGCCGAGGAGCGCCGCGAGCCCCCACCCCAGCCCCAGCATCCACGACACGCGCACGCCGACGAGGCGGGCTTCCTCCGGGTTGACCGCCGCGGCCCGCAGCGCGAGCCCGACCTTCGTGAACCGGAAGAGCGCACCGAGGAGCAGCACGATCCCGAGAGCGACCGTGATCGTCCCGATGTCGTGCGCCGCGACGACCACTCCGCCGACGTCGTACACGTCCGTCCCGAAGGGGCTCTGCAGCTGTTGCGGCTCGCCGCTCCACTGCCAGACGACGAACCCGTTGATCGCGACGAGCAGGCCGATCGTGACGATGACGATGCGCAGGACGCTCCCGCGCTCGACCGGGCGGATGACGGCCGTGTGGATCCCGATCCCGCCGACGAACGAGATGACGAGCGTCGCGGCGAACGCCGGCCAGTAGCCCCACGAGTGGTGCGCGATGAGCGCCCAGGCGATGTACGCGGAGAGCGTCGCCATCTCGCCCTGCGCGAAGTTGATGACCCCGGTCGAGCGATGGATGATCACGAGCGCGAGCGCGAGAAGCGCGTAGATGCCGCCCGACGCGAGGCCGGAGACGACCTGCTGCATGAAGTCGGTGAACGCGGCGGCGAGCATCAGTACCCGAGGTAGCTCCGCCTGATCGACTCGTCCCCTTCGAGCTCGCTGCTGGTGCCGGTCAGTGCGACGTGCCCGACCTCGAGGACGTACGCACGCTGTGAGGCCCGAAGGGCGATACGGGCGTCCTGCTCGACGACGAGCACCGTCAGGCCCTCGTCCTCGTTCAGCTGCCGGACGATGCGGAAGAACTCGCGGACGACCATCGGCGCGAGGCCGAGCGACGGCTCGTCGAGGAGGAGGAGCCGCGGCCGGCTCATGAGCGCGCGCCCGAGGGCGAGCATCTGCTGCTCGCCGCCCGACAGCGTCCCCGCGCGCTGGCCGCCGCGCTCCGTCATCCACGGGAAGTACTCGGCGATGCGCTCGAGGTCGGCCTTCACGGAGCGGTCGCGGCGCGTGTAGGCGCCGAGCTTGAGGTTCTCGGTCACCGTCAAGTCGACGAACGTGCCGCGGCCCTCGGGGACGTGCGCGACTCCCGCCTTCGCGATCGCTTCCGGCCCGCCCTTGAGCGACTTCCCGTCCAGGTCGATCGCCCCAGTCCGGGAGACGGTGCCGGAGATCGCTCGCAGCGTCGTGGTCTTCCCTGCGCCGTTCGCCCCGAGCACCGCGACGACCTCGCCCTCGCGGACCACGAGCGATACGTCGGTGAGCGCCTGCACCGGCCCGTAACGAGCGGCGACGCCGTCGAGCTCGAGCAGCGTCTTCACGCCTCGTCCTCCCGCTCGGTGTCGGACACGGTGTCCGACACCTGGGGTGTCCCGTTCGGACTCGGCTCGTCGTCGTCGTGCTCGTCGTCGGCGCCGAGATACGCCTCGATCACGGCGGGGTCGGCGCGCACCCGAGCCGGCGGGCCGCTCGCGATCTTCCGCCCGAAGCTCAGGACGTTGACGTCGTCGGAGATCCTCATCACGAGATTCATGTGATGCTCCACGAGGAGCACGGTGAGCTCGAAGTCGTCGCGGATCTTCCTGATGAACTCGCCGAGCTCGTACACCTCCTCGTGGTTCAGGCCGCCGGCGGGCTCGTCCAGCAGGAGGAGGCGCGGCTTCGCGACGAGTGCGCGTGCGAGCTCGACGCGTTTCTGGATCCCGTACGGCAGCGCCGCTGCCGGGAACAGCGCGCGCTCGCGCAGCCCCACGACGTCGAGGACCTCGTACGCGTCGTCGGGCCCGATGCGGCGTCCGCGACCGTGCGCTCCGACGAGAACGTTCTCGAGCACGGACATCGTCCGGAAGAGCTGGATGTTCTGGAACGTCCGCGCGACACCCTTCCCGACGATCTTGTGGGCGGGCGCCTTCAGGATCGACGAGCCGTCGAGGAGCACCTCTCCCGAGTCGGGCTTGTAGAGCCGGGTGATGACGTTGAACGCCGTGGTCTTCCCCGCGCCGTTCGGCCCGATCAGTCCTGAAATCTGGCCTTCCTCGACGTCGAAGGAGACGCCGTCGAGTGCCACGATCCCGCCGAAGCGCAGGGTGACGTCCCGGACTTCGAGGAGGGCCATCGCGACGAGACCCTAAACCGGGCGCGCCGGCCGTCGCAACGCGATGTGCCCGGCGGGCCTAGACGCGGACTGCCAGACTGGTTGCGCCGCCGCGCAGCGAGTAGAGCTGCACGAGCGATCCGACGGGCACCCGGGCGCTCACCGACAGCACTCCGCGAGCGTCCGTCGTGCCCGCGCCGCCGAGCCACTGCCACGAGCCATCGCGGTAGACCCGGAGCCGGTAGGACTGCCGGCCCGCGCCGGGACGGATCTGGCCCCACAGCCCGACGATGGCGCCGTTGCGCGAAGTCCGCACGAGCGGGAGACGAAACGCGGCGTAGGCCGGCTTCTTCACCCCGCGCACGGTCGTCAGCCCGCTCTGCCACCCCTCGGCCGAGGCGTCGTCGCGAACGAGGAAGAAGATCAGCATGTCGACGGACGGCGCTGCGTGGACGCGGCGGGACGCGCTCGCCACGTACTCGGCCTGCTTGGTCAGCGAGACGCCGAGGAAGGTGTCGGGCGGGTTCGTCTGGTACCCGAACTCGGTCAGCCAGATCCGCTTGCGCCCGAGATTCTTGCGGACGAGGCTCACGAGCCGCTCGAGGTCGGCCATGGCGATCGTCGTGCAGTTCCGGCAGGCCGGCCCCCACGGCGTCTCCACCTGCGGCTGACCGGGGTACGGGTGATGGGCATAGGCGTCGAGGCGCGCGCGCAGGGAGCCCATCGCCTTGATCCACGAGACCGGCGAGGTACCGCCGGACCCGGCGCGCGGCGCGGTCATCCCGCCGCCGACCTGCGCCGAGGGGATCGCGGCATGGATCTGCGCGTACGCCGGATTCAGCAGCTTCTGCACGTACGTCGCCGCACTGGTGGGCTGCAGCCACTGCGCGCGATTCGGCTCGTTCCAGATCGTCCACAGGCGCACCCAGCGGTACCGGGTTGCCGCGGCGCGCGCAAAATCGCCGAACGCGGCACCCGAGCTCGGCGCCCAGTTCGGTGCGCGCCGGCCGTTCGCCCAGCCGGGCGTCCCGTAGATCGTCACGAGCGGCTGGATGCCGTGGCGGCGCAGCCCACGCAGGACGCCGTCCGCGGAGCGCCAGTCATACGCCGCATCCTTGGGGTCGCGCGGCACCAGCGGGCGCTCGCGGGCGACGACGTCCCAGCGCACGGTGAACCGAACGACGTCCACGCCGAGGCGGTCGAGCTCGTCGAGGCGCGACTCGAGCGTGCCGGGACCGTGTGCGAGCCACGCGTCGTCCTGCACGCCGTAGAGCGCGCCGGGCGCGGCGTGCCCGGCGTTCGCGAGAACGAGGGCTGCGAAGAGCCCGGACACGAGGACGAGCAGCCTCAAGGAGCGTCCCTGTGCGAGTAGAGCGCGCGCGAGATGTCGTCCTTCGCCGTCGTGTACGCGCGCACGTCCTCCGGCATCGTGTCGATCGCGGCCTCGTAGCACGGGTCCGGGTAGGTCCGGTCGATGCGGCCGTCCGCCCAGTCCGTGAGCACCGCCTTCGCACATGCTCGTTCCACGTGAGGCTGGCCGCCGAACATTCCGCAGCCAGGCAGCAGCACCGCCGCAGCGCCGAGCGCGAGCACGGTCAGTCCCCGACGGCGCATGTTTGGTTTTTCCCCATCGCTTATGAGTGAAAACGCGCGAGCGCGGTAAGAGTTTGTAAAACGTCGGAGTCGAGAAGGCATTCCGCCGCGCTCGCGCAAGGACTAGGATCGCGCCGGATGGACCTCCGAGACACGCCGGACGAGGCCACCTTCCGGGCCGAGCTGCGCTCGTGGCTCGAAGAGAGCCTCCCGCAGGACCTGCAGGGCCACCGCGGAGGGGCGACGCGCTTCGCGGGGCCGGAGATGCGCGCATGGAGCCGCGCACTCCACGACGCCGGCTACGCCGGGCTCACGTGGCCCGAGGAGTACGGCGGTGGCGGCGCGCCGTACACGCACCAGGCGATCTTTCTCGAGGAGATGGCGCGCGCCGAGGCGCCGCCGCACATCGGGGTCATCGGGATCGGAATGGCCGGGCCGACGATCATCGCGCACGGCACCGACGAGCAGAAGTCGCGGTACCTCGCACCTCTGCTCGCGGCGGACGAGATCTGGTGCCAGGGCTTCTCCGAGCCCGGCGCCGGCTCCGACCTCGCCGGCGTGCGCACGAGCTCGCGACTCGACGACGGTCACTTCGTCGTCAACGGCCAGAAGGTGTGGTCGTCGTTCGCGCACATCGCCGACTTCTGCATCCTCCTCACGCGCTCCGACCCCGACGCGACACGCCATGCGGGGCTGACGTACCTCATCGTCGACATGCACGCGTCGGGCGTCGAGGTGCGACCCTTGCGCCAGATCACCGGCGAGGCGGAGTTCAACGAGATCTTCTTCTCGGACGTGCGCGTCCCCGCGGAGAACCTGCTCGGCGAGGTCGGCGGCGGCTGGCAGGTCGCGATGACGACCCTGCTGCACGAGCGCGGTACGTTGGGCTTCGCGCTCCAGGCCCAGCTCGAGGTGCAGATCCGGAAGCTGGTGGCGCTCGCGCGCGACCGCGGCGCCGACCCGCTTCAGCGCGACCGGATCGCACGGGAGTGGACCGAGATGCAGGCTGTGCGCTTCACGAACTACCGCTCGCTCTCGGCGCTCATGAAGACCGGGATGCCGGGCCCGGAAGGATCGATCTCGAAGCTCGTCTGGTCGGAAGCGAACCAGCGCGTGACGAAGCTCGCGCTCGAGATTCTCGGCCCTGACGCTGCACTCGGCGAAGAGAACGCGCCGTACGGGGGCTACTGGCAGTACCAGCAGCTGCGCAGCCGCGGCAACACCATCGAGGCGGGCACGTCGGAGGTGCTCCGCAACATCGTCGCCGAGCGCGTGCTCGGCCTTCCCTACTCGCGCTAGGAGCCATGGACTTCACCTTCACACCCGTGCAGGAGGCGCTTCGCGAGCAGGCGCGCGAGTTCCTGGCGGCGACACCGGAGCCCACCTGGGCCCAGCTCGCCGAGCTCGGCTGGACGGGCGTCTCGATTGCCGAGGAGGACGGCGGCGCAGGGCTCTCCTTCCTGGAGGAAGCAGTGCTGTTCGAGGAGCTGGGCCGCGCGCTGTACCGCGGCCCCTACTTCGCCACGATCGGGTTGACGCTGCCGGCGCTTCTATCGGAGGACCGCGCGGCGATCGCGTCCGGCGAGACCACGTGGACCCTCGCCCTCGGCCCGCTCGTCCCCGACCTCGACTCCGCCGAGCACGTCGCGATCGTCGGTGGCGACGGCATCTACGAGCTCGAGGGCGGCGAGCGCGAGCTGCTCGCGGCGACCGACGAGTCGCGCCCTCTCGGCGTCGTGCGCGGCGGCGAGCCGGGGCGGAGGCTCGCGGACTCGACCGTGCTGGCCGAGATCGAGGCCCGCTCGCAGACGGCGCTCGCGCTGGAGGCGTGCGGGGTGGCTTGGCTCGCGCTCGAGGATGCGATCGAGTACGCCTCGTCCCGGGTGCAGTTCGGAAAGAAGATCGGTGTGTACCAGGCCGTGTCGCACCCGCTCGCCGACGCGTACACGCGCGTCGAGCTCTCCCGCTCGCTCGCGCTCTGGGCGGCGTGGTGCGTCGCGACCGACGACGACCAGGCGTCGATCGCCGCCGCTGCCGCGAAGTCGTATGCCGGCGAGAGTGCCGTTGCAGTGTGCGAGACGGCGATCCAATCGCTCGGCGGCATCGGCTTCACCTGGGAGCACCGGCTCCAGCGGCTGTACAAGCGCGCGCTCGGAATCGAGAGCTTCGGTACGTCAGGTACGCGGCTGCGCGCGGAGATCGCCGCGTCGCTCATCGAACAGGACGAGGCGTCGAGCGGGAGCCTGGCGCCCGTGAAGGTCACCCAAGGAGGCTGAAGCCGCGATGGACGGCCTGATGATGGACTACCAGCTCAACGTGCCGGCGATCCTGCGCCGCGCAGACGAGCTCTACGGCGACAAGGAAATCGCGAGCCACTTGCCCGACAAGAGCTGGCACCGCTACACCTACGCCGACTTCGTCTCGCGGACGAAGAAGCTCATCGTCGCGCTTCGCGGGCTTGGCCTCGAGGACGGCGACCGCGTGGGCACGTTCATGTGGAACCACTCGCAGCACCTCGAGGCCTATATGGGCGCACCGGTCGGCGGGTTCGTCACGCACACGCTGAACCTCCGCCTGCACCCGGACGACAACACGTACATCGCCACGCACGGTGGCGACCGCGTGCTCCTCGTCGACAAGGTGCTCTGGCCGCTCGCCGAGCAGTTCATCCCCCGCTGCAGCTTCGACCACGTGATCGCCGTCGGCGCCGGCGACACTCCCGAGGACGCAATCGACTACGAGGAGCTGCTCGCGGACGCCGACGAGTCGGCATTCGCGTACCGCGACCTCGCCGAGAACACCGCGGCCGCCATGTGTTACACGAGCGGGACCACGGGCCGGCCGAAAGGCGTTCTCTACTCCCATCGGGCGATCGCACTGCACGCGCTCACGGTCATCGCGTCCCTCGGCATCACCGCTGACGACATCTGCCTCCCGGTCGTGCCAATGTTCCACGCGAACGCGTGGTGCTTCCCGTTCCTGTCCACGATGACCGGCGTCAAGCAGGTCTTCCCCGGCCCGCATCTCGATCCCGTGAGCCTCCTCGAGGCCCTCCAGCAGGAGAAGGTCACGCTCACAGCCGGCGTGCCGACGATCTGGATGGGAATCCTGCAGACGCTCGATGCGAACCCGGGTGCGTACGACACCTCCTCGATCCGGATGATGACCGTCGGCGGCTCCGCTCCACCGCGCGCGATGATCGAAGCCTTCTCCGAGCGCCACGGCCTCCACATCGTCCACGGGTGGGGCATGACCGAGATGTCACCCGTCGGGACGCTGTCGGGCGCACCCGGCCAGGAGGCCGGTCTGGAGCCGCAGGAGGCGTACTCGCGACGCGCTCTGCAGGGGCTGCCGATTCCGTTCTGCGAGATCCGGGCGCGCGGGGCAACCGACCTCGTCCCCTGGGACGGTGAGACGATGGGCGAGCTCGAGGTGCGCGGGCCGTCGATCGCATCCGCGTACTACGAGTCCGACGAGGGCGCCGACCGCTGGACGGACGACGGCTGGTTCAAGACCGGCGACATCGTCACGATCCATCGCGACGGGTTCGTCGAGGTGCAGGACCGCGAGAAGGACCTGGTGAAGTCGGGTGGCGAGTGGATCTCCACGGTTGCCCTCGAGAACGCGCTCATGGGCCACCCCGCCGTCGCCGAGGCCGCGGTGATCGCCGTGCCCGACGAGAAGTGGTCCGAGCGGCCGCTCGGTGTGGTCGTTTTCCGTGAGGGCGAGGTCGCCTCTCCGGACGAGCTTCGCGAGTTTCTCGCGCCCAACTTCGCGAAGTGGTGGCTACCCGAGAAGTTCGAGTTCGTCGACGAGATCCCGAAGACGGCCGTCGGCAAGTTCCGGAAGACCGCGCTGCGCGAGCAGTTCGCGAAGCAGCCCGCGGAGACGACCTAGTGGCCGACTACATCTCGACCGAGCGCGACGCCTCGGTCGCCGTCGTCACGATCGACCACCCGCCCGTCAACGCGCTGTCCGCGCCGCTGCTCGAGGAGCTCGAGGCCGAGATCGACCGTCTCGACGCCGACGACGACATCCGGACGATCATCCTCGTCGGCGCGGGCGAGCGCGCGTTCGTCGCCGGTGCCGACATCTCGGAGTTCCCGTCGCTACGGAAGGCGGCCGCAGAGGCGAGCGAACGTGGCTCCGCCCGCGGGATCCAGAAGCTCGGGCATCGCATGGACGCCGCCCGCACGCCGTTCGTTGCCGCGATCCACGGCTTCTGCCTCGGCGGCGGGCTCGAGCTGGCCATGTGCTGCGACATCCGCGTCGCCTCCGACGACGCGCAGCTCGGCCAGCCCGAGATCAAGCTCGGTCTGATCCCCGGCGGCGGGGGGACGCAGCGTCTCCCCCGGCTCGTCGGCATCGGGCGAGCGCAGTACCTGAACATGACCGGCGACTTCATCGACGCTCGGACGGCGTACGGCTGGGGGCTCGTCGAGAAGGTCGTCTCACGCGACGAGCTGCGCGAGACGGCGGTCGGGATCGCACGCACGATCGCTGCGCGCTCGCGGGTGTCGATCGGTGTGCTCCGCGAGCTCGCGCGGACGACGCGCGACCTCTCGCTCGAGGAGGGTCTTCGCCGCGAGGCCGACGGCTTCCGCCGCTGCCTCGAGTCGGAGGACGGCGCCGAGGGCGTCGCCGCATTCCTCGAGAAGCGCGAGCCCCAGTTCACCGGACGTTGAGAGCCGCCGTCCTGCAAGGCGTCGGCGGGCCGGAGCAGCTCGTCGTCGAAGACGTTCCGGAACCCGAGGCGGGCGACGGCCAGGTGGTCGTCGACGTCCGGGCGGCGGGGGTCAACTTCGCCGACGTCCTGATCCGGCTCGGCATGTAC
>JAJTCQ010000023.1 GCA_021323315.1 Gaiellaceae bacterium | reverse complement strand
AGAAGTCGGCCTCCGGCTTGACGCGATAGTCGGGGCCGAGGGCGAGCGTGCGCTCGCCGAGCGATGTCTCGAGGGCGAGGTAGACAGGCGCGTCGCCCGGATAGTCGGCGACGAGGAGCGCGAGTTCCCGGACGACCCCCGCAGGCGCCTGGCGCGCATCGATGCGAAGGCGGACCTCGCGCCTGACCAACGCCGACTCGAATGCGCTCACCTCGCTCGCGACCAGCTTCGTCTCCCCCGCCTGCTTGTGGTCCACCCGTCCCTTCACGACGAGGATGCGGTCCGCCTCGAGAAGCTCGCGGGCGGCGGCGTAGGTCGAGTTGAAGACGACGACCTCGGCGCTTCCGGTCGGATCGTCGAGCGTCACGAAGACCATCGGCTCGCCGCGCTTCGTCGTCACTTGCTTGAGCCCGGACACGATGCCGCCGACGGTGACGAACTCGCCGTCGCGACGGCGCTCGAGATCCGTGAGCGCACAGTCGGTCTTTCGCCGCAGCTCGGCACGGACGCGCTCGAGCGGATGCTCCGAGACGTAGAGGCCGAGCGTCTCCTTCTCGAGGCGGAGGAGCTCCCGCTCGTCGAACTCAGTCGTGGAGAGCGGTGGACGCTGCACGGCGACGGGCTCGTCCTCGCCGAAGGCGCCGTCGAAGATCGAGGCCTGGCCCGCAAGGCGGTCCGCGGAGATACGCTGGCCGTGTCCCAGCGCGGCGTCGAGCGCGGTCAGCATCCCGAGCCGCGTGGCTCCCGTCGAGTCGAGCGCGCCGCACTTCACGAGTGACTCGAGCGCACGCTTGTTCAGCACCTGCGGGTCGACCCGCTCGGTGAGCTCCCAGATCGACTCGAACGCCCCTCCCTCGGCGCGGACGCGCATGATCGCCTCGGCCGCCGCCTCGCCCACATTCTTCACTGCGTTCAGCCCGAAGTGGATGACGCCGGCGACGACCGCGAAGTCCTGCTGCGACGAGTTCACGTCCGGTGGCAGCACGTCGATCCCCATCTCGCGGCAGGCGTTGACGTAGAACGGCACGCGGTCCTTCGTATTCATCACCGACGAGATGAGCGCGGCCATGTACTCCTTCGGATGGTTCGCCTTGAGCCAGGCCGTGCGATAGGCGATGAGCGCGTAGCAGGCAGCGTGCGCCTTGTTGAAGGAGTAGTCCTGCGAGGACTCCATGTCCTTCCACAGCTGCTGCGCGACGCCCGGCGCGACCTGGTTCTCCGCGCAGCCCGACAGGAACTGGTCCTTGAGGGATGCCATGAGCGCGTGGATCTTCTTGCCGATGGCCTTGCGGAGCGTCTCCGCCTCGGCAGGCGTGAACCCGGCCAGCTCCTTGGCGATCTGCATGTACTGCTCCTGGTAGATGCAGATCGCGTACGTCTGGCCCGTGATCGCCTCGAGGCGCGCGTCTGCGTACGAGACCTGCTCGCGGCCGTTCTTGCGCGCCGCGTACATGGGGATGTAGCCCATCGGCCCGGGCCGGTAGAGCGCAACGAGGGCGATGAGATCCTCGAACTCGGTCGGCTTCACGGAACGGAGCGCCTCGCGCATGCCCGACGACTCGAACTGGAAGACGCCGGTCGAGTCCCCGCGCGCGAGCATCTCGTACGTCTTCGCGTCGTCGAGCGGGAGCGCTCCGATGTCGATGCCGCCGACGAGCTCGACCGCCTTGTCGATGACGTCGAGGTTCCGGAGGCCGAGGAAGTCCATCTTGAGCAGCCCGAGCTCCACGACGTCGTTCATGCCGACCTGCGTGACGACCTCCTGCTCCACACCCTTCTGCTGCAGCGGCACCAGCTCGATGAGCGGCTGCGCGCCGATCACGACGCCGGCAGCGTGGATCGAGTCCGCCCGTGTCAGCCCCTCGAGCGGACGGGCGAGGTCGATGATCTCCTTCGCGACCGGGTCGGAGTCCACCGCCTGCCGGAGCTCGGCGCCGGGCTTCAGCCCCGCCTCGAGCGTCTGGCCCGGGCCCTCCGGTACGAGCTTCGCGATCCGGTCGACGACGCCGTACGGGATGTCCAGCACGCGGCCCGCGTCGCGAATCGCCGCTCGCGCCGCCATGGTGGAGAAGGTGATGATCTGCGCGACCCGGTCGCGCCCGTACTTCTCGGCGACGTAGTTGATGACGCGATCGCGCCCGGCGACCGAGAAGTCGATGTCCATGTCCGGCAGGTCTTTGCGGGCCGGGTTCAGGAAGCGCTCGAAGAGGAGGCCGTAACGCATCGGGTCGACGTCGGTGATCTCGAGGCAGTACGCCGCGAGCGAGCCAGCAGCCGAGCCTCGTCCAGGCCCGACGCTGATCCCGTTCTGCTTCGCGAAGTGGATGAAGTCCCAGACGATGAGGAAGTAGTCGGCGAAGCCCATCTCCTTGACCGTCTTGAGCTCGAAGCGCAGCCGCTCGGTGAGCTCGGGCGACGACTTTCCGTAACGGCGGACGAGCCCCTGCTCGCATAGCTGGACGAGGTAGTCGAACGAATCGCGGCCCTCGGGGACCGGGTACGTCGGCAGCAGGATCCGCCCGAGCTCGAGCTCGACCGAGCAGCGCTCCGCGACCTCCAGCGTCCGCGCCATGGCATCCTCGAGGCCCGGGAAGTCGAGCGCCATCTCCTCCGGCGTCTTGAAGAAGAACTCGTTCGTGTCGAACTTCCAGTGAGCGGGGTTCTTCAGCGTGTCGCCGGACTGGATGCAGAGGAGCGCCTCGTGTGCGAAGGCGTCGTCCGCATCGAGGTAGTGGACGTCCCCCGTCGCGACGAGCGGAAGGCCGGTCTCGTTCGCGAGGGCGATCAGCTGCGGGTTGACCTGCTGCTGCTCGGCGAGCCCCGCGTTCTGGATCTCGACGTACGTCGAATCACGCCCGAAGATCTGGACGAGCCGGTCGAGATCGGCGCTCGCGTCCTTGGGGCGGCTCTCGGAGAGCGCGCGCGAGACACGGCCGGAGAGGCAGCCCGAAAGCGCGACGATCCCCTTCGCGTGACGCTCGAGGAGCTCCCAGTCGACGCGCGGCTTGTAGTAGTAGCCCTCGAGGTAGCCGAGCGAGGAGAGCTGGATGAGATTCGCGTAGCCCTCGTTCGACTCCGCGAGGAGCGTGAGGTGCGCGTATCCCTTCGTCTGCGCCCGCCGGTCGTCGGCGACATAGACCTCACAGCCGACGATCGGCTTGACGCCTGCTTTCCCCGCCTCCCTGAACAGCTGCACCGCACCGGCCAGCGAGCCGTGGTCGGTGAGCGAGACGGCGGGCATCTCGAGCCGCGCGGCCTTCTCGACGAGGCCGGGGATCCGGCACGCCCCGTCGAGGATCGAGTACTCCGAGTGGACGTGAAGGTGGACGAAGGGCGGTGCGGCCACGGGACGGCCACCTTACTAACCGCTGCCGACGGCTCCCGACAGGACGAGATGCGGCGCTTACGCTGCTGCGCCGGACCAGAGCTGGTCGGCGAGCTGACGCCAGGTGTCCCGGAGATCGGCTCGCTCGGTCACCCGTTGGAGCTCCCAGTACACGCGGACGAGCGCGCCGATGTCCGGCTCGAGGCCGGTCTTTTGGTCCTCCTCGAGGACGCGGATGTACCAGGCGCTTGGATCGACGCCGAGCTCACCCGCGAGCGCGAGCGCGCGGTCTCGGAGCTCCGCAGCGGTGTCGGACGGCGCCATGCCCTCGCTATCGGCATGCGCTCCTCACCGCCTTGAGACGTTCCACCCGGACGGGGTATCGGCAGACTCCTCCGCGTGCGTCCGCCGACAGTGATCGAGCCCGGCCGGCTGATCGCCGGGCGGCACCCGTGCGCCGTCTCGTCCGCCGAGGCGGCAGACGATGTCCATCGGCTCGTCGAGGAAGGCGTGACGCTCTTCGTCGACCTCACGCACGAGGGAGAGCTCGAGCCGTATGCCGCCCACGTGGAGCCACCCACGCGGTACGTGTCCCGGCCGATCGTCGACTTCTCGGTGCCGACGCGCGTTGCGCTCGTCGGGATCCTCGACGAGATCGACGCCGAGCTCGCGGCGGGCGGCGTGGTGTACGTCCACTGTTGGGCGGGCTGCGGCCGGACGGGCGTCGTGGTGGGGACATGGCTGGTCCGACACGGCGCCGACCCGAGCGAGGCACTGCGCCGGATCGCCGAGGCCAGAGGCCTCGGATGCCCGCAGACGCTCGAGCAACGCCACTTCGTGCTCGACTGGACGCCCGGCCTGTAGCGCAGCGAGTGGTGCTGGGGGAACCTCGCCGGTTCCCCGAGACCCCCTCCGGCTGGTCGCTTCGCGGACACGTCGCTCCGCGACGTCACTGAAACGAGTGAGCAAGTGCGCCTGCTCGCGTTCCGATACGCCTGAGGATGCCTTCCGGCTCGCCGTACCGGTTTGCGCTCGCGTCGAGGGAACGCGCGACGGACCTTGCTGTCCTCTAAGGACGACGCCAAGCAGGAGAACCGCTTCGTAGCGCGGCTTGACGTGCTCCAGGAGCGCGTCGACACCCTCGCCTCCACGGTTGCGACCACGGCCTCCGCGATCGCGAAGAAGGACGGCGAGATTGCCGCCCTCCAGCGGGCGCTCGAGGCACGAGATCAGACCCTGCACGGGCTCGTCCAGCAGGTGAGCCGAGCCGCCGAGTCGGCCGCGGCGACCGACGTCCCGGTCGACGCCACCGAGCTCCGCTCGCTCAGGAATGCCGTCGCGGCGCTCACAAAGGAGCGCGCTGGCGGCGTGAACGCGGCGCAGGTCCAGAGCCTCGTCGCGGCGGTACGAGCCCTCGACGAGCGTGTCGGAGCTCTCGCAGCCGCAGCCACGGCCCCGCCGGTCCCTAGCGCGCATCCGGCCACGACCGCAAGGATGGATGTGCTCGCAGCCGAGCTGGCGGCCGTGAGGAGCGGGCTGGAGCGCGCGCCGGATGAGTTTGCCGCGATGCTCTCGACGCTGCGCGACCAGGTGGACGGCCTCGCCGAGGTCAGGTCAGTGACGGAAGAGCAACTCCAGCACCGCATCGGAGCGACGAGCGACGCCCTCGCGGCGCAGTCGGAGCGTCTCGCTGCGGTCGGCCGCACGCTCGAGGAGCTCGGCCGCACTCGTGCCGTCGACGAGTCGCAGGTCGAGCGCCGGCTCGGAGAGACGAGCGAGGCACTCGAACGGATGTCGCACCGTCTCGAAACGCTCGGGACGCAGGCATCGCGCGTCGACACACTCGCCGAGAGGATCGGGGACCTCGAGCGTACGGGCGACGCCGGGGACGAACAGCTCGATCGACGTCTCCGGGCACATGACGACGCGCTCGCGAAGTTTTCGGACCGTCTCGACGTGCTTGCCGAGGGGCTCGGCAGCCTCGAGAGCACCCGTGTGGCTCAGGAGGAGCGCCTCGATCACCGCTTCGCGACGACGAGCGACGCCCTCACGACCCTCTCGCAGCGCCTCGACACGCTCCAGAGCGGCGACGAAGCGCAGCTGGATCGCCGTCTCGGGAAGACGGACAACGCGCTGGCGACGCTTGCACGGCGTCTCGACGTGCACGACCAGACGCTCGGAGAGCTCGAGCGCACGCGCGCCGTGCAGGAAGAGCGGCTCGTTCATCGCGTCGCGGCGACGAGCGACGCCCTCACGACCCTCTCGCAGCGCCTCGACACGCTCCAGAGCGTCGACGAAGCGCACCTGGATCGCCGTCTCGGGAAGACGGACGACGCGCTGGCGACGCTCGCCGAGCGACAGGACACGCTTGCCGCGACCGTCGAGTCGGCTGCAGCCGGCCTCGGTGACAAGGAGCGCGAGCTCGCGACCCTGCATCGCCACTTCACGGAGTCGAGCACGCGCATCGAGTCCATCGTCGATGACATCCGCGAGGCGCTCCATGCGTTCCCGGAGCTGAGCTCGACCTCGATGGACGACGTGGCTGCGCGGCTCGACCGTATCGAGACGGCGACCCGCAACGCAACGGAGACGAGCGCCCGCACGGCCGGCGAGCTCAGCGGCCGGATCGACGCGATCGACCAGCGCGTCGCGACGATCGCGGAGGAGGTGTCGCGTGCCAAGGCCCTGTGGCCCGTGGCACTGCGTTCGCTGGAGGCGCGTCTCGACGATGCGGTGCACGCACGCCGGCTCGAGGCAGAGCTGGCACCGGCGACGGATGCCCCGGACGCACCCGTGGACGACCTTCTCGCCGGGCTGCGAGACAGCCTCCAGGAGATGGAGACGGTCGCCGCCGAGATGGCACGCGCGTCGGAGACGCTGGGCCCGCAGGCGGGCGAGCAGGAGGTCGGAGGACATCACGCCCGGGCGCCTGCGGCCGAGGCACCTCGGCCCGTCGAGGAGTCTCCTTCTGCGGCCGCCGCCGGAGGAGCGACGGTCGTGCCGCTCCGAACCGGCGAGCCCTGACCCTGCGATGCTGCGGCCCGTCGATACGTTTCTCCTCGCGCTCTCGCGGTTCCGGCCGTGGGCTCGGGAGCGGATGGTCTACCGCGCCCTCGCAGTGCTCTCGGTGCCGGAGCGGGCCGCCACGCGTCGCTAGCCGACGAAGTAGGCCATGAGCACGGCGTCGACGAGCTCGTCGCCGCGCTCGTAGTGCCGCTTGCGGTAGCCCTCCCGCTCGAAACCGAAGGATTCGTACAGCGCGAGCGCCGGCTCGTTCCAGGGAAAGACGTGGAGCTCGAGCTTGCGCACACGAGCCTCGCCGGCCCAGGACACGGCCTGCTCCAGCAGCATCGTCCCGACCCCCTGTCGGCGATGGCTCTCGGCGACCATGAGCCCGAGGTCGGCGACGTGCCTGCTCGCGGGGTGCGGGTCCCGGGCGAGCGAGAGCCGTCCGACGATCCGCGATCCGTCCTCCGCCACGTAGACCGCGGCGTCGGGGTGCCGGTCGATCGTGCGCAGGTAGCGCCGCTCGTCGGCGACGGAGCGCCACGGGCCGGTCCCGAGAATCCAGCGGCCGTCCTCGCGCCCGACGCTCTCGGCGAGCTCGACGAGCGCGTGCGCGTCCGCGGCTGACGCGGGCCGCACGATCGTCACTCGACGACCATCCCGGCACCTCCGCGACGCGGGTCTCCCGCCGCCTCGAGCGCACCGTCCGCCGAACGGTGAACCGCCTGGACGCCGCCGAAGAAGAGGTTGCGGCCCTCCCAACGGTTGACGTCCCAGGTCGCTGGAAGCGTCGCGACCTCGCCGTCCGGCCAACCGCCTTCGAGATGGAGCGTCGTGCGTTCCACGTGCAGCCGGGGCGCGTCGATCGCGTCGCGCACGTGCAGACCGCGAAGGATCCGCCACGTGACCTGTGCGATCGCTCCGGCAAGCCTCACGGAGCCGGCGCTGCCGATCACGAGCTCCGGCCGGTCCCCGTCGAGCACAAGGGTCGGCGTCATCATGCTCGCGAGGCGATCGCCGGCCGCTTTCTCGTGCATTCCGATGACGTCGAGCTCGCCGAGCATGTTGTTGAGCTGAGTCCCGCCGCGGAACACGCCCGATCCGGAGCCGAGGGTCGACGACAGCGCCGCCGCCCTCCCGGTGCCGTCGACCGTCGAGATGTGGGTCGTCCCGGGCAGCGGCCCCGAGCCGAGCCGCCCGTAGGCATCCGCGACCGCACGCGCCTCGTCCTCGAGCGTCGGTTCTCCATGCTCGGCGAGAAGCTCGAGGATCCGCTGAACGACCCCACCGCCCTGGGACGGTGTCGAGCGAACCTTGCGCCCGAGAACGTCGATGTCGAGCGGGTCGACCTCGAGGACACGATAGGCGCCGAGATCGTCCGCGTACTCCGGGATGAGCTCGGACACCATCGCCGCGCCCGCGTCGCGGACGCGTTCCATCGTCGCGGCGGCACCGGCGGTGTGCACGCGCACGGGATCGCCGTAGATCCCGCGTCCGCCCTCCTCGCGGAGGAGGATCCCCTCGAGGATCAGGTGCAGGAACGCGCGCGGGTCGTCGCGCTCGAATCCTTCCCGGGCGAGCGCCACCGCCGGCTCGACGAGGTCGGCCCACTCCGACGTGGCGTGGCGGCGGTGGACCTCCTCGAGCCCGGCGAGGAGCCCCGGAACCGCGACGGACCCCTCGCCGACGTGGAAGACCTGTGTCCCGGAGTCGCCGAAGTCGATGACGAGCTCGTCCATCACGCCGAGCCCGCGCTCAGGGACGCCGAAGAAGCAGTCCAGGAGCGTCGTCTCTCCGCCGGGCTCGTGGACGAGCGCGAAGCCTCCGCCCGCCGGTCCGGTGAGCGGGCCCTCCGTGACGAAGGCGGTGAATGCAGCGGCCAACAGCGCGTCGACGGCATTACCACCCTCGCGCAAGACGCGCGCTCCCGCTTCGGCCGAGAGGGGGTGACCGGCTGCGATCGCGCCTCGCATCCGGAAACCGTACTGCGGCTGCGGGCGCTAGCCGGTGTTCAGGAACGAGGGAAGCTCGGGATCGCTCGCGTGGCCTTCCCGCGAGGTCACTTCGAACACGGGCCCGCCGGCGCGCCGTCGCATGCCTCCGAGCCCGGTCGCGACGACCGTCACCCAGACCTGGCCCGTTAGCCGCGGGTCGACGGTCGCGCCGAAGATGATGTTCGTCTCGTCCGTCGCCGTCTGGCGCACGACCTCGGCCGCCTCGTTGACCTCGACGAGCGAGAGGTCGTCGCCGCCGGAAATCGAGAGCAGGATGCCGCGCGCGCGAACGATCTCGGCATCGATCAGCGGCGATCCGAGAGCGCGCTCGGCAGCCTCGCGGGCGCGGTTCGGCCCCGTCGCGTAGCCGATGCCCATGAGCGCCGACCCCGCGTCCTGCATGACGGTTCGCACGTCGGCGAAGTCGAGGTTGATGAGACCCGGTGTCGTGATCAGGTCGCAGATGCCCTGGACGCCCTGGCGGAGGACGTCGTCGGCGATCTTGAACGCGTCGATCATCGACGTCGAGCGGTCGAGCACCTCGAGCAGGCGGTCGTTCGGGATGACGATGACGGTGTCGCACGCGGCGCGCAGCTCCTCCACGCCGCTGTCCGCGGCAGCCCGGCGGCGCGTGCCCTCGAACCGGAACGGCGTCGTGACGATCCCGACCGTGAGCGCCCCGAGCTCGCGCGCGATGCGCGCGACCACCGGTGCGGCTCCCGTACCGGTGCCGCCGCCCTCGCCTGCCGTGACGAAGACCATGTCGGAGCCGCGCAGGGTTGCACGCAGCTGGTCCGTCGCCTCCTCGGCGGCGGCCCGACCGACCGAGGGGTCGGCGCCCGAGCCGAGGCCCTGGGTCAGCCCCTCGCCGATCGAGATCTTCGTCGGAGCGTCGGAGATCGCGAGCGCCTGCCTGTCGGTGTTCACGGCGATGAAGTCGACCTGCGCGATGCCCGCGTCGATCATCCGGTGAATCGCGTTCAGCCCGGCGCCGCCGACGCCGACGACACGGATCGCGGCGATGTACGCGGAGCCCTTGGGCGGCGGCACGCGGTGGAGTCGCGGCGCCGGCTCGAGCATCGTCTGGAAGTAGCGGGCGGCGGCGCGCGACGCGGCGGCCTCGGCCGGGATGTCCTCGTCCTCGAGCTCCACCGGATGTACAGCGGGAACGGCCTCGGCGACGGGCTCGGTGACCGCTTCCTTCGCGAAGTCGGGGACGTGCTCGACGGTCTCGTCGAGTGCGGCCTGGGCGCGCGCGTCCTCCTCGGAAGGCGGCGCAGCCGGTTCGGCCTCGCCCTGCGAGCGCTGCGCGGCCTCGGTCTTGCGACCTCCTTCGCGAGATCGCGGTACGCCTGGGCGGCCGGCCCCGACGGCTCGTACTTGAGGACGGAGCTCCCCTTCACGGGCGCCTCCGCGTAGCGCACGGTCTTGCGGATGCGGGTGTCGTAGACGAGGTCGCCGAAGTGCTCCTCGAGGATCTCGATCGCCTCGCGTGCATGCAGGGTCCGTCCGTCGTACATCGTCGGAACGATGCCTTGCACGTGCACCCTCGGGTTGAGGTTCTCGCGCACCATCGCCAGCGTGTTCTCCAGCTGGACGAGGCCGCGCAGCGACAGGTACTCGCACTGGACGGGCACGATGACCGCGTCGGCCGCGACGAACGCGTTGATCGTCAGCAGGCCCAGGGACGGCGGCGTGTCGATGAGGATGTAGTCGTACCGGTCGCGCACCTCGACGAGTGCCTTCTCGAGCGCGCGCTCGCGGCCGATGAGCGCAGACAGCGCGAGCTCCGCGCCTGCGAGGTCGATCGAAGCGACGGCGACGTCGACCTCGACGGTCTGGATCACGTCGGAGATCGGGACCCGGTGGACGAGGACGTCGAACATCGAGCGGTCGATCGCGTCGGGATTCATCCCCTGGCTCATCGTGAGGTTGCCCTGCGGATCGAGGTCGATCACCAGGACGCGGTGTCCCAGCTCGCGCAGAGCCACGCCGAGGTTCAGGGTCGTCGTCGTCTTCGCGACACCGCCTTTCTGGTTGGCCAGCACGATGACGTTCGCCATCAGCGCGCCCTCGGCTTCCGGTGCGGGAGCGGGCTCCGGCACGGCCTGGAGCCGCGGAGAATCCTCGACCGGGGCAGCGGGCGGCTCCTCGACCGGCTCCGCGAGTGGCTCTGGGCGCGGCTGGAGCCGCGGGAGGAGGCGAGACAAGGCCATGACCGCTCCCCCTTCCCGGCGGCTGGCGAAACTCCTTCCGCCCCGATCAATCCTCGCCTTCCCAGTAGTCGAGCTGCTCGCCGACGCGTGTGACGAGGCCGAGGCCGACGAAGTACACCTTCCCCGAGCGCGGGTAATGGCAGACCTCGCCGGGCTCACGGGGGCCGTACATGAGAAGCGTCATTCCGTCCTCGCCCCCTCTGAACGAGTGAGCGACACCTGTCGAGGGCGGGCGGACGACGATCGAACCTGCTCGCACGGGATGCTCTTCTACCCCGGCTTCCTCCCAGAGCAGGAGGTCGCCGGTGCCGTCCAGCACGACGAAGATCTCCTCCTCCAGCGAGTGGGAGTGCGGCGGTGAGCTCAGCTTGCCGGGCAGGACTTCCGAGTGGCGTAGGCCCGTTCGCTTCGAGCCCGCCTCGCGCCCGGGAAACCGCACGCGCCGTCCGATCGTGGCGGTCTCGCGCTCGACTGGCTCGAGGTCGGCGACGTTGACGATGTTCGCGGGACGCGGCGAGAGTTCGGAGATCTCAGGCGGACCGGCCGCCGCCTCGCGCGTCCAGGGGTGATCCTCGTCGGCGCCGACGGGCGCCCACGTCTCCCCGAGCCACGCAACTCCGGCACGAGGAAGCCACGTGACGCCGGGGGCGTACGTCCGCTGGCCGAACGCGATGACGTCCAGCCCGTCCGGCCCCGCGTGGAGCGTGTGCGCGTTGTCGAGCGCGAGGTGCACGAGGCAGTCGCCCACCCGCACCTCGTAGGCGCGGGTCTCCTCCCCCTCCCACTGCACCGACGTGCCCGAGCCGTCGAGCACCCAGAAGACCTCCTCCTCGGAGCCTTCCAGGTGGAGCGGCGTCGACCACATGTCCGGATCGATCTCGATCCGCTTGGCGCCGACCGTGCTCGACGAACGCCCGCTCGACCACGTGCCCGCGATGTGGCCCCGCTCGCCGCGCCAGGTCCGCACCTCGTCCCAGTGCGAGATCACATGGCGATCATGTCACGCGCAAGCGCGTGGCGGAGGTCGTCGACCGCGCGCGCTCCGGCCTCTCCTCCCTCCCGGCGCGACCATGCCTCGGCCTCGGCGAGGAGCGCCCGTAGCTCCTCGACGAGCTCGGCCGTGGACGCGCCGGCGCCGTCGAGGGCCTCGATCCTCGCGAGTCGCTCGAGAACCACCTCGGACTCGTCCACGCTTCGACCGTAACCCCGTCCCGCTCGCGTCCGGGTAACAGGTCCGAGCCGGATCAGTGACGACGCGTCAGACGGCGATCGCGTGCGGCTCGCGCTGCCGGCCGAGGCCGAGCAGCTCGCGGTCGAGCTCGTGAGCGAGGCGATCCCGGTCGCGCGACCGCAGGACGGCGACGACCGCCCGGCGGGCAGCGTCGACTGCCCCGTTCCCCGGGTCGCCGGCAGCGAGCGCGGTCAGCTCGCCGTAGAGCTCCTCCCGGGCCGTCGGGTCCTCGGCAAGCAGGATGCAGCAGCGCATCGGCCACGTGTCACCGAGCAGTGAGCAGAGCGCAGCGCGGAGCTGCTCCGAGCGAAACGGCTCCGACTGGAACAGGGACAGCTCCCACCGATCGAGGGCGTCAGCGAGCCCGGGATCTCCGTCCGCATCGCCGAGCGCGGCCAGGACGTCGACCGCGATCGGTGTCCGGAAAGCGTCGAGTCGGGACGGCTCGCCGGGCGGCTGTGTCGCGGCGATCGGCAGCACCGGCTGGATCCCGAAGGGACGGCCGTCGAGCGTCTCGAACATCACGGGCCCGGCCGCGACCGCGGCCATCGTCGAGAGCCGGAGCGCGCTGACCGCGTCGGCGAACTCGGCAGCCGCGTCGGGCGGCGCGGCGCCCGCATCGAGCTCGCTGCGAAGCTCGAGGACGGACGAGCGGTCGAGCTCCCGGCCGAAGTCGCGCGGCAGCAAGCCCCGCGACTCGGGCCAGTGCGTCGCGAGCTCGCCCGCGACGAACGGCCGCATGATCAGAGCGGGTGCGAGATCGACCTGCTTCGTCGACGAGATTCCCGTCAGCGGAGCGATCGCGACGTACCTGCGGCGCTCGCCGAAGAGCGAGTGCTCGAGCGCCGCATAGGCCCTCTCGAAGGCGTCGTCGTCCCAGTCGAAGCCGCCGCAAGCCTCTGCGGTCGAGATCAGCAGCCCGAGCAGGACGGTCCGGAAGAGCGCCTCCTCCTCGCTCGCACGCGTGCCTGCGTGTGCGCGCGCGAAGATCGCCGCAGCAGGCTCGCGACCGAGCTCCTCGACCGCCAGCCGCGCATCCTCTCGGGCGCGCAGCAACGGCTCGCGCTCCTCGATGAACGCGCGTACGAGTGGCCGAAGCTCGTACAGCGACGGCCCACGCCGCTCGACGTGCTCCTCGAAGGCGAACGGCAGCTGGGCGCCCTCCTCGAGCTCGCGGCCGAGCACGACGAACGAGCCGAGCACGAAGCCGCGGAGCAGCGGGTAGAGATGAGGCGCACGCACGGCCACGTCTCCGGATACGCGGCCCGAGCCTCCTCTCCTCTCTTCCGCGGCAGATGTCGAGGTGGACGACAAACCCGCATGCGCGAACTCCGTCGTTACCGCAACCTCCACGCCGACTCCTGGATCGAGGCGTGCTGCGCGCACCCGGAGCCGCTACGGCCTGAGGACCGCGCGGCGTGGGCCGGCCAGGAAACCGGCCTCGACGAGGAGCTGCATCGCCTCGGTCTCGGCCACCGCTTCGCCGTCGAACCGCTCGACCGCCAGCCGCTTCGCGCCGCCTGCCCGCACGTGCGCGACGAGTGCCGCGAGAGCCGGCCTCAGCCACTCCGGGTCCGGGTCGCGCAGAGGTGCGAGCGAACGCCCCCCGCGCTCGACGAAGAGCGCCGCCTCGCCGTCGAGCAGCACGACCCATGCGCCGGCGACGCGTGCCGCCCGTGCACCCGAGCGCCGAGGCCACGGCAGTGCCGCGCCGTAGGGCTGCGCCGGGTCGGCAGCGGCGAGTACGAGTGCCTCCGGCGCCTCTTCTTGCCGGGAAGCACGGAGCTCCCGCAACCGCTCGACCGCCCCGGGAAGCGCGAACTGCGCGCCGCCGAGACCCTCGACGAAGTAGCCGCGCCGGCAGACCCCAAGGGTCTCGAGCGCCTTCAGCTCCGCGTACACCGCGCCGTACCCGCCGCGGATTCCCTCACCGCGCACGCCATCTCGGGTGACGATGCCCTGCCGCTCGAGCAGGAGCTCGGCGAGCGCGCGGCGGTCGGTCGTCTCCGCGAAGAGCCCCGACGCGAGCGACCACCGCCCCTGTGTCGGCGACGCGACCGTGCGGCGCGTACGCGCGAATCGTCGCCCGGCACGGTCCGGCCGCGGCAGCTCGTAGCGCCGGGCGGCGCGCAGCGGCGCCCATGAGTCGTTCGTGACCTCGCCGGCCCAGACGAGCTCCCATAGGCCGGCGAGCACGTCCTCGGCGGGCAGCGCCGTGGCAGAGACGAGGTCGGCCCAGAAGAGCGCCCGCTCGGCGAGGGCGGCGCGAATCGCGACGGCGACCTCGCCCTCCGAAGCGGGATCCCCCGGGGGTGGCCCGAGGAGCGGCGCGTCGTCTCGGAAGTAGACCGCCACGCGGTCGAGCCCCGCGCCGACCCATACGACCTCACCCGAGGCGCAGAGCACGTCCAGCTCCGCGGGCCGGAACGAGGGGGCGCGCCTCGGCAGGACGTCGCTCTCCCAAAGAGCCGCCGGGAGCGGGAGCCCCTGCAGCGGGACGAGCGCCTCGCGCAGCCCCTGCCGCCGCCCGATCCCGTGCCACGCGGGCAGGAAGCGCCCGAACGCAGCCTGCTCGGCCGGCTCGACCTCGCGTCGCAGGACGGCGAGCGTCGCGCGCCGGATGCGCCGCAGGACCTCGGGATCGCACCACTCGCGTTCGGAGCCCCCCGGCCGCAGCTCTCCGCGGACCAGCTGGTCGGCGAGCTCGAGCGCACCGAGCTCCGCCTCGACAGTGGCCACCTCGAGCAGGAAGCGGTCTGCGACCTGTCCCGTGGTGAAGGGGCCGTGCGTCCGCGCGTAACGCCGCAGCACGCCTCGGAGCGGTTCCTCGACGGGCTCCAGGAAGACGTTCGGCACGCCCCCCGGGGGTACGACACCGAAGGCGTCGCGGACGACAGCTGCGTCCTCCACGGCGGCGAGCAGCTCTACGTCGCCGAGCTTCACACGGATCGCGCGGCGCTCGCGCAGCAGCGTCTCCGCGTAGCCGCGGTCGTACTCGCCGTCGACGAGCGGGCCCGACCGCCGGAGGAGGTCGTGAAGCTCGTCCACGTTCCGCGGCGGCGGCCGCAGCGACGCGTCGACCTGCTCGATTGCGCCGAGGTCGAGTAGCTCGCGCAGCTCCTCGATGCCCATGAGCTCCCGCAGGAGGTCGCGATCGAGCGACAGCGCCTGCGCGCGACGCTCCTCGGGCGGCGTGTCGTCCTCGTACATATAGGTCGCCACGTAGTCGAAGAGGAGAGACGACGCGAAGGGCGAGGCGGATGTCGTCTCCACCTCCGCCACCGCGAGCTCGCGCGTCTGGATCCCGCGGAGGATGCCGTGCAGCGCGGGAAGGTCGAAGACGTCCTGCAGGCACTCGCGGAACGTCTCGAGCACGATCGGGAACTGCGGGTAGCGGCGAGCGACCTGCAGGAGGCTCTGCGCCTTGAGGCGTTGCTGCCAGAGCGGCGTCCGCTGGCCGGGGCGTCGTCGGGGAATCAGCAGTGCTCGCGCGGCGTTCTCCCGGAACCGCGAGCCGTACAGCGCGGACTGCGCGAGCTCACCGAGCAGCAGCTCCTCGATCTCGTCGGGCTCGAGCAGGAGATCCGCCACCGGCGGCGGCGTGTCCGCGTCCGGGAAGTGCAGTGCGATCCCGTCGTCGGACCACAGCGACTGCACGTCGAGCCCGAGCGCGTCACGCAGCCGGGCCCGAAGCGCCATGGACCACGGCGCATGCACCCGCCCGCCGAACGGCGAGAGGATGCAGACGCGCCAGTCGCCGATCTCGTCGCGGAAGCGCTCGACCACGATCGTCCGGTCGGAGGGGACGACGCCGGTCGACGACTCCTGTTCGCGCAGGAACGTCACGAGGTTACGCGCGGCGAGCGGGTCGAGCCCGTACGCGTCCTCGACCCGCGCGATCGCGGCGTCGTCGGCGAGCGCGGCGAGCTCGCGGGACGTGCGCCCGATCTTCTCCCCCAGCTCTGCCGGCCGGCCGACCCCTTCGCCCTTCCAGAAGGGCGCAATGCCCGGCACACCCGGCGCCGGCGAGACGAGCACCTGATCGCGCGTGATGTCCTCGATCCGCCACGTCGATGCGCCGAGCACGAACGTCTGTCCCTCGCGAGCCTCGTAGACCATCTCCTCGTCGAGCTCGCCGACACGGCCGCCGCCGTCCACGAGGAAGACGCCGAAGAGGCCACGGTCGGGGATCGTCCCGGCGTTCGTGACTGCGAGCCTGCGCGCGCCCGTTCGGCCGCGAACCGTGCCGCCGGTGCGATCCCAGACGATGCGCGGCCGTAGCTCGGCGAACTCGTCGGAGGGATAACGGCCGGCGAGCATGTCGAGCACGTTCTCGAGCTGCGCGCGCGAGAGCTCGGCGAACGGATATGCGCGTCGAGCCAGGTCGTGGAGCTCGTCGACCGAGACCTCCTCGTCGGCGCAGATCGCGACGATCTGCTGCGCGAGGACGTCGAGCGGGTTGCGCGGGATGCGCGTCTCCTCGATCTCCCCGGCGCGCATCGCCCGCGCGACGACGGCGGACTCGAGGAGGTCGGCGCGGAACTTCGGGAAGATGCGGCCCTTCGAGACGGAGTGCAGCTCGTGCCCGGCACGCCCGACCCGCTGCAGGCCACGCGCCACCGACTTCGGGCTCTCGACCTGGATCACGAGATCGACTGCACCCATGTCGATGCCGAGCTCGAGCGACGACGTCGCGACGAGACACGGGATCTCACCGGCCTTGAGGAGCTCCTCGACCACGATCCGCTGCTCGCGCGCAAGCGAGCCGTGGTGCGCGCGCGCCAGCTCCTCGTCCGCGAGCTCGTTGATGCGGAGTGCAAGCCGCTCCGCCAGGCGCCGGTTGTTGACGAAGACGATCGTCGACCGGTGCTGCCGCACCAGCTCCAGGATCGCCGGGTAGATCGAAGGCCAGATGGAGCGGCTCGAGCGCTCGACGCCGACGCCCATCTCGACGCCGTCCGCAAGCGGGGGCACGGACAGCTCCGACGTCGACCCGAGCTCACGCATGTCCTCGACGGGAACGACGACCTGGAGATCCAGCTCCTTCCGGATCCCGGCATCCACGAGCCGTACCTGGCGTCCGGTGCCGGCGACGAAGCGTCCGATCTCCTCCATCGGCCGCTGCGTCGCGGAGAGGCCGACGCGCTGGAACGGTGCGTCGACCAGGTGCTCGAGCCGCTCGAGCGAGAGCGCGAGGTGGGCGCCGCGCTTCGTTCCCGCAACGGCGTGCACCTCGTCGAGGATCACCGTCTCGACACTGCGAAGCGTCTCCCGCGCCTGCGAGGTGAGGAGCAGGAAGAGCGACTCGGGCGTGGTGATGAGGATGTCGGGTGGCGTCCGCAGCATCCTGCGCCGTTCCTCGGCCGGGGTGTCACCCGTGCGCACGCCGACGCGCAGCTTCGACTCGAGCCCCGCCAGCGGACTGCGGAGGTTCCGCTCGATGTCGTAGTTCAGCGCCTTGAGCGGCGACACGTAGAGCAGCCGCAGCCCCTCTCCCGGAGACGCGTTCAGCCGGTCGAGGCCGAGCAGGAATGCGGCGAGCGTCTTGCCCGAGCCGGTCGGCGCCTGGATGAGCACGTGCCCGCCCGCGGCGATCGCCGGCCAGCCGAGCTCCTGTGCCGGGGTCGGCCCCGCGAACGCGCGCTCGAACCACGTCCTCGTCGTGGGCGAGAGGACGTCGAGCGCGGCCATACGCCCAGGGTATCCGTCCGCGTCTACCATCAGAACGTGCCGGAGGCGCTCTACTTCACTGAGTCGGACGAGGCGAACCGGCTCATCGCGCAGGAGCCGCTCGCGCTCCTCATCGGCTTCGCCATCGACCAGCAGGTCACGGTCCAGCAGGCGTTCACCGGGCCGCTCAAGCTGCGACAGCGTGTCGGCACCCTCGACGCCCGGGCAATCGCCGGCATGGACCCCGCGACCCTCGAGACTGCGTTCCGCACGCCCCCGGCGATCCACCGCTTCCCGCGGGCGATGGCGCAGCGGGTGCAGGAGCTGTGCCAGGTGGTCGCGGACGAGTACGGCGGCCAGGCCGAGCGGATCTGGACGGACGCGGCGGACGTGGCCGACCTCGGGAAGCGAATCGGCGCGCTGCCCGGCTTCGGGAAGATGAAGATCACCGGGTTCGGCTCCGTCCTCGCCCTCCACTTCGGCGTGGAGGCGGCGCAGGAGCTCGTGCCCGAGCACCCGTGCCTCGGCAAGATCAACTCGGCCGAGGATCTCGCCGAGTACCAGGCGGCGAAACGGGCGCACAAGGCCGCGCTGCGCGCGGCCGCGCAGACGGCGTGACCGAAGCGGCGGCGGGACCGTCCGCGATCCGAATCGAGACGCTCACGGAAGGCGGTCAGCGTCCCGCGGACGTCGCACGCGGCATTGCGGGGTTCCTCTCGCAGGCGCGCACGTCGCTCGACCTCGCCCTCTATGACGTGCGCTTCGAGACGGACGCGGGCGCGCTGGTCCTCGCCGCGCTCCTCTCCGCCGTCCAGCGTGGGATCGACGTTCGGCTCCTCTACAACGTCGCCCACCCGGGGCCGATCCCGGTGCCACCGCCGCCGGAGACCACGCCGGACGCGCTCGAGGCGCTGCCCGTCGAGACGCGAGGCATTGCGGGCATTCCCGACCTCATGCACCACAAGTTCGTCGTACGCGACGGCGAGGCGGTCTGGACCGGCTCGACGAACTGGACGGACGACTCCTGGTCGCGCCAGGAGAACGTCATCGTCTCGCTCGGGTCCCGCGAGATCGCCTACGCCTACTCGCTCGCGTTCGGGCAGCTCTGGGATACGGGGATCGTCGAGCGCTCGGGGAAGGTCGACCCCCGCCCCGCGGACGTCGGAGCGGCTCGGGTCCGACCGTGGTTCACCCCAGAGCACGGCGAGGCCCTGTCGCACCGCATCGCGAAGCACCTGGGCAAGGCGCGCGAGCGGATCCGGATCGCCTCGCCCGTGCTCACCTCGGGGCCGATCCTGGCCACGCTCGTCGAGATCGTGAAGGAGCGGCGGTGCGACCTCGCGGGCGTGGTCGACGACACGCAGCTGGACCAGGTGTTCCACCAGTGGCGCACGAACGGCGTGAGCGCCTGGAAGATCCCACTGCTCCAGAGCGTCCTCGTCGGGGCGCCGTGGAGCGGGAAGGCTTCGATCCCGTGGACACCGGAGTCGGTGCACGACTTCATGCACGCGAAGGTCGTCGTCGCGGACGACACGAGTTTCGTCGGAAGCTTCAACCTCTCGCGCTCGGGCGAGCGGAATGCCGAGAACGTGCTCGAGATCGCGGATCATGCAGTCGCCGACCGTCTCGCCGCCTTCGTCGACGAGATCCGCGGGCGCTACCCGGCAGCGACGGTGCCCACGTGATCGACCCGCTCGAGCGCTGGCGCGAGAGCGGACTCCCGACCGGACACCGCCAGGCTCCTGACTATGCGGGGATGCCGCACACGCAGGTTCCGGCCGCACGGCGGCTCGAGCGCGTCGGCCACATCCGCTTCGCGGAGTGCTGGGACGGCAGGCGGCTCGACAGCGCCGACCACAAGAGCCACATGGCATACGCGACGCGCGTCGGCTGCCCGTCTACGCATCCGGTCGAGGTGCCGCAGATCACGCAGATCTACCTCTATCCGACCCAGGGCGGCGAGGGCTTCTCGCTCGCGTCGGGAGGACAGTTCTCGGCACATGCGGACTTCGTGAACGCGTGGAAGCCGGGCGCGCCGCGCAAGCTCGCCGACGACTGCCTGAACGCACTCGTCCACTGCGGGCGCAGGTAGCTCTCGGACGCCGGTGGCAGCGCCGAGCCGCCCCGGCAAGGGTTTACGGCACGCTCACAGAGCGCGGCTACGGTGGCTCGCCGTGCGCCACCCGCTCGCAATCGTTCTGCCGCTCGTCGTCGCCTCCGTCGTCGCGGTCGCAGGCGCGACGAGCGGCGCGACGGCGGCCTCGCCGGCGTCGGACACGCCGGTGCCGTCGCTCGAGCCGGCCGAGACCGAGGCGCTCTGGCGCAGCCTCACGACGCGCCCGGTGCACGAGAGTCGAGCGCAGGCTGCATGTCGGCCGCTCCGCGCGGTGATCTATGCGGCATCGGACTGGCTCCGGCTGGCGACCAAGCTCGCCGCCAGCCCTTCGCCGTGTGCCGAGTACCACGTCTCCGTTCCCCCCCTCGTCGCCGACAAGACGACGTTCCGCCGCGACCAGGCTTCGCGCATCCGCGCGCTCGGCCCGAACTTCCATGCGCTCGCGGAGATCCACTTCGCGACCTGGAGCCGCTGGGTCACGAGCACCGGCTCGTCATGGCACACCGCTGGCGTGACCGCGCGCCAGCGGATGGCGGAAGCGGGTTACGAAGTCTCGCGCGGCGACAGCTGGGCGCTGAACGAGCTCACCTCGGCCGTCCGGCGCGGCGACGGCAACGCCCGCGCGAACGTGCGCGAGTTCCTCCGCGGTCTGTACGAGGGCGACGGCACCAGGCCCACGAAGGGCGCCGCACTCGTGATCGGCTTCGGCCAGCGAACGGGCGACGTGAGCGTGTACCAGAACACGCTGCAGTCCTGGCTCGGCGACTCGGCCTTCTGGACGGACATGACGACGTACGTCAGCGACTGGTCGCAGGAGGTCTACGGCGACATCCGCGCCCACGCCGTCCCGGGCGCGCCGGGCTCGGTGCGCCGCGAGTACCTCAACGACTACCTCCAGCACAAGCTGGTGCTCGCCGGCGCCGGTCCGCCGGAGATAGAGCCGGCGCGCGCCTTCCTGCGGGAGGCATACAGCCCGCTCGCGAACGGAGCGTGGCCGCGCGAGACCGCATGGGGCTGGACGATGGTGCCCCACGAGCAGATGGCGGCCTATCTGTCGGCGCAGGTGAACGCGCTCCGCGCCTACGGTGCGACGAGCGCGCAGCCGCGCGACCACTGGGGCTTCGCCTGGGCGCCGCGGAACACGACCGGCCTGTCCCAGGCGGACTTCGCGAATCAGACCGGCGTCCTCCTCGACCGGCTCGCCGCAGCGATCCGCGACTCGGGCGAGGTCGTCGACCCCGAGAACCCGGGGAGCGGCGCGTGCGGTGCGGGCGAGACGCTCTGCGCGCTCGACCTCGCGGAAGCACGCCACAACGACGCGTGGCGCTCCTTCCGTGCGTGGTCGCAGTCGACTCTTTCGATCGCCGGCGTCCCCTCGACGCTCGCCGCGGGCGTCCCCTCGCCGCCGCTTCAGCTGTCGCTCGCTTCCGCTGTGACCAGACCCGTCGTCGTGACGCTGACCTCGAACTCGCCGGCGGGCACCTTCTCGACGGCCCCAGCGGGTCCGTGGACGAGCACGCTGACTCTCCCGGTCTCGCCCGGATCAGGCGTCGTCTTCCATTACCTCGATACCCGCGCGGGGCCGGCGACGCTCACTGCCGCCGCGCCGGGGACGACCCAGGCCCTTGCGCAGGTGACCGTCGTCGCGGCCGCCGCCGCGCGCATCGCGGTGACGCCCGCGACGCGCGAGGTTCGCGCCCGTGGCGAGACGACGTTCACGGCAACCCTGACCGACTCGTTCGGAAACGCGGCCTCGGGCAGCATGACGTGGAGCGTCACGCCGCCGACCCTCGGGACGCTCGTCCGGAGACCGGGCGGCATCGTCGCGTTTCGAGCCGGGCGCGAGCTCGGAGCCGGCACCGTCACTGCGGCGGCGAACAGCGGCACGCTGACGGCATCCGCGTCCGTCACCGTCCGGCCCGCGACGCTCCGGATCGGCGCGGTGACGTTCCGCGGAACGTCACGCGGCATCCAGGTGACCGTGGGTGCCGTCGACGGCGCCCGGAGGCCCGTCTCGCGCGCGGCGCTCACGGTCGTCGCGCGGGTCGGCGAGCGGCGCGTCGCCCGCGCCCGCGTGGTGACCGGCGCCGCCGGGAAGGGCCGCGTGCTCGTGCCGCCGCGGCCGGGCTGCTACACGATCTCGGTCACGCGCGCGATTGCCCAGGGGTACGTCTGGAACGGCAAGACACCGCGCAACCGCTTCTGCCGCCGCTAGAGGTCAGGCGAGGCCGGCGAGCAGGAACGCGCGCGACTCCTTCAACATCTCGCGCGCGATCACGAGGCGCTGGATCTCGTTCGTGCCTTCGTAGATCTGCGTGATCTTGGCGTCGCGCATCATGCGCTCGACCGGGTACTCCTTGATGTAGCCGTAGCCCCCCAGGATCTGCACCGCCTCGGTCGTGACGTCCATCGCGGCGTCGGTGCAGTAGAGCTTCGCCATCGCCGAGGCCTTCGTGAGCTCGGTGTCGTCGGCGCCGTCGTCGACCATGCGGCCGAAGCGGTAGAGGAGCCCGCGCGCGGCCTCGCAGCGCGTCTCCATGTCCGCGAGCTTCCCGGCGATGAGCTGGTGCTCCGCGATCGGCTTGCCCATCGTCTCGCGCGTCCGCGCGTATTCGAGCGCGTAGTCGGTCGCGCCCTGCGCGATCCCCAGCCCCTGCGCTGCGACACCCGGCCGCGAGCGGTCGAGGACCCGCATCGCGATGCGGAAGCCCTCGCCCTCGTCACCAAGCAGGTTCGTCGCGGGTATACGCGCGCCGTCGAACGTGAGCTCGCCCGTCGTCGAGCCGGCGATCCCCATCTTCGGCTCGAGCCGCGCGACCTCGAAACCGCTTGTTCCGGATTCGACGACGAACGCGGAGATGCCGGAGTGGCCGGCCTGCGGGTCGGTCTTCGCGAAGACGGTGTAGAGACCGGCGACCGCCGCGTTCGTGATGAACCGCTTCGAGCCGTCGAGGACGTACTCGTCGCCGTCGCGACGCGCCGTGGTCCCCATCGCTGCAGAGTCGGAGCCCGATCCGGCCTCCGTGAGCGCGTACGCGGCCAGCACCTCGCCCGACACCAGGCTCGGAAGGAACCGCGCCTTTTGCTCTGCAGTCCCCGCAAGCTTGAGCCCGAGCGACCCCAGCTCCTGTACGGCGAGGATGAGCCCGCTCGTCGCACAGACCTTCGATACCTCCTCGATCGCGATCAGCGCGAGGAGCGTCCCGGTTCCGGTGCCTCCGTGCTCCTCGTCGAAGAGGAGGCCGAAGATCCCGTGCTCGCGGAAGAGCTCGACCACATCCCACGGGAACTCGTGCGACTCGTCGATCTCGGCGGCGCGCGGCGCGACGCGCTCGCGCGCGATCGTCCGCACGAGGTCACGGATCTCGAGCTGCTCGTCGGTCAGAGGCTCCCAGGGCACGCGCGCATTCTAGGTCGGCGGCCTCGCCACATCGGCGTCCGCCGAGTGCGCTACGGTGCAGCCTTCACGCAGCCGCCGGAGGAGGCGTGAGCAGGCATCGAAGCCTCAGGACTGGAGTCCTGGGGCTTTTTTCGTGGTCCGACGAGCGAGGAGGTGGACGGGTGTCGAACGAGGAGCTGGTGTTCGCGGTGAGCACGGTGTGGGTGGTGGTCGCAGCCGTGCTCGTGATCTTCATGCAGGCGGGCTTCGCATTCCTCGAAGCGGGGCTGACGCGGATGAAGAACGTCGGCCACGTGGCGGCCAAGAACGTGCTGATCTTCGCGCTCGCGTCGATCGTCTACTACGTCGTCGGCTTCGGAATGGCCTTCGGCGACGGAGGCAACGGCTTCGTCGGCGGATCGGGTTTCGCGCCGTCCACCGACGAGCTCCTGCAGATCGGGAGGGCGCCGTTCTCCTGGTTCTCGGAGATTCCCGCTGCCGCCGCCTACCTCTTCCAGGTCGCGTTCGCGGGCGTCTCGCTGGCGATCGTCTGGGGAGCGATGGCCGAGCGAACCAAGCTCTGGGTCTACTTCGCGTTCGGGATCGCCTTCACGCTGATCTACTCGCTCGTCTCGCACTGGATCTGGTCGCCGGACGGCTGGTTGTTCGCGCGCGGGATGCAGGACTTCGCCGGCTCGACCGTCGTGCACTACCAGGGCGCCCTCGCGGGTCTCGCCGGCGCGCTGCTCCTCGGGCCACGCCTCGGCCGGTTCGGCGCCGACGGTCGCTCGCACCCCATCCCCGGTCACAACATGGCGTTCACCACGCTCGGCGTGATCATCCTCTGGTTCGGCTGGTTCGGCTTCAACGCCGGGTCGACGCTGAGCGTCCAGTTCGGTGGGCTCGGCTTCTTCGCCTACGTCGCGCTGAACACGAACCTCGGTGCCGCAGCAGGCGTCGTCGGCGCCGTCGTGACGTCGTGGGCGGTCATGCGGAAGCCCGACCTCTCGATGATGCTCAACGGCGCGATCGCCGGCCTGGTGGCGATCACGGCGGCGTGCGCGTTCGTCGAGCCGTGGGCGGCGATCGTGATCGGGCTCGGGGCAGGCGCCATCGTGGTGTTCGGATCGATCGCCGTCGAGCGCGTGCGCATCGACGACCCCGTCGGAGCGATCGCCGCACACGGTCTGGCAGGGGTATGGGGCACGCTGGCGCTCGGCTTCCTGACGGCCCCGAGCCTCGCGGAGCGACTCGGCACAGGCTCCGGCGGGCTCCTCTACACGGGCTCGGCGTCGCAGCTCGGCACGCAGGCACTCGGCCTCCTCGCCGTCGGGGCTTTCACCTTCGGTGCCTCGTTCCTCGTGCTCTGGGCGATGAAGGCGACGTTCGGGATCCGCACCGATGCCGAGGCCGAGTCCGCGGGCCTCGATGTCTCCGAGCACGGGATGTGGGGCTATCCGGAGCTCTTCTCGCCGGTGCCGGGCGGCTACGGAACCGAGGGCTCGCCGACCGTCAACGGAGGGTGGCGGCCGACGCCGGTTCCCGAAGCCGGCTAGAGCTGCCGAAAGCTGAGCGCCGCCGCACGCGGCGGCGGCGGCGCTCAGCTCTGCGCGTGGTGGCAGACGGCCTCGATGTTGTTGCCGTCCGCATCGAGGACGTAGGCGGCGTAGTAGTTCGCGTCGTACTGCTCGCGAATCCCTGGAGGTCCGTTGTCGCGGCCGCCGGCCTCGAGCGCGTTCGCGTAGAAGTCGTCCACGGTCTCGCGATCGGGACAGTCGAATGCGACGTGGGCGCCTCCGACGGGATCGCGTCGTCCCATGCCGAAGTCGAGTCCGTGCCGATCGGCGAAGTAGGCGAGCGCGCCGTCCTCCTCGTACACGACGCGATACCCGAGCGGCCTGAGCACCGCCTCGTAGAACCCCTTCGCCCGCTCCCAGTCGCTCACGTTGACCGCAACGTGCGCGACCGTCATCGAGGCGCCCGGCAGGAGGAGCCCAGCGGCTCGAGCGGCTTCGCGTCACACGACTTCGCAGCGTCGTAGTCGGAGACGTTCACGGCCCTGTGGTCGATGATCGAGCCCTCCCTCCGCGGATACAGTCGCCCCCAATGATCCTGGAGAACGGCGTCATCCGCACGCTGGATCCGTCGCTCCCGACCGCCCGTGCGCTCGCGATCACCGGCGCGCACATCGCAGGCGGAGTCGGCACGCACGAGGCCGCCCTCCCGAGCCCAGACGTGGTCGACCTCGGCGGGCGCTGTGTCCTCCCCGGTTTCACCGACTCGCACGTCCACTTCCCGACCTGGTCGCTCTCGCAACGGGAGGTGAGGCTCGACGGCGCCTCGAGCCTCGCCGAGGCGCTCGAGCGCATTCGCGTCCACCCTCGAAGCGGCAGCTGGATCCGTGGCTACGGCTGGAGATCGACCGAGTGGGACGAGCAGCCCACCGCCAGCGCGCTCGACGCGGTCACGGACGAGACTCCGGCGCTCCTCTTCTCGAAGGACTACCACTCGGCCTGGCTCAACTCGGCGGCTGTGCAGCGTGCGGGGGGTGAACTGGAGGTGCAGGGCGGCGTCGTCGAGCGCGACTCGGCCGGAGCGCCAACCGGGATCCTGCGCGAGGAGTCCGCGTGGCAGTTCCGTGCCCGCGCCGCGATGCCGAGCGAGGACGAGTTCGTCGAGGCGACGCGCGAGGGGCTTCGGATCGCTGCGAGCCGCGGGGTCGTCGCGATCCACGACAAGGACGGCTGGCTCGGCGCCCCGGGGATCTTCCAACGCGTCCGCGAACGCGGCGAATTGACGCTGCGCGTATGGGGCTCGGTCCCGTACGAGCGTCTCCCCGAGCTCGACGCGCTCGGGATCCACTCCGGCATCGGCGACGACTTCCTGCGGATCGGCTACCTGAAGGCGTTCATGGACGGGACGCTCGGCTCGCAGACCGCGTGGATGCTCGACGGCTCCGGGGTCGTGATCACGAGCGGGGAGCAGCTCGCCGAGGTCGTCCGCGAAGGCGCGCGCCTCGGCTGGCCGGTCGGGGTACATGCCATCGGCGATCGGGCGAACCGAGAGGCGCTAGACGCGTTCGAGCAGACGCGCAACGCATGGGAGCCGCTCGGACTGCGCCACCGCATCGAGCATGCTCAGTGCCTCGCGCCGGAGGACGTCGGCAGGTTCGCGGACCTCGGCGTCGCCTGCTCGGTGCAGTTCAGCCATGCGCCGTCGGATCGCGACCTCGCGGAGCGCTTCTGGCCGGAACAGGTCGACGGCGCCTACGCCTTCCGCTCGCTGCTGGGATCCGGTGCGCTCGTGGCGAACGGCTCGGATGCCCCGGTGGAGGAACTCGACCCGCTCGCCGGGATCAGAGCCGGCGTCCTGCGGACGATCGACGAGCGGTCCGCGTGGCATCCGGAGCAGTGCCTCACCGTCGAGGAGGCGCTCGTCGCGACGTGCGTCACCCCGGCCTGGCTTTCGCGGGACGAGCGGCGCCGGGGCAAGCTCCTCCCGGGCTACCTCGCCGACCTGGTCGTGCTCTCCCGCGACCCCCTCGCGTGCCCCCGGGACGAGCTGGAGTCGGTCGAGGTCGTCGCGACGATGGTCGGCGGCCGCTGGGTGCACGCGGCGCCGCCCTGGGACTGATGCCGGACATCATCGCTCGCGAGGAGGGCCGCCGGTTCTTCGGCTCCGACCCCCAGGCGTACGACCGCGCTCGGCCGGGTCATCCGGACCGCGTGTACGAGATCCTCGCCGAGCGCTGCAGGCTCGGCGCGGGTACCGGCGTGCTCGAGATCGGACCAGGCACCGGTCAAGCCACCCGCCGTCTGCTGGATCTCGGCGCGGATCCTCTCGTCGCGATCGAACCGAACGACGACCTCGCGGACTATCTGGCGCTCACGCTCGGAGACCGCGTGGACATTCGCCTTACTCCACTCGAGAGTGCCGAGCTGCGCGAGGCGTCGGTCGACCTCACGGCAGCGGCCTCCTCGTTCCACTGGGTCGACGAGGCCGTTGGTCTCACAGCGCTCTGGCGAGCACTGCGTCCAGGCGGCTGGATCGCGCTCTGGTGGACGCTCTTCGGCGAGGGAGCAGGTCCAGACGCCTTCATCCGCGCGACGAGCCCACTCCTCGAGAATCTCGACTCCAGCCCGACGAAGGGCGACCCGGGTCGCCCGCCGCATGCTCTCGATACGAAAGCGCGCATCGGTGCGCTCGGCGCGGCCGACTTCACGGACGTCTCCCACGACCTCGTCCGCTGGGACGCAACCTGGGACACCGAGGGCATTCGAGCGCTCTACGGAACCTTCTCGCCGATCCTTCGTCTCGAGCCTGCGCGGAGGAAGAAGATCCTCGACGAGATCGCGCGGATCGCCGCGCAACAGTTCGGAGGGCGCGTGAGCCGCACGCTGACGACGTCGCTGTACACGGCGCGGAAGCCGGCTGCGGACTAGGGCCCTACAATCAGCTCGTGGCTACACGCACGATGCTCGCCGTCCACGCCGCCCCGACCTGCTCGGTCGCGGGCGCAGCCGAGATCGTCGGCTCGAAGTGGACCGTGCTCATCGTCCACGACCTCTCGGAGGGGCCGCGCAGGTTCACGGAGCTCGAGCGGTCGTGCGCCGGGATCAGCCCGCGGACGCTTGCGGAACGCCTCCGCTGGCTCGAGGCCCAGGGGATCGTCGTCCGGCAGAGCTACCCCGAGTCGCCGCCGCGCGTCGAGTACGCGCTGACCGAGAAGGGCCGCGCCCTCCTTCCCGTCGTGCACGAGATGCGCCGCTTCGGCCACGAGTGGCTCGGCTGCGGCGTTCACGGCGCCTAGCCGGTCAAGGCCTTCGCGAGCACGCGGTCGCGGAGGCGGGTCGGGAGCCGCTCGATCCACGCTCGCAGGTGCGCGTCGCGACCGACGAGGTAGCGCGCCTTCGGCCGTGAGGCGGTCAGGGCGTGCTCGACCGCGCGAGCGACGACGTCGGGGTCGACTCCGAGACCGCGAGACACGGCGACCTCTCGGAAACGGGCAACCGCATGCCCGTACAGGGCTGCGCGATCCGGTTCGAAGTCCGCGCTCAGCTCCTGCGCGCGCTCGATGCCCTTGCGCCAGATCGGCGTCGCGATGCTCCCGGGCTCGATGATCGCGACCGCGATCCCGAACGGGCGCAACTCGACGCGCAGTGAGTCCGCGAACGCCTCGAGCGCGTGCTTCGACGCCGCATACGGGCCGAGGAACGGAAGCGCGCTGCGACCTCCGATCGAGCCCATGAGGACGACGCGCCCACGTGCGCGGCGCAACGCCGGGAGCACGGCCTGGAGCACGGCGATCTGCCCGACGACGTTCACCTCCAGCTGTCGGCGCAGCTCGTCGAGCGGGACGAGCTCGAGGGGCGCCGCGATGGCGATCCCGGCGTTGTCCACGAGGCCGTGCAGCTCGAGTCCAACCGCCTCCGCTGCGGCGGCGATCTGCACCGCGTCGGTGACGTCGAGCTCGACGGGCTCGATTCTCTGCTCGCGCAGCGCATCCGCGTCGGCCGGGTTTCGAACCCCGCCGTACACCTTCCATCCGGAGCGCGCCAGCCGCACCGCCGACGTCAGCCCGATCCCCGACGACGCGCCGGTGACGAGGACCGAGCGAATCACGCGGTCAGTCTGCCAGGCCCTTCGCCCGCAGCTCCCTCAGCGCCCGCTCCCCCTTCTCGAGACCTGCGAGCCCCATCCCCTCGAGCACGCGATCGGCCTTCGCGAACTGGACGTCGCGGTAGTCGACGACCTGCCACTGGTTGCCCCAGGGGTCGAGGACGTCGTGGCTGCCGACGATCCGCGCGCCGGCCTCGCGAGCGCGGCGCACCACGTCGTCCTGGTCGTCGACGACGAGCCCGTAGTGGCCCGCGGCGACTGGCTCCGCGGTGCGCTCGAGAGCGATGAACTGGTCGCCCAAGTCGACGAACGCCATCCCGCCGCTCCGCCCGCGTAGCTCGAGATCGTCGACGAGCTTCCCGAGGAACTGGAGCATCTCGTCGAGGTCTCCGACCTGCACCGCGACGTGGTTGATGCCGACGAGCCGGGCCATGTGACCAAGAACGTCGCGGTCACCGGGGCGATTCCGCCCAGACTCCCGCGAGCTCGACGATCGTCGCGGCAGCCGCGGCCATGTCCTGCACGCTCGCCCACTCCCGCACCGAGTGGTACTCCTGGCCGCCGGTGAAGAGGTTCGGCGTCGGAAGCCCCTGCGCGGAGAGCACCGCACCGTCCGTGCCTCCGCGCGTGATCGCGAGGCGCGGCTCGACTCCAGCGCGGCGGATCGCCTCGAGCGCCGCCTCCACGACCCGAGGGTTCTGCTCGATGAATGGCCGCATGTTGCGGTATGAGTGGCGCACCTCGACGTCGACCTTCGCGCGCGGCTCGCGCGCCGAGATCCCTTCCGCGAGGGTCGTCAGGAGCTCGACGTGCGCCGCGAGGAGGTCGTCGTCGTGGTCGCGCGCGATGAAGTCGACGATCGCCTCCTCCGCCGAGCCGGAGACCCGGTGCGGGTGCACGTAGCCCTCGCGAGCCTCGGTCGTCTCCGGTGAGAGCCTGTCGCGCGGAACCGAGAGGACGAGCTCGGACGCGAGCTTGACCGCGTTCACGAGCTTGCCCTTCGCCGCGCCCGGGTGCACCGACAGGCCGCGGATCGTCACGCGGACCGACGCGGCGGAGAACGTCTCGATCTCGAGCTCGCCGAGACCGGAGCCGTCGAGCGTGTACGCGAGACCCGCGCCGAACGCGTCGAGGTCGAAGTCCTCGGCGCCGCGACCGACCTCCTCGTCCACGGTGAACGCAACGCGGATCGGCGCCCGCGGACGGTCGCCCGATCGCGCGAGGTACGCGACCGCCGCCATGATCTCCGCGATCCCCGCCTTGTCGTCCGCGCCGAGCAGGGTCGTGCCGTCGCTCGTCACGAGGTCGTGACCGACCCTGGCGGCGAGTGCGGGCAGCTCTGCGGGATCGAGCACCTGCCGTGCGTCGCCCTGCAGCGTGATCGCCTCGCCTCCCCACGCCTCGTGGACGACGGGCGAAACCCCGGCGCCGGTGACGTCCGGCGTCGTGTCGACGTGGGCGATCAGCCCGACCACGGGCGCGTCGACGGTGCCCGGCAGCGTGGCGAAGACCGAGAACCCCGCGTTGAGCTCCGCGTCGCCGAGCCCGAGCTCGCGTAGCTCCTCGACGAGCATGCGGGAGAGGTCGAGCTGCTTCTCCGAGCTGGGGCGTGTTTCGGCGCGATGCACCGCCTGCGTGTCGACGCGGACGTAGCGGAGGAACCGCTCGAGAACGTCTCCCGCCAGCTCCTCGGCCAGGGGGCTCGAGAAGGCTGCCCTAGCCGCCAAGCGCTCCGAGCCGGGAGAAGACCTCGCGCAGCGTCGCCACCCCGACGTCGATCGCGTCCTCGCGCACGTTCTCGTTCGGCGCGTGGACGTTGCACTCGCTCTCGATGCCGAACCCCGTGGCGAGCGTGGGGAGACCGCGGGCGACGAGCCCCGCGTAGATCGGCAGCGTCCCGCCCGTGCGGACGAGCAGTGGACGGGCTCCGACCACCTGCTCGAAGGCGTCGCCAGCGAGCCTGATCGCCGGCGCGTCCATGGGCGTCAAGGCAGGACGCGCGGTGTTCTTGACCGTGATCTCGAGCTGCACGCCGTCGGGAAGCCCCGCCCGCAGCAGCCGCTCGAACGCGGCACGGATCTCCTCCGGCTCCTGGCCCGGCGCGAGCCGGATGGACACGTTCGCTCGAGCCTCGACGGGGAGCACCGTCTTGACGAGGTCGGGCGAGCCGCTCGCGATGCCGTTCACGTCGAGCGACGTGTTCGCGAACGTGCGGACGTAGAAGTCGTCGCCTGCCCCAGGCGCGATCGGCGTCGCGCCGTAAGGGGAGAGCTGCTCGGCGCCGGACGGAAGCTGCGCCCAGGCCGCGAGCTCCTCGTCGGACGGCGGCGTCACACCTGCGCGCAGCGCGTCCGGGAGGTAGCCGTCGACGCCGGGGAGGACGTTTGCGAGCGCGCTCATGAGCGCGTGCGTCGCATTGAGCGCGGCGGCGCCGAACATGCCCGAGTGCATGTCGGTGGTGCCCGTGCGCACGCGCACGTGGAAATAGAGCATCCCGCGCACGCCGACGTAGAAGATCGGGAGCTCGCGCGATGCCATCGCTCCGTCGAGGATCAGGGCCGCATCGGCACGTCCCTCGTCCTGCTCGAGCCACTGAACGATGGAGTCACCGCCGATCTCCTCCTCGCCGTCGAACGCGAAGCGGACGTTGACCGGCAGCGCGCCATCGTGGGCGAGCTGACGAGCTGCCTCGACGAGCGCGAACATGTTCCCCTTGTCGTCGGCGACGCCGCGAGCGAAGAGCTTGCCGTCACGGCGGGTGAGCTCGAACGGAGGGGACTCCCAGAGCTCGAGGGGGTCGGGCGGCTGCACGTCGAAGTGCGCGTAGGTGAGGATCGTCGGGGCGGCGTCGCGGTTCGTCGACGCCGAGATCTCACCGACGACGAGCGGCCTCGCGCCCCACGGGACGAGCTCGGCGGTGCCTCCGCCCTCGCGGATCCGGGCGGCGATCCAGGTCGCCGCGGTCTCGATGTCGGCGGCGTGGGCCGCATCCGCGCTGACGGACGGGATCGCGACGAACTCGGCGAGCTCTTCGACGAGCGCAGCGGACGGCGGCGTCACGGCCGCGCAGTCTAGTCAGGCGACGTCGCGCACCCGCTGGGCATCAGCAAGTGCTCGGAGCTTCTTGAGGCCCTGGTGCTCGATCTGGCGGATGCGCTCGCGCGTGACGTTGAACGCGCGGCCGACCTCGTCGAGCGTGCGCGGCTGCTGGCCGTCGAGCCCGTAGCGGAGCTCGAGCACCATCCGCTCCCGCTCCGAGAGGGCGCCGAGGATGCTCCTGAGCGCCTCCCGCTGCAGGGTCGTCTCCGCGAGCTCGTCGGGGAGGGGCGCGGACTCGTCGGCGAGGAAGTGCCCGAACTCGGACTCGTCGTCGTCGCCGACGGGCTTCTCGAGCGACACCGGCACCTGCGCGCTTCGGCGGATCTGCTCCACCTCGTCGGGCGTCATCTCCACGTCGCGGGCGATCTCCTCCATCAGCGGCTCGCGACCGAGCTCGGCTCGGAGCTTGCGCTCCGAGCGCATGATCCGGTTCAGCTTCTCGACGACGTGGACGGGCATGCGGATCGTCCGGCCCTTGTCCGCGATCGCCCGGGCGACCGCCTGGCGGATCCACCACGTCGCGTACGTCGAGAACTTGAACCCCTTGCGGTAGTCGAACTTCTCCGCCGCGCGCACGAGCCCGATCGTCCCCTCCTGGATCAGGTCGAGGAACGGGAGTCCCTGGTTGCGATAGCGCTTCGCGATCGAGACGACGAGGCGCAGATTCGCTTCGACCATCGCCTGCTTCGCCGCGTGCTCACCGCGCTCGATGCGCTTCGCGAGCTCGACCTCCTGCGCCGCGGTGAGCAGCGGAACCTTGCCGATGTCCTTCAGGAAGAGCTGCAGTGCGTCGGTCGTGATCTCCGGCTCGGGCTCTGGCTCGGGCTCGTCCGCCGCCGCCGCAACGACCGAGATCTGCGCCTCGTCGAGCGCCGCGTAGACGTCGTCGAGCTGCGTCGGCTCGAGCTCCAGCTCGTCGAGCGCGAGCGCGAGCTCGTCCGCGTCGAGCTGCCCGGTGCGGTAGCCGACCTCGAGCAGGCGCTGCCCCTCGTCACTGGCGAGGACTTCCTCGATCGGCGTTCGAGTGGTAGCGCTCTGCGATTCTTCGGCGGCCAGACCGCCCCCCTTCCTCGTCGGCCGTCACACGGTAGTCACGCGG
>JAJTCQ010000046.1 GCA_021323315.1 Gaiellaceae bacterium | reverse complement strand
TCGCCGAAGCCCAGCGACCGGAACTGGTCGTAGCGCCAGCCGACGACCCGCTGATCCTCGGAGGACAGCTCGTCGGTGAAGGGTGGGAGCTCGGCCGCGGACACAATTGCTCTAACGAACAGATACGCGCCGAGTTTGTTGGCAGATCGTAAGAGCTGGTTGCGAACGCGTTGCTTCCGCCCGCGCGGCCGCCCGTCTAGAGTCCCGCCGTGGCCGACTACACGATCAAGCGGCTCGAGGACGTGGACGACGTCCTCGGCGACTATCCCGGCGAGATGCGCATGCTGACGCGCGCTCTCGAGGCAGAGCAGGTCGCCTTTTCGTACCGCCGAATGCCCCAGCACACGGGCGGGAAGGGCTCGTACGGGCACCGACACAAAGAGCAGGAGGAGATCTACTACGTCGTGTCCGGGAAGCTCCAGTTCAAGCTCGGCGACGACGTGGTGGAGCTCGAGCGCGGAGCGGCAGTGCGCGTTCCCCCCGAGACGTGGCGCTCCGTGTGGAACGACGAGCCCGAGGACGCCGAGCTGATCATCGTGTCCAAGGTCGTGCCCGGCGGCTCGAGGGACGACGCCGAGTACCTCGAGAACTTCTGGCCTGAGTAGCGCCTAGCCCGGCGGCCAGCCGAGCTCCTCTGCGACCGGAGCGCGCCAGGTGTCCTGGAACGCCGGCGCGCGCGGTGCTCCGCTGTAGGCGATCGGAGCGTTGTTCGGAAAGTGCACGAACCCGCTCTCTCCCCACGCGCCGGCGAACCGCATCCACGACGGTCGGGTCGCGATGACGGGAACGAGCGTGGGTCGGACCACCCGCCCCGCGCCCGTGCGGTCTCTGAGACGCAACGCACGCACGACGTCTCGCAGCGCACGAGGCCAGCAGACCGGGCTGTGCCGGAACGCCCCCGGCTCGAAGTAGTTCGCATGCGAGCCGAGCGCGACGTACGCGATCGGGCGCCCACCTCGCCTGCGCACGTCCGACCAGTCACGGCGCGTCCCCTCGCAGTGCTTCGACAGCCCCACGACGAGCGGACGCCCCGCGAGGTCGAGGATGACCGACACCGATTCCCAGTCGCCCTCGTGCACCTGCCAGACCTCGCCGGGCGGGTAGGTCGAGCTGTAGTCGTTGTAGGGGTACCAGATCCAGTACTGGAGGTCGATCCGCGTCTTCGCGCGGAAGGCCTTGCCGTAGACCACCGGCCGCGAGGCGTGAGCCGCCTCGGTGCTCGCGTAGCACGGCGACGCCGCGGGGCCGTCGACCGCGAAGCAGGAGCGCTGGTCGAGCCGCAACTCGGCACCGCCCGCGGGGAGCGGGCCGGGAATCGTCTCCCAGCCCGCGGCGGTTCGCTGCTGGAGGTCGGAATCGACGAGAAAGCCGTCGACCCGGACGGGAGCGAACTGCTCTGCGGGGTGCAGGACGAGTATCGGGACGTGCCGCCCGAGGAGCACCGAGAGCGGTGGAGTCGCCGAGCCGGCGCTTTCCGCACTCGGAACGAGCGCGAAACCGGCGAGCAGCGCGAGCACGAGGTGGCGTCGCACGGCTCGAGTATGCGGAAGAGAGTGACGAGCGCGAGTGATCCGATGACCAACTGGTCAAGCGCGGCGCGGGAGTCGGTGACGTCGCGGTTCCGGTAAGGATCCGCACGCTTGGCGCTTCACCATGGGCGGTACTGAATCGCCTAGGCGCGCGCCCAGACGGCAAGCGCGTCCAGCAGCTCTTTCAGCTCGAGCCCTTCGCGTGTCAACACGTACTCGACGTGCGGCGGGCGCGTGTCACGCACGATCCGTCGCAGCACGCCGGCTCGCTCGAGCTCGCCCAGCCGCTGAACCAGGGTCGCCGGTGGAATGGTTCCGAGCGCGCGCCGGAACTCCGTGAAGCGGGTGCATCCCTGGTGCGACGCGAAGAGGATCGAGACCGCGTAGCGCCGCTCGAGGACGTCCGCCGCGCGGCGGACGTCCTCGGGAACGGGCTCGAAGCGCTTACACCGTGACACTGGGCTGCACCGGCGTCTCTTCGAGCGCAAGGCCCAGAACTTCGTCGATCGACATGACCGGGTGGAATGCGATCTCGTCCCGCACGTTCTCCGGGATGTCTTCGAGATCGGGTCGGTTGCGCTCCGGGATGACGATGTCGGTGATCCCCGCGGCATGGGCTGCGAGCACCTTCTGCTTGAGGCCACCGATCGGCAGGACGCGGCCTTGAAGCGTGATCTCGCCGGTCATGCCCACCGTGTGCTTGACCGGCCGGCCGGTGAGGAGCGAGGCAAGGGCGGTCGCCATCGTGATCCCCGCGCTCGGACCGTCCTTCGGGATCGCCCCCGCCGGCACGTGCACGTGGAAGGCGCGCTTCTCGAAGAGGTCCTCGTCGATGCCGAGCTTGGGAGCGAGCGCCCGCACGGAGGAGAGCGCGATCTGCGCCGACTCCTTCATGACGTCCCCGAGCTGCCCGGTGAGGACGAGCTTGTCGCCATCCTTGTGCGACGTCGCCTCGATGAAGAGGACGTCGCCGCCGGTTGCCGTCGCGGCGAGGCCCGTCGCGACGCCGGGAACGGCCGTCCGCTCCGCGACCTCGCGGTAGAACTTCCGCCGACCGAGCGCGTCCCGCACGGCGTCCTCGTCGAGTACGACCGGCGGCTCGACCTCCTCGGACGCGATCTTCGTCGCAGTCTTGCGGAGCACCGTCCCGAGCTCACGCTCGAGCTGGCGGACGCCGGCCTCGCGCGTGTACTCGCTGACGACGAGCTCCAGCGCGTCGTCCGGGATCGAGACCTCGTCCTCACGAAGGCCGTTGCGCTCGACCTGACGCGGCCAGAGATAGCCGTTCGCGATCGCGACCTTCTCGTCGGTCGTGTAGCCGTCGAAGCGGATGACTTCCATCCGGTCGAGGAGTGGGCCGGGGATGGTCTCGGCCATGTTGCCGGTCGCGATGAAGAAGACCTGCGAGAGGTCGAGCTCGACGTCGAGGTAGTGGTCGCGGAACGAATGGTTCTGCGCCGGGTCGAGCACCTCGAGCAGCGCCGACGACGGGTCGCCGCGCCAGTCGGCGCCGACCTTGTCGACCTCGTCGAGCATGATCACCGGGTTCATCGTCCCCGCGTCGCGCAGCGCGCGCACGAGGCGGCCGGGAAGAGCGCCGATGTACGTGCGGCGGTGGCCGCGGATCTCCGCCTCGTCGCGGATGCCGCCGAGCGACATACGCACGAACTCGCGCCCGGTCGCGCGGGCGATCGACTCGCCGATGGAGGTCTTGCCCGTTCCGGGCGGGCCGATGAGCGTGAGAATGGCCCCGGATCGCCTGTCGTCCTCGACGCCGCGCTCCTTGCGGAGCTTCGCAACGGCGATGTACTCGACGATGCGGTCCTTCACGTCGTCGAGGCCAGCGTGGTCGGCGTCGAGCACCTCCCGCGTGTGCTTCGGGTCGAGCCGCTCCTCGGAGCGCCTGCTCCAGGGGACCGCGAGCAGCCAGTCGAGGTAGTTACGGATGACGCTCGCCTCGGGCGACTGGTCACCCATGCGGTCGAGGCGCAACAGCTCCTGCTCGGCCTGCTCGAGGACGTTCTCGGGCATCTGGGCCTCGGCCATCTTCGTGCGGTACTCCTCGACGACCGAGCCCTCGTCCTCGCCGAGTTCCTTGCGGATCGAGTCCAGCTGGCGGCGGAGGATGTACTCACGCTGCTGCTTCTCGACACCGGACTCGACGTCCTGCTGGATGCGCTGGCGCACCTGCATGAGCGCGAGGCGCTCGCGCTGCAGCTCCAGCGCGAGCTCGAGTCGGGCTCGCACGTCGACGGTCTCGAGGTGGCGGACCTTCTGCTCGAAGGTGATGTCGGGGGAGTAGCCGGTCGTGTCCGCGAGGGCGCCCGGCTCGCTGATCGAGCGCACGAACGCGGCGATGCGGCCGTCGTCTCCGCGGAGCTCAAGGATCTCCTCGACGACGGCGCGGTACTCGCGCTCGAGCTCGCGGATGCGGCCGTCCGCGGTCTCGGCGTCGGGGCGCTCCTCCACGTCGACGAAGAGCTGCCCTCGCGAGTCCGAGCCCGCAGCGCCGGCGATGCCGCGGTGCAGACCCTCGAGGGCGACGGCGCGACCTCCGCCGGGCAGGCGGATGCGGTCCGTCACCTGGGCGACGGTGCCGACCTTGGCGTACTCGTCGTCGTGCTTGGGCACGAGGAGGACGCGCTCCTCGTCGCCGACGTCGACGGTGAGGGTGACGTTCATGTTGGGGAAGACGACGATGTCTTCCAGGGGGACCAGCAGCAGGCTGATCGTGTTCTCGTTCTCGCGCTCGCTCACGGCTCTCGCTTTCGTATGAATGTCATAGGTGGTTCAGAAACTGTACCGATGGCCACCAGGGCTGGGTCGAGCGGAGCTCGTGACTGATCGTGACGAGGGTCTCGTCAGCCTTCGATACGCCGAAAACGCTTCAGCGCCGCGCCTGCGAGGCGACCAGCGAGCCTGTCCGACGACGTCGAGGCGCCCCATGAGCGGTACGTCATGACTCCCGCGACGAAGACTCCGCCCTCCCAGAAGACGAGCCCGGTGTCGTGCCGCGCCGTCGAGATCCAGCCGGCCTTGTGCAGCACGTCCACGTTTCGGTCGCGACGGACGAACGTGTCGAGCTTCGGCTGGTCGCGCACGTGGGCGGTGAGCCAGAGGAGATAGCGGGCATCGGCAGGCGTGAGCCCGGGCCGGGAGCTCCGAAGTGGCCCGATTCCGCCCGACGCGAGCCAGAGCGCCCGCCACAGCGAGGTCATGTCCCACGCGGTCGTGTACTTGCCGACCCCGAAGGACGGCAGCTCGTCGACCCGGCGCGGAATCGGGGCAGAGAGCACCCGCGTCACCTGGTAGCCGCCGTACATCAGCGAGTCCGTGAGGCCGATCGAGCGCATCAGGTCGTTCACGCGCTGGGCGCCCGCACTCGTCGAGCCGTCGAGCCAGACGAGGAGCGAGTTCGCCGCCTCGTCGTCGGACGGGACGATCAGCTGGCGGAGGAGGCCGTCGACGTAGGAGCCGGGCGGCGGGATCCCGCTGTGCTCGGCGAGGACGGTCGCGGCGAGGGCGAGCTTGAGCGTCGACGCCGCGGGGAAGCGCGCCGTCGCGTTCCAGGCGGCACCGGAGCCTCCCGAGAGGCTCTGCACGTAGTAGCCGGCCGTGCCGCGGTATCCGCGAACCATCCTCGTCAGGGTCGCCCCGAGCGGTCTATCGAGGCGCGGAGCGACGGCGCGTGGCCGCGAACCGGGCGGCAGCCCGAACGCACCGTGGACGTGCGTCGACGACCGCCGACCGTTGCGGGTGACGGTGGTGACGCGGACGGTCACGTCCCCGCGCGGAAGCGTCACGCGCAGCGTGAAGCGTCGCCCCGCGAGTGGGCGTGACGCGAGCCGCTTCCCGTTCGCATGGACGAGCACGCGTACGGAACCTCGCGCCGCCCGCCCGGTCACGAGGCCGTACGAGACCTGACGCGCCGCAGGCTGCTCGATCGCCGGCGATGGGAACGGAGGAGCGTCGACCACAGGTCCACCTTAAGCCGCGCGCGGCTCAGAACGTCGGGCAGGCACTTCGACGCCGAAGCGTCAGCGTCACGCGCAGAACGAGGG
>JAJTCQ010000022.1 GCA_021323315.1 Gaiellaceae bacterium | reverse complement strand
CCCGATGTGCCGCTGAAGCTCTACGGGCCCGGAACCGACTCGGGCACGTTCGACTACTTCACGGACGTGATCAACGGCGAGGAGGGTGCGAGCCGCACCGACTTCTCCGCGAGCGAGGACGACAACGTCATCGTCCAGGGGGTCGCGGGCAGCGAAGGTGGCCTTGGCTACCTCGGGTTCTCGTACTTCGAGGAGAACCAGGACACGCTGAAGGCGCTCGAGGTCGACGGTGGGTCGGGCTGTGTGGCGCCGAGCGTCGAGGCTGCGCAGGACGGCACGTACATGCCGCTCGCGCGTCCGCTCTTCATGTATGTCAAGCGCAGCTCGCTCACGGACAACCAGTCCGTCTCCGACTTCGTCGGCTACACGCTCGAGAACGCCGAGTCGATCGCGACCGAGGCGCAGTTCGTGCCGTTGAACGCGGAGCAGATCGCCGCGCAGCAGCAGAAGCTCGAAGGCGCGACCTCGTAGGTGACGACTGCGGACGCCACCGTCGCAAGGCCGGCGGCGACCATTCTTCCCCGCAAGAAGGTTCGCTGGGGTGAGCAGCTAGTCCATGTCGTGCTGTTCGTCGCGGCCGCGATCTCCGTGCTCACGACGGTCGGCATCGTCGTCTCGCTCGTCCTGCCCGCACTCGACTTCTTTCGCGAGATCAGCCCGGTCGACTTCTTCACGGGAACGACGTGGGCGCCGCTCTTCCTCGATGCGCAGTTCGGTGTCCTCCCACTCGTCGTGGGGACCTTCGTCATCTCGTTCTGGTCGGCGCTCGTCGCGTTTCCCCTCGGGATCGGCGGCGCGATCTACCTCCGCGAGTACGCGGCGCCGCGCGCGACTGCGTTCCTCAAGCCGATCCTCGAGATCCTCGCTGCGATCCCGACCGTCGTCCTCGGCTACTTCGCGCTGACCTTCGTCACGCCCTTCCTGCGCGATCAGCTCGACGTGCAGGTCGAGATCTTCAACGCGCTCTCCGCCAGCCTCGTGCTCGGGATCATGCTGATCCCAACCGTCGCGACCCTCTCGGAGGACGCGATGGCGGCGGTTCCGCGTGACCTTCGCGACGGCGGGTACGCGCTCGGCGCGGACAAGTTGCAGGTGTCGACGCGCATCGTCGTGCCGGCCGCCGTGTCCGGGATCATCGCCGCGTTCGTCCTCGCGTTCTCGCGCGCCGTCGGCGAGACGATGATCGTCCTGATCGCGGCGGGCCAGTTGGCGCAGATCACGTTCGATCCGCGTGAGACCATCGAGACGATCACCGCGTTCATCGGCGCGACGGGCAACGGCGACGTGCCGACCGGCTCGATCGAGTACAAGACGATCTTCGCGGTCGGCCTCACGCTGTTCGTGATGACGCTCGTCATGAACCTGATCTCCATCAGGCTCGTCCGCAAGTACCGCGAAGTCTACGAATGACCGTTTTCGAGCCGCATGTCGAGCGCGACCATGTGCCGCCGCCCGACGAGGCGACGACGCGCCGGGGACGTGCCTGGAAGAACCGCCTCTTCAAGGCCGCGATGCTCTTCTGCATGTTCGTGGCCTTCGGGACGCTCGTGGTCCTCCTGGTCGACACGGTCGTCACGGGCTGGCCGGCGCTCTCCAGCCAGCTGCTGACCGGGTTGCCGTCGACGGTTCCGGACGAGGCAGGCGCGCGCCCCGCGATCCTCGCAACGCTGTACCTCGGCGCACTCGTGCTGCTCTTCTCCGTGCCGGTCGGCGTCCTCACGGCGATCTACCTCGAGGAGTACGCGAACCGCGAGCGGTGGTGGAACCGCGTCATCGAAGTGAACATCCAGAACCTCGCCGCGGTGCCGGCGATCGTCTACGGGATCCTCGGGCTCGCCTTCATCGTGCGCGGGATCGGCGTCGGCCGGGTCGTACTGGCAGGTGGCCTCATCCTCACGCTCGTCGTCCTGCCGACCGTCGTCGTCGCCTCGCGCGAGGCGATCCGCTCCGTTCCCGACTCGATCCGGCAGGGAGCCTTCGCGCTCGGAGCGACGAAGTGGCAGGTCGTCTGGCGGCAGGTGCTCCCCGCGGCGATCCCCGGCATCGCCACCGGCTCGATCCTCGCGCTTTCACGCGCGGTCGGCGAGACCGCGCCCCTGATCATGGTCGGCGCGATCACCTACGTCGCGTTCAACCCGACGCTCATGGGGCCGTACACGGCACTCCCGGTGCAGATCTACAACTGGACGAAGCAGCCCGACGTCGACTTCCAGACGCTCGCGGCAGCCGGCGCGATCGTCCTTCTCGTCATCGTGCTCAGCATGAACGCGGTGGCGATCTTCCTACGCAATCGCTATCGGAAGCAATGGTGAGCGAGGACATGACGCAGATGGAAGCACCACGTATCGACAGCGGTCGCATCGCGGAGGTCTCTCACGGGCTCGACCGCTCGGAGGTCGAGCGCCGCGAGAAGGTCTTCTCGGTCTCCGGCCTCGAAGTCTCGTACCACGGCAACGTCGCACTCGACGGTGTCGACCTCGCCGTGCACAAGAATACGGTGACCGCGTTCATCGGCCCGTCAGGCTGCGGCAAGAGCACGTTCATCCGCTGCTTCAACCGCATGAACGATCTCGTCCCGGGCGCGAAGGTCTCGGGGACGGTGCTGTACCACGGTGAGGATCTCTACGCGCGCGACGTGGACGCGGTCGAGATCCGCCGCCGCATCGGCATGGTCTTCCAGAAGCCGAACCCCTTCCCGAAGTCGATCTACGACAACATCGCGTTCGGGCCCCGTGTCCTCGGTATGAAGGGGTCGATGGACGAGCGGGTGGAGAACGCGCTCCGGCAGGCCGCGCTCTGGGACGAGGTCAAGGACCGACTCAAGGAGGGCGCGCTCGGACTGTCGGGCGGACAGCAGCAGCGCCTCTGCATCGCCCGCGCGCTTGCCGTCAATCCCGACGTGATCCTGATGGACGAGCCGGCATCTGCGCTGGACCCGATCTCCACGACGCGCATCGAAGACCTCATGCACGAGCTGAAGCGCGACTACACGATCGTCATCGTCACCCACAACATGCAGCAGGCCGCGCGGGTCGCCGACATGACCGCGTTCTTCAGCGTCCTCGTCGACGAGGACGGCGGCAGAAGGCACGGGATCCTCGTGGAGTACGACTCGACCAGGAAGATCTTCACGACCCCCTCCGACAAGCGCACCGAGGACTACGTGACGGGGAGATTCGGATGAGAGTCGAGTTCCAGGGCGAACTGGACGCTCTCGAGGCCGGGTTCCAGGACGCGGGCGAGATCGTCCTGCGCTCGATCCGGGGCGTGGTCGACGCTCTGCGTACGCAGGACGTCGAGCTCTGCGACGAGGTCATCGCCTTCGACGACGAGGTCGACGAGCGGTACCACGCGCTCGAGAAGCAGATCGAGCTCGTGCTGGCTCGTCAGACTCCTGTCGCCGGCGACCTCCGCCTCGTGCTCGCGCTCTTGCACTCCGGTCTCCACGTCGAGCGCATGGGCGACCAGTGCGTCACCATCGCGAAGCTCACGAAGCTCTCGAGCCACCTCGACACAAAGCAGACGGTGATCGAGAGCCTCGTCGACATGGGCGAGCGCTGCGAGGAGATGGTCAAGGTCTCGCTCGACGCGTTCGCGCAGCGTGACGTCGAGCGGGCCAGAGGGCTGCACGGGCTCGACGAGCTCGTCGACCGCGCGAACCGGCAGGTCTTCGGCGAGGTGCTCGGCTACGTGAACGATCCGGAGGCGCTCGAGTGGGGCATGCGGCAGATCACGGTCGCGCGCTGCTTCGAGCGAATCGGCGACAACGCCGTCGACATCGGTGAGCAGACCGCTTTCCTCGTGACCGGCGAGTTCGCGGAGTTCACCGACGCATCACATTGAGCGGCGTTCACTACTCCGCCACCTGACGTTCACTCCTCATCGGCCCACGCGTGATTCGTCCGTCGCGAGCATCGCGTCGGCAGGGGTAATCGAAACGAGGAGATGGGAACACGATGAGATTCGGAATCGGGCGCCGTGGCGCCGCGGCAGCCGCGGGAGCGGTGGTGACTCGGGCACGTTCGACTACTTCACGCTTGCGATCAACGGTCGAGAGAAGCGGAGTCGTTCGGACTATCTCGCGATGCACAACAACACGTACATCCGGCTGTCCAGGCCGCTGTTCATCTACGCGAAAGGGTCGTCGTTCAAGCGCCGAGAGGTGCAGGCATTTATCGACTACGTCTTCGACAACGAGAAGGCGATTGCGCAGCGAGCTGACTTCGTCTGGCTGACACCCAAGCAGCTGAAGCGGGCGAGGACGAACTTCACCTTTGCGGTGAAAGCGGCGAACCGCACCTAAAGCATTCCCTCCGACACGACGCCTGTCCACACGGAGGGGCCTTCGGGCCGCTTCGTGGTTCTCGGCGGGAGATCACATCGACGTCCATCGATACCATGGCTTCCCATGAGAGAGCTCCCACTGGTCGAATGCTGCAGGCCGATCTCCGGCCCGGCACTGTCCCCGGAGGCCGCGGCCGAGCTCGAGCAGCTCTTCAAGGCGCTCGCCGACCGACACCGGCTCCAGATCCTCAACTGCCTGCTCCAGGCCGACGGCGAGTCGGTGTGCGTGTGCGACCTCGAGCCGCTCCTCGGCGTCAAGCAGCCGACCGTGAGCCATCACCTGAAGCAGCTCGTCGAAGCGGGCCTGCTGGAACGGGAGAAGCGCGGGACCTACGCTTACTACCGACTGAGACTCGGCGCGATCGAGCGGATCGGAGACCTGCTCGCAACTCCCGTTATCACACGCGCTTCCTGAGCCGACCGGCGCTATTCACCAGCGGCAGCCGTCGATTGCGCGACCAGTGCGGGTTTCGGCGCCGGCCACGTGAGGCGCCGTCGCAGCCAGAGAGCGACGTAGACGAGCGCGACGAGCACGGGCACCTCGATCAGTGGCCCGACGACACCCGCGAGCGCCTGGCCCGACGCCGCGCCGAAGACGCCGACGGCGACCGCGATCGCGAGTTCGAAGTCGTTCGAGGCGACCGTGAAGGAGAGAGCAGCCGTCTGCGGGTACGGGAAGTGCATGAGTCTCCCGGCCGCGAAGCCTGCGGCCCACATGAGCGCGAAGTAGACGAGGAGAGGAACGGCGATGAGCGCGACGTCGAGCGGTTGCGACGTGATCTCCTCGCCCTGGATCGCAAAGAGCAGGACGATCGTGAAGAGCAGCCCGTACAGGGTCAACGGCGCAATGCGTGGAATGAGCTCCTGCTCGTACCACGTGCGCCCACGACGCCGGATCCCGATCGTTCGCGTCAGGAAGCCGGCCAGGAGCGGAATTCCGAGAAAGATCAGCACCGTGCGGGCGACCTCCCAGATCCCGACCTCGAAGCCTTGCGTGTCGAAGCCGAGCCAGCCGGGAAGGACGGTGAGGTAGAAGTACCCGAGGAGCGCGTACGCGACCACCTGGAAGACGGCGTTGAACACGACGAGGATCGCCGCTCGCTCACGGTCGCCGAGCGCAATGTCGTTCCACACCAGGACCATCGCGATGCAGCGCGCCAGTCCTACGATGATGACGCCGGTGCGATAAGCGGGGTGGTCGGCGAGGAAGATCCAGGCGAGCGCGAACATGAGCGCGGGTCCGACGACCCACGACAGGAACAGCGACGTGCCGAAGAACCGGCCGTTGCCCACCCCGTCGTCGCTCATGTGGCCGAGGTCCTCGTACCTGACCTTCGCCAGCACCGGATACATCATCAGCAGCAGCCCGATCGCGATCGGAAGCGACACGGTGCCGATCTGCAGCCGCTCGAGGCCGTCGTTCAGGTTCGGCACCAACGTTCCGAGGATCAGGCCACCTGCCATTGCCAGCGCGATCCAGACGGGCAGATATCGGTCGAGCCTCGAAAGGCGCCCGAGGACCGCCTGCGCCTCGGGCGCGGATGTCGCCTGCTGTCTCATCGCATGATCACGCTAACAGCGCATCGATATATGTCGATGAGTAATAGCCCGCATGTTCACGATTCCGGAACCTTGACCAGCGCGGCGCGAATGCACAGAATCCCTGCACTGGCCGGGAAGAGGTTGGCGACAAGAGGGGCTACGTGCTGCTTCTGAGACACGCGAGCGCAGGCGTACGGTTGTCGTCACCGGAGATCGATCGCTTCCGGCGGTTGGACGACGCGGGTCGCGTGGTTGCCCGGCAGCTCGCGTGGTCTCTCGCCGGATACGAGATCACGCGCATCGTCTCGAGCCCGCTCGCGCGGTGTGTTGAGTCGGTCGTCCCGCTTGCGCAGAGTCGCAACCTCTCGGTCGAGAGCCACTGGGAGCTCGAGCCGGACGTCCCGCTCGACGACCTCCTCACGCTCCTCGCCGACCTGCCGGACGCCAGTCTCGCGTGCACGCACCGCGAAGTCTTCGAGAGCCTCCTCGGCAGGGACGTGACCTGCGAGAAGGGTGGCGCGTGGGTGCTCGAGCGGAGCGGCTCCGAGCTTGCGCCGACGCTCTACGTTGCGCCGCCGGCCGAGATCGGGGCAGGCGATCGCCGCACCGTCTCCACGGCCTGAGCGCTACTCGCCGAGCAGGTCCTGAACGAGCGCCGTGACGCGTGCGTCGATCTCGTCCCTGATCCGGCGAACGCTCGCGAGGTCCCGGCCGGCGGGGTCGTCGAGCGTCCACTCCTCGTAGCGCTTGCCCGGGTAGACGGGGCACGCGTCACCGCAGCCCATCGTGATCACGACGTCGGCTGCGCGCACGACCTCGTCGGTGAGCGGTTTCGGGAACTCCTCGCTCAGGTCGAGGCCTACCTCCGCCATCGCCTCCGCCACCGCCGGGTTGATCTCCTCCGCCGGATCGCTCCCGGCCGAGCGCACGCGCACACGACCTTCCGACCTCAGCTGGGTGAGGCCGGCTGCCATCTGGCTGCGGCCGGCGTTGTGGACGCAGACGAAGAGCACCTCGGGAGGCGCGGCGCTATCCGGCACGCCGATCGCGTGCGCCGCGGCGGGCGCGCTTGAGGGCCCGCTGCATCATCGTGTCGTGATGAGAGTGCCGTTTCTCCGGCTTTGTGGCCGCGGCGCGCTCCCATTCGCCGCCTGGCTCGAGGATCCACGAGTTGACGTTGTCGGCGAGCGCGCTGTCGAGCACACCATGGATCTCCGAACGCACGCGCGCGTTCTCGACGGGCACGAGCACCTCGATGCGGTGGTCGAGATTGCGCTGCATCAGATCCGCGCTGCCGATGTACGTCGCGACTCGCTCGTCGGCCTCGAACGAGTAGATGCGGCTGTGCTCGAGATAGCGGCCGACGATCGAGCGGACGTGGATGTTCTCGGACACACCTTTGACGCCGGGGCGAAGGGCGCAGGTCGAACGGGCGATGATGTCGACTCGGGCACCGGCGCGCGACGCGTCGTACAGCTCCTCGACGATCCTCGGGTCGACGAGATGGTTGACCTTCAGCCGGATGCGCGCATGCTTCCCGTCGGCTGCCGCGGCGGCGACCCGACGCATCTCGTCCACGAGGCCGCTGCGGAGGGTGAACGGCGCGACGAGCAGCTTGCGGAACTTCTGCGGCCGGCCGAAACCGGTGATGTAGTTGAAGAGATCCGCGACGTCTGCGGTGATCTCCTCGTCGGCAGTGAAGATCCCCAGATCCTCGTAGAGGCGCGCAGTGGCGGCGTGGTAGTTCCCGGTGCCGATGTGTGCGTAGCGCCGTAGGACGTCTCCCTCGCGGCGGACGATGAGCGTCATCTTCGCGTGGATCTTGAGGTCGGGGAATCCGTATGCGACGTGGACGCCCGCCTGCTCGAGCGCTCTCGACCACTCGATGTTGCGAAGCTCGTCGAAGCGCGCCTTGAGCTCCACGAGGCACACCGACTGCTTCCCCTGCTCGGCGCACTGGATGAGCGCCGCGACGAGCTCGCTGTCGTCGCTCGTGCGGTACACGGCCGTCTTCATCGCGTTGACGTGCGGATCGCGGACAGCGGCCTGGGCGAATGCCTCGAAGCTCGCGCGGAACGAGCCGTACGGTTGGTGGATCAGCACATCTCCGCGACGGATCTCGTCGAACATCTTCGGCAGGTCGCCCTGGGCGCTCGCGAGGCGGGGTGGAATCGCGGGAATCCACGGCTCGTACTTCAGGTCGAGCCTGTCGATCGCGGCGAGCTCCTTGAGCTCGGAGAGGTCGAGGAGCCCATCGACGCGATAGACCTGCGTCTCGTCGGCCTCGAGTCCGCTCTGCAGGCGCGCGACCATCTCGGAGGACGCCGACGAGCTCACCTCGACACGGACGACGTCGCCGAAACGCCGTCGGCGGAGCTGGCTCTCGACCGCCTCGAGCAGGTCGTCGGCGTCGTCGGACACCTCGAAGTCGGCGTCGCGTGTCACGCGAAAGACCGCCCGCTCGAGGATCTCGACGCCTGGGAAGAGCGTCGGGAGGAAGTGCGCGATGATCTGCTCGAGCGGGACGTAGAGACCCTTTCCGCCGAGCTCGAAGAAGCGAGGCAGTCCCTCCGGGATCTTGACGCGGGCGAAGCGCGCCTCTCCGATGTCCGGGTCCTCGGCGAAGATCGCGAGCGACAGCGAGAGCCCCGAGATGTACGGGAACGGCTGTCCCGGCCCGACTGCAAGAGGCGTCAGGATCGGGAAGATCTCGCGATGGAAGCGGCGTTCGAGCTTTTCGAGCGCCTTCGGCTCGAGATCCTCGATGCCTCCGACCACGACCCCTTCCGACTCGAGTGCCGGACGAAGCTCCTTCTTCCAGAGTCGGGCCTGGAGCGCCGTGAGCTCGAGCACGCGCTCTCGGATGCGTGCAAGCGCCTGATGCGGCGTGAGCCCGTCCGCGGAGCGGACGGTGAGACCGGACTCGGCTTGACCCAGCAGGCCGGCGACCCTGACCTGGAAGAACTCGTCGAGGTTCGACGAGAAGATCCAGCAGTAGTTCACCCGCTCGAGGAGCGGCAGCGTGTCGTCCGTCGCAAGCTCGAGCACGCGGGCGTGGAACTCGAGGTGTGAGAGCTCGCGGTTGAGGAGAGTTTCGACGGGCTCGGTGCGAACGCGTGTCGCCATTACGACATTGTGTATCGGCAGGAGGCCCCGTGGGGTGAGAATTCGGAGATCCGCGTTATCCCGGGGCTGGCAGAAGCCGGCGCGTCTCGTAGCGCCGGCCGATGAACGCCCCGGCTGCGATCGTCCCCGCGAGGACGAACACGACCAGGTTGCCCGCCGGCATTCGGGTGACGAGCTCCATCGTCGCGCCGACGAAAGCGGCTGCCGGCAACGTGAGGATCCACGCCACGGCGATGTTGCCGGCGATCCCCCAGCGCACCGCGGAGAAGCGGCGGCTCGCGCCGGCGCCCATCACGCAGCCGGTGATCGTCTGGGTCGTCGACACGGGAAAGCCGTAGTGCGCGGTCGTCCACAGGATTCCCGCGCACGCCGTCTGCGCGGCGAAGCCCTGCGGCGGGTCGATCTTCGCGATGCGCGTTCCCATCGTCTTGATGATCCGCCAGCCGCCCGCGTAGGTGCCGAGCGCCATCGCGAGGGCGGCCGACACGATCACCCACGTCGGCGGCCTGTCGAAGTCGGCATCGAGGTGGCCGGAGACGATCAGGGCGAGCGACATGATGCCCATGGTCTTCTGGGCGTCGTTCGTCCCGTGCGTGAAGGCGACGAAACTTCCCGACACGATCTGCGCCCGCCGGAAAACGCGGTTGACGCGGGTCGGCGAGCGTCTCCGGATCACCCAGACGAGGGCGAACATCAGCGCCAAGGCGGCGACGAAGCCGATCGTCGGCGACAGCAGCCCCGGCAGGACGACCTTGTTCCAGATCCCCGACCAGTTGATGACGTCGAGCCCCGACGCCGCGATTGCGGATCCGGCGATGCCTCCGATCAGGGCGTGGCTCGAGCTCGAGGGCAGTCCGAGGAACCATGTGATCAGGTTCCACGTGATGGCGCCGACCAATCCGGCCAGGATGACGCTGAGGGTGATCGCGTCCGCGTTCACGATCCCCTTCGCGATCGTCGCTGCCACGGCGAACGACACGAATGCGCCGGCGAAGTTGAGGATCGCCGCGAGGAGGACGGCCGTGCGCGGCGTCAGCGCGCGCGTCGAGACGCTCGTCGCGATCGCGTTCGCCGTGTCGTGGAAGCCGTTCGTGAAGTCGAAGAACAGCGCGACGACGATGACGGCGACGAGGGTCAGGTCCTCCATCGCGGCCCTGGCTCAGGCGTTCTTCACGACGATGTTCGCGATGACGTTCGCCGCGGTCTCGCACGCGTCGAGCGCACGCTCGAGCCCTTCGTAGATGTCCTTCCAGCGGATCACGATGAGCGGGTCGATGCCCTCGTCGCGGAAGAGCGCCGCGAGCGCCTCGCGTAGGACGCGGTCGCCTTCGTCCTCGTGGAGCTTGACCTGGACGAGCGCCTCCTGGACGCCTCGCATGCCCTTGAGGTTCTCGCAGGCGATCGCGAGCTGCTCGCACGCTTGCACGATGATCCCGCACTGCGCGACGGCGTGGCGTGTCGGCATGTCGACGCCGTAGAGGGTGAGCAGCGCGGACGCCTCCTCGAGGTAGTCGACGACGTCGTCGAGCTCGGTCGCGAGCTGGTAGATGTCGTCCCGGTCGAAGGGAGTGACGTACTGGGTGTTCAGGAGCGTGATGAGCTCCCGCGTGATCTCGTCGCCTTCGGTCTCCTCCGCCTTGACCTGCTCCTGCGTGATGCCCGAGTTCGGGTGCTCGCGGAACCGCCGCTCGACGAGCCGCGCCACCTGGAGCGCGTTCCCGCCGGCCTTCCCGAAGAGCGCGAAGAATTCGGACGTGCGCGGGGTCAGGCTGAACCGCATGCGCGCGGGACGTTAACCAAACGGAGATGTTGCGGACGCCGGAGGCTACGCGAGCGCCTCGACGACTAGCGACTGGAAGTGTGCGATCAGCTTCTCCGACTCGGGAAGGAGCCGGCCCTCGTCGATCACTCCGGCCCGCACGCCTGCCTGCACGCGCTCGATGAGCACGCGATCCTCGGCACCGACCTGCGCGTCGAACGCGAGCGACTCGTCGATCCATGCCTCGGCGGCGTCCTGTGCGACGAAGTAATCGATGAAGCGGTACGTCTTCTCGATCCCGCGCGGGACGATGGGGCCGATGGAGACGTTCGGCCGCCCGGGCATGACGTTGATCACGGTGCCGGGGAAGAGGAGGTGGAACTGACCGCGCTCGACCTCTCCGGTCGGGTCGTACGCACCGCGCGGCTCGGCGCGGGGCGGGCCGTGCTGGGTCATCCGGCTCGCGCTGGCCTCCAGCAGGTATGCGTCGGGCGAGACGTTCATGACCGCAGAGAAGCCCGGGTGCGCGGTCGGGCAGTGGTAGCACTCGAGGAAGTTCTCGGCGGAGATCTTCCAGTTGCATGCGAGCTCGGATTCCGAGCGCTGCAGGAAGCGCAGCGCGTCGAGGTCGATCCCCGCGTCCGCGACGAGCTCCGGAATGCCGTCGAGATGGACGTCGAGCGGCTCGGCGTCCGCATCCGGGTTCACGAAGAGGAGCGGTCCCCACGTCTCGAGCCTCAGCGGGACGAGGCCCAGCTCCTCCTTCGGGATCCCGCCTTCCTTGTTGCCGCGCGGTGCCGTGATCAGGCGGCCGTCGAGGCCGTACGTCCACGCGTGGTACGGGCACTGCAGCGTCTCGCGTCGGCCTGCGCCCTCGCACACCAGGGAGCCGCGGTGCCGGCAGACGTTCAGGAACGCTCGGAGCTCGTCCTCCTTGTCCCGCACGACGACGATCGGGACGTCCGCGACGAACGACGCGGCGAACGAGCCGGGCTCGGGCACGTCGCCGAGGTGGCCGACGTACTGCCACGAGCGCCGGAAGATGCGCTCGCGCTCGAGGTCGAGCACGGCCGGATCCGTGTACCAGCTCCACGGCAGAGTCCTGACGTCGACGGCGCTCACGCCGCGCAGGCTAGCTCGCAGTCAGGCGCCGGGCGCGTCAGCTCCTCCACGCGACGCGTGAAGTACACGGGCGTGGCGAGCGGAGGCAGTCGACGACCGCCTCCGCGTCGTGGCGGGCTCGAGAACGAGGGTCTTCCAGCCGTGGAGGTGGCGCGGTCGAAAAGCGCTTCGTGAGCCCTCCGCGCTGCTGCGGGCTCGTCGGCGTTCGGACGATTGCAGGGAGAACTGTGTCGTGGCGGTGCGTCGGTAAGCTCGCGCCTCATGACGGGCGACGCAGCGGCGATCCTCGCCGAGGCCGAGACCAGGCTCGCGCCGCGTGCCCTCGCCGCGAACCTCGCGTGGTGGAACTCGCAGGTCGAGGCGACCGAGGAGAACGCCGCGCGAAGAGCGAAGGCGGAGCTCGCGCTCTCCGACACGCTTGCGGACCGGGATCTCTTCGACGCGGTCACTGCGGCTCGCGAGTCCGGCGGGAACGGCCTCGTCCGGCGCCAGCTCGACCTCCTCCGCAACTCGATGCTCACGCACCAGATCCCGGACACCCTGCGCGCGCGGATCGTCGAACTCGAGTCTTCGGTCGACATGCGCTTCTCGCGGCATCGCGGCGTGGTGGCCGGGGTCGAGGTCGGCGACACCGAGATCAAGCGAATCCTCCGCCGAAGCGACGACCAGGCCGAGCGGGAGGAGGCGTGGGAGGCGTCGAAGACGGTCGGCGCCGAGGTGGCGGCCGACGTCCGGGAGCTCGCTCGCCTCCGGAACGAGGCGGCCCGCGGGCTCGGGTACCGGGACTGGTTCGCGCTCTCCGTCTCGACCGACGAGCTCGACGAGGTCAAGCTGGCCGACACGCTTGCCGCGGCCGACCGCGTGACCGCCGGCCCGTTCGCGCGCTGGAAGGGCGCGCTCGACGAGACGCTCGCGGCGCGTTTCGACTGCTCCCTGTCGGAGCTTCGGCCGTGGCACTATGCCGACCCGTTCTTCCAGGAGACGCCACCCGACGGGGCGGTCGACCTCGACCCGCTGTTCGCCGATCGGGACGTCGTGGCGCTCGCGCGGCGCACCTTCGAGGGCGTCGGGCTCGAGGTGGACGGGATCCTCGAGCGCAGCGACCTCTACCCCCGCGAGGGCAAGAACCAGCATGCCTTCTGCATCGACATCGATCGCGCGGGCGACGTGCGGATCCTCGCGAACACCGTCGAGACGCACGACTGCGCGGACACGATGCTCCACGAGCTGGGTCACGGCGTCTACAACCTCGGATTCCTCGACGACCTGCCGTGGTTCCTACGCTCGACGCACCTCGTCACAACGGAGGGATCCGCGCTCTTCTCCGGCGCGCTGTCGGGCCGCCGCGATTGGCTCGAGGTGGTTCTCGGGGCGAGCGCGAGTGACGTCGCCGAGCTCGGCGCCAGGCTCGACGCGGCGCGCGCCGCCGAGCTGCTCGTCTTCACGCGCTGGGTACTGGTGATGAACGCGTTCGAGCGCGCGCTGTATGCGGATCCCGAGGCCGACCTCGACACCATCTGGTGGGAGCTCGTGTCGCGCCACCAGGGGATCACGCCGCCGGACGGCCGCCGCGCGCCGGACTGGGCGGCGAAGATCCACATCGCCGTCGCGCCGGTCTACTACCACACGTACCTCTACGGGGCGATCGTCGGGCTCCAGCTGACGGCCTTCCTCGAGGGTTCCGCGGGCGGGATCGTCGACCGACCGGATGCGGGGCGAATCCTGCGCGAGAAGCTCTTTGCACCCGGCCAGTCGGTGCGCTGGGACCGGCTCGTCCAAAATGCGACCGGGTCGCCGCTCTCGGTCGCGTCGCTCGAGCGCGCTGTGGCAAAGGTGTAGACGAAGTGAGCGACGTCGCTCCGCTGGTCAAGGAGTCGACCGAGACGGAGGAGGAGCGCAAGACCAGCTACATCGAGCTCTTCTTCGACCTCGTGTTCGTCTTCGCGTTCACGCAGGTCACGGCATTGATCCTCGAAGACACCAGCGTGCAGGGCTTCCTTCGCTCGGCACTCGTGCTCGCGATGGTGTGGTGGGCCTGGTCGGCCTACGCGTGGATGACGAACGCGATCGACGTCGAGAACAGCGTGACGCGGCTGCTCATGTTCGGGGCGATGGCAGCGGGGTTCTTCATGGCTCTGTCGGTGCCCGACGCATTCCAGGACGAGGCCGCGTGGTTCGCCGTCGCGTACTTCGTCGCGCGCGTTCTCAACTCGATGCTGTACGCATGGGGTGTTCGTGACGATCCCGGCCAGCTCCGCGCGGTCGCACGGCTCTCGCCCTGGTTCGTGCTCGCGGCGGTCATCGCGCTGATCGGCGGTTTCGCGGATGCGGACTACCGCGCCTGGATCTGGCTCGCCTCTCTCGTCATCGACGTCGTCGGGACGCTGCTGGTGGCACGGGCCGACTGGCGCGTCTCGCCTTCGCACTTCGCCGAGCGCTACGCGCTGATCGTGATCATCGCGCTCGGCGAGTCGATCGTCGCAATCGGGATCGGAACGTCGGACCTCGAGCGTGACGCAACGTACGCATTGTCAGTGGTCGTCGCCTTCGCCGGTGTCGCCGCGCTGTGGTGGGCCTACTTCGACTTCACGGCCGTCGCGGCCGAGCGCTCGCTCCGGCGCGCGTCGGCCGCCGCTCGCGGCCCCCTCGCACGCGACGTCTTCACCTTCTTCCACTACCCCGTCGTCCTCGGGATCATCTTCTACGCCGTCGCCGCGAAGAAGACGCTCGAGCATCCGCTGGACCCCCTCTCCGAGCCGGGCCGATGGGCGCTCGGCCTCGGGGTCGCGGCCTTCCTCTGTGCCTTCGCGCTCATGCGGTTCCGCGTGCTTCGCCGGATCGCCTGGGAGCGGCTGGGCGCCGGAGCCGTCGCGCTCGTCGTCGCTGTCTCGCTCGACGGGACGGATTCGATCGTTACGCTCGGCGTCGTGATCCTCGTTCTGATCCTCTCCGTCGCAGTCGAGACCGCGCGGCTCCACGAGATCCGTGCCGCGCTGAGAGAACGGTGAACCGACACGAGAAGGCGCAGGCGTTCGAGGCCCTGCACGAGGGCGAGCCGTTCGTGATCCCGAACCCGTGGGACGCCGGATCGGCACGCGCGCTGGCCGCCCTCGGGTTCGAAGCGCTCGCGAGCACGAGCTCTGGGTTCGCCTTCACCCTCGGCCGCCTCGACGGCCAGGCCACGCTCGAGGAGGTCGTCGCCCATACGGCGGAGCTCGACCACGCGACCGACCTGCCCGTCTCGATCGATCTCGAGAACGGCTACGGCGACTCGCCCGAGAGCGCCGCGAACGCAGTCGCACGGGTTGCCGAGGCGGGCGCGGTTGGTGGCTCGATCGAGGACTACGACCCGTCCGGACGCCTGTACGAGCGCAGCCACGCCGTGGAGCGCGTGGCCGCCGCGGTCGAGGTTGCGCGCGCGCTGGACTTCCCGTTCACGCTCACCGCCCGCGCCGAGAACCACATCCGCGGCAACCCGGATCTCTCCGACACGATCGAGCGCCTGCTGGCGTACGAGGCGGCCGGTGCCGACGTTCTGTACGCGCCCGGACTCACGACGACCGAGGAGATTCGCGAGCTCTGCGCCGCGGCGTCGCGTCCTGTGAACGTCCTCGCTCTCGGCGGGCTGTCGTTTGCCGAGATCGCCGGCGCGGGCGCGCAGCGCGTCAGCGTCGGAGGCGCCCTTGCGTGGGTCGCGGTGAACGCGTTCGCCGAGGTCGCGCTTGCCATCCGGGACGACGGCGACTTCTCGTCCTTCGGCTCGGGCCCGCCGCTTCGCGAGTGGTTCGCCTGACGTAGCTACGGGAAACGGCGCGGTGCCGGTCCGTCAGGCACGAGTCGCCCCAGCGTGTCCCGGCGTCCGGCCAGCGCATCGTAGATCGCGTCCGGAACGCGGCCGCGCACACCGAGGTGACTCACGAAGGTGCCGTCGCGCCGCGCGAGGCGCCAGCTGGCCAGCCGTTCGTCATCGGGGATGTCTTCGAGGATCTGCGGTGCCTCGGGATCTTGCAGCGGGAGGAACGCGAGTTGCCGCCGACGGTCGAGGCGCGCGGCGACACGCGCCGCGAAACGGCAGAACCGTCAGGTCGCGTCGTAGAGGAGCACGGGCCGGTGAAGCTCGTTCACCGCGTCTCGTCCAGCCCCAGCCCTTCGGGTGCGGCGAGCACCAGGTCACCGACGCGAGAGCCCACGACCTACCGCGCGAAGCGGTACTCGGCGGCGACCTCGGGCGTCAGGTACGCGGCGGACGGGCTGCCGGCGGGCGTGAAGAGCCCGATGATCGTGAGCTCGCGGTCGGCGCTCGTGTTCTCGACGATGTGCACCTCCCGCGGACGAAGGCGGAACGCCGAGCCCGGCCCGAGCTCCTCGACCGCCTCGCCGACATGCACGCGCCCGGGCCCGTCCGGGACCCAGACGATCTCGTCGTACAGGTGGTAGTGCCAAGGCGCCCTCCCCGGCGGCACGAACCCGGCGAAGAGCGTGGCCCGCGTCGAGCCGTTCGAGGCGTCGAACAGAATCTGGAACGAGCGGGCTCCGCTCGCCTGCTGTGCCTCGGCATCGTCGAGCGATGCCGTCAGCGCGCGCTGCCCGATCGGCGCGTGATGGTCGACGCCGGCGCCGACGGTCATGAGGACCACCTCGAGCGGGTCCGTCGCCTGGACCAGGGCGTCCTCACCCGCGAGGACGAGGCCGGCGCTTCGGGCCTGCACCGGCTCCGAGTTCCCGCCGACCGAGAGAAGGCCCGCCCCCGCCGCGACGTAGACGAGGAGATCGTCGTCGGGGTCGCCGAGCGTCCGCGACATCCCGGGCTGGAGCGAGGCCGTCCGCAGCGCGAGCGCCGAGTCCCCGACCGGCGGGACGTCACGGCTCGCGCGGGCCATCGAGAATCTCCGCGCCGTAGAGCGAAATCTCGTCCACGTAGCACCACACCCAGCTCTCGTAGGGCTCCGCCGAGCGGATCAACGGATGGCCGGTCTCCCTGAAATGCGCGGTCGCATGGCGGTTCGGCGAGTTGTCGCAGCAGCCCACCTTCCCGCAGTGCAGGCACATGCGCAGATGCATCCAGCTACCGCTGCTCTTCGCACACTCTTCGCACTGGAGCGGGGGCTGAGGCAGCTCGGTGGTCGCGATCGTGTCGAGGTGCGCGCATTGCCTGCTCACGGCGCCGACTCTACTTTGCGTACCACCCTAGGCTGTTCCCGATGAGAGCGCTTCCCGCTGCGTTCGGCGAGTACCGCTGGGCGCCGTCGACCGAGGCGATCGCGGCCGAGCTCGGGCTCGACCCCGCGCTGATCAGGCGCTTCGACGGGAACGTTCCGGCCTCTCCGTCGCCAACGGCCGGCCCCGCGTTCATCGTCGATGCCCTCGCGAAGGTGAACGAGTACGCGCACGGCGGCTTCCCGGCCCTCGTCGACGCGATCGCGGAGTACGCGGGCGTCGAGCCGCAGAACGTCGTCCTCGGCGCCGGGGCAGACGATCTCATCCTGCTCAGCGCGCGGACGTTCGCCGGGCCGGACGACGTCGTCGCCATCGACGTCGACCCGACGTATCCGCTGTTCCGCATCGCGGCGCACCTCGCAGGCGCCGAGGTCGGCGACGTCGATCCCGCGGTGACGTTCACGTGCCGGCCGAACAATCCGACGGGCGCCCTCGGCTCGCTCTCGTTCGCGCGGCCGCTCGTCGTGGACGAGGCGTACTTCGAGTATGCGGGCGAGACCGCCGCAGGGCTCATCGGCGACGGCATCGTCGTCCTGCGGACGTTCTCGAAGGCGTTCGGGCTCGCGAGCGCCCGCGTCGGCTACGCGCTCGCGGACGCTGCGACGGCCGCCGAGCTCGACCGCAGGCAGGCGCCTCAGCCGATCTCGGGGATCTCGGCGGCGCTCGCGCTCGCGGCCCTGGCCGCCGGCCCGCCCGACGTGCGCGAACAGGTCGCCGAGCGCGACCGCTGCGCTGCCTCGCTCGGCGAGATCGGGCTCGGGTCGCTGCCGTCACGGGCCAACTTCCTCTTCGTACCGATGGAGAACCCCGACGGAGTCGGCGCGGCGCTCCTCCGCCAGGGGCTCGTCGTCCGGGTCTTCCCGGACGGCATCCGGTTCTCGGTTCGCGACCGCGACGACGACGATCGCCTCCTCGAGGCGCTCGCGGCGGCCGCGGAATACCGCTAGCCGCCCGAGACGTCGAGCACGACCTTCCCGCGCGGGTGGCCCTCGCCCTGGTAGTCCAGAGCAGCGGCGATCTCGGCGAACGCGAAACGCCGGTCGACGACCGACCTCACCTGTCCGGACTCGAGCAGTTCGCGGAGCGTCTCCATGTCCGGCTTGTTGAACTTGGCGATGAAGAACTCCATCGTGCGACTGCCACGGATCGAGCCGAGTCGCATTCCGGCCACGTGTCCGAGCGGCCCGAGCAGGCCGTTCGCCCGAGGACCGCCCACGACGACGACGGTCGCGTCCGGAGCAAGCACGCGCGTGCACTCCCTCCACGAGCGAGTGCCGGCGATGTCGATCATGAGGTCATAGCGCTCCTCGCGGCGCGTGAAGTCCTCCGTCGCGTAGTCCACGACGCGGTCGGCGCCGAGCGAGTGAGCGGTTTCGACGTTCGGTGCGCTGCACACCGCCGTCACGTTCCCCCCGAGTGCCTTCGCGATCTGCACGGCGTACGTGCCCACGCCTCCTGACGCGCCGTTGATCACGACCTTCTGCCCGGCTTGCAGCCGGCCCTGGTCGCGGAGAGCCTGAAGGGCGGTGAGCCCGGCGACGGGCACTGCTGCGGCCTCCTCGAAGGTGACGCTGGCGGGCTTCGGCGTGATCGACCGGTCCACGTCCGCGACGACGTACTCGGCGTACGCGCCGTCCTTCCCACCGAACACCTCGTCCCCGGGCTCGAACGTCGTGACGCCCGGGCCGACAGCCTCGACGACCCCTGCGTAGTCGGTGCCCAGCCGGTTGCTCCTCGGCCGGAAGATGCCCGTCGTCGGACGCGCGATCCTGGGCCTCCCGACGACCGAGTACCAGTCCGCGATGTTCAGCGACGCCGCATGCACGCGCACGAGTACCTCGCCCTCCGCCGGAACGGGCGCGTCCAGCTCGCGGAGCTCGACGACCTCGGACGGAGCGCCGAACCGGTCTCGCACGGCCGCTTTCATTGTCGCGCCCCCTTTTCGTCATGAGAGATGGTCAGCACGACGTTCCCGGTCTTCCGCCAGCTCTCGACGTAGCGAGTCGCCTCCAGGACGTCCCGCAGCGGATACGTTCGGTCGACGACCGCGCGGTACTTCCCGGCATCGAGAAGGTCTCGGAGGAGAAGCACGTCGTCGCGTTCATAGCCGGTGACATCGAAGACCACCTTCTTCCTCCCGATCCACTTCGTGATCCATGCGAGCGGGAAGTTGTAAAGGCGGTCGGTGGCGACGTATCGACCGTTCGGAGCCAGCGCGCGCCGCGACCGGAGGAACGAGTGCTTGGCGACCGCGTCGATGACGACGTCGTACGTCTGCCCGTTCCTCGTGAAGTCCTCGCGCTCGTAGTCGATCACCTCCTCGGCGCCGAGCGAACGGACGAGCTCGACGTTCTTCGCGTTGCACACGGCGGTGACGTGCGCGCCGAGGTACGCGCCCAGCTGCACCGTCGCCGTTCCACAGGAGCCCGATGCGCCGTACACGAGGACTCTCGTGCCGGGGCCGACCCGGCCGGCCCTGAGCGCATTCATTCCCTGCGACATGCCGTCGCAGACCGCCGCCGCCTCCTCGAAGCCGAGGTTGTCGGGGATGCGCGCGATCAGGCCGGACTCGCGCACGCACACGTACTCCGCGTGCGAACCGTTCCGGAGGCCGAAGACGCGGTCTCCCGCCTCGTACTGGGTCACGCTCGAGCCCACCGCTTCGACGACACCGGCGAACTCGAGGCCGAGGATCCGGCGCCTGGGTCGACGAAGGCCGAGCATGAAGCGCCAGAAGAACGGCTTCGCAGCGCGCATGTGGATGTCGGTGCGCGTGACGGTCGTCGCGTGGACCCTGACGAGGACCTCGTCTTCGGCAGGTTCGGGACGGTCGACCTCGGCGACACGCAGCACTTCCGGCGGCCCGTAGCGGTCGTGGACGACCGCCTTCACGACTCCCCCTCCGCAGCGGCGCCGCCGACCGTGAGCACGACGTTGCCGGTCTTGTGGCCCGTCTCGACATAGCGTGTCGCCTCGACGACCTGCTCCAGCCGGTACGTGCGGTCGATGACCGGCCGGTACTTGCCTTCCTCGACGAGCTGCTTGACGTGGGCAACGTCCTCCTTCGTGTACTTCGGGATCGGGAGCGTCAGCCGCTTGCTACCGATGACGCGGGTCGCGAGAGCGAGGAACGGGACGTGCCACATGAACCCGAGGTCGGTCTCGATGAACACACCGCCGGGCCTCAGCGAGCGCCGAGCCCGCCGAAACGAGTGCTTGCCGACGGCGTCGAAGACGACGTGGTAGGTCTCGCCGTTCTTCGTGAAGTCTTCCCGCGTGTAGTCGAGGACGACGTCCGCGCCGAGGGAGCGGACGAGCTCGACGTTCTTCGTGTTGCCGACGGCCGTCACGTGCGCTCCGGTTGCCTTCGCGAGCTGCACGGCCGCGGTCCCGATCGCTCCGGTGGCGCCGTACACGAGGATGCGTTTCCCCGGGCCGAGCTCCGCCTTGGCGAGGCACGCGCGCGCGATGCTCGCGCCGTCGGAGAGCGCGGCCGCCTCCTCGAAGCTCAGGCTCGCCGGCTTGTGCGCGAGCGCGCCCTGCTCGCGAAGGCGCACGTACTCCGCATTCGCGCCCGAGCGGAGCCCGAAGACCTCGTCGCCGACCTCGAACTCCGTCACCGCCGAGCCGACCTCCTCGACGACGCCGGCGAGCTCCATCCCCGCGATCCGTTGCTTCGGCCGGCGAAGGCCGGTCCAGATGCGCGAGAAGAACGGGTCGGCCGCGCGGTGACCGCAGTCCGAGCGTGTGATCGTGCTCGCCCGCACCTTCACCAGCACCTCGTTCTCTGCGGGAGCGGGTCGCGGCACCTCTTCGATATGCAGCACCTCCGCAGGGCCGTACCTGTCGTAGACGACAGCTCGCATGGATCTCACTTCCTCTCCTCGGGGCGGACTGCGCGGTGAATGGGGCCGCCCTCTTTCCAGGCGCGACCGGCGCGATACAGCTCCGCCGGTCGTCCGCCGGCAGAGCCGGGGCGCGCGCGGCGCCCGGTCGGGATCACCCAGCCGTCCTCGGCGACGATGCTGCGCCGGAAGTTGGCCGCATCGAGCTGGACGCCCCAGATCGCCTCGTACACGGCTCGCAGCTCGGCCATCGTGAACGTCGAGCCGACGAATGCGGTCGCGATGCCCGAGACCTCGAGCTCGACGCGGATGCGCTCGACCGCGTCGCGAAGGATCCGCAGGTGGTCGAAGGCGAGGTCGATCTGCCCGTTGAGGACGTCGGAGACCGGGATCAGCGAGGCGGCGGCCGCGTCGGAGCCGGCCACGATCGCCCCGACGTCGCGCAGCACCGCGAGGTAGGCGACCGTCACGACGTCCATGCGCGGGTCGCGACCGGGGTCGCCGTAGGCGCGGAACTGCTTCAGGACGGGAGCGGCGTCGACGCCGGTCTCCTCGGCGAGCTCGCGCTTGGCCGCGCCGTCGAGCGTTTCGGCCGGCCGCTTGAAGCCGCCGGGGATCGCCCACATGCCCTCGAACGGGGCCTCGCCACGACGCACGAGGAGGACGTTCAGAGCGCCCTCGGACATGGTGAGGATCACGACGTCGACGGTGACCGCGAAGGGCGGAAACTGGGACGGGTCGTAGCCGGGAGGCGGCTGGCCGCTCGTAGTTCTAGTCGCCATGACTGTTACCGTAGCACCCAGTTTTGGTCATGTCAACAAGAACCCCGCTCATGCTCACCGATGAGTTCGCGTGC
>JAJTCQ010000021.1 GCA_021323315.1 Gaiellaceae bacterium | reverse complement strand
GCCCTGCCCACGCAGTACGCACCGTCCTCGTCCAGCTCCCTCGGGTAGATCCCCCGGATGTCGTAGGCCTTGAAGACGGACGGAGCGAGCACGGCGGGATGCTAGTCGCCCCCGCCGGCGTTTCTACACTAGAAGGATGGAGCGCAAGCTCGCATCAGTGCTGTTCGTCGACATCGTCGACTCGACACGGCTCGTCACCGGCGCGGATCCGGAGGTCGTCCGCCGCCGCGTCACGCGGTTCTTCGAGATGGTGTCCGGGTGCGTGGAGCAACACGGCGGCGTCGTCGAGAAGTTCGCCGGGGACGCGGTGATGGCCGCGTTCGGAGTGCCCCAGTCGCACGAGGACGACGCCCTGCGCGCGGCTCGCGCCGCGCTGGCGATACGCGCAGGCGTCGAGGATCTCCAGCTCGAAGCCCGCATCGGAATCGAAGCAGGGGAGGTGGTCGTCGACGACGCGGAATCGACGTTCGCGACGGGGGAGGCCGTCAATCTTGCCGCTCGGCTGCAGGAAGCTGCGCGTCCCGGCGAGGTCCTCATCGGCCCGACCGCGTATCGGCTCGCGTCGCGCAGCCTCGTGGTCGAGGACGCCGGACCGGTCGAGCTCAAGGGCATCGACGGGCCCTCGCGCGCCTGGCGCGTCGTCGACATGCTCGACGGACCTGGACGGCCGGTTGGACCGCGTGCGCCGCTCGTCGGCCGCGACGACGAGCTCGAGCTGCTCGAGAACACGTTCAAGCGCAGCCTTCGCGACAAGCGGGCGCACCTGTTCACGATCTACGGAGAAGCGGGGGTCGGGAAGAGCCGTCTCGCGCGGGAGTTCGTCGACGGCGTGGAACGTGCAAGCGTCCTCATCGGCCGCGCGCTGCCTTACGGCGAAGCCGTCACGTACTGGCCGCTCGGCGAGATGGTGAAGGCCGCCGCCGGCATCTCCGACGACGACCCGCTCGAGGAGGCCTTCGAGAAGCTCCGGGAGTGCTGTGCCGAGGAGGCCGTCGCGGACGTCCTGGGTCTCGCCGCCGGGCTGATGGAGGCACTCGAGGGCGAGCGCAGCCCACAGGAGATCGCATGGGCGGCACGCGAGGTGATGCAGGGCATCGCCGACGTCCAGCCGCTCGTTCTCCTCTTCGAGGACGTCCACTGGGCCGAGTCGCCGCTGCTCGACCTGATCGAGCACATCGCGGATCGGGTGCGAGCGCCGATGCTCATCCTCTGCCTCGCGCGCCCGGAGCTGCTCGACGCACGCCCTGGCTGGGGCGGAGGCCGCGTGCGTTCGACGGCGATCGAGCTCGAGCCGCTGTCGGAGGACGAGAGCGCCGAGCTGGTCGAGCAGCTCCTGAGCCAGCTTGCCGGTGCTGCGGGCGAGCGACCCGCCTCGTTGCCGCAGGACGCTCTGGATCGCGCCGAGGGAAACCCTCTCTTCGTCGAGGAAACGATCCGCATGCTCATCGAGAGCGGCTCGGGCAACGGCTCTGCCGACCGAGTTCCGGACACGCTGCAGGCCCTGATCGCCGCACGTATCGATCACCTCGATTCCGCCGCCAAGACGCTGCTCCAGCGGGGGTCGGTCGTCGGGCGCGTCTTCTGGCGCGGCGCGCTCGAGCACCTGTCGCCGGACGTCGAGGAGCACGAAGCGCTGCTGGACGACCTGCTACAGCGCGAGTTCCTCTTGCGCGAGCCCCGTTCCTCGATCTCGGGTGAGGTCGCGTACCGGTTCAAGCACGCCCTGATCCGGGAGGTTGCCTACACCGGGATGGCGAAGCTGGCGCGGGCCCAGTACCACGCGCGCTTTGCGGAATGGCTCGCCGAGAGGACGGGCGAGGAGCTCGTGGAGATCCGCGCGTACCACCTCGACCAGTCCGTCGAGTTCCTGACCGAGCTCGAAGGCGCCGCGCCGGAGGAGCTCGCACAGGAGACCTCCGCGGCTCTCGTCAAGGCGGCGAAGCGCTCGATCGCACGAGAGGCGTATCCGAATGCGCGCAAGCTGGCGCTGAGAGCGCTCGAGTTGCGTCCCACTCTCGCCGCGCGGTACCTCGCCGCGCGTGCCGCCTGGCGGCTCCAGGACTGGGGCGCGGTGCAGGTCGAGATGGCAAAGGTTCGCGATCAGGCGGGCGAGGAAGGCGACCTGGTGTACAGAGCGCTTGCGCTGACCGCGCTCGGGGAGGCGTCGCTCAAGCGCGAAGGTGATGCCGCAGGCGCCCGAACGCTCGTGGACGAGGCTCTCGCGCTCCTGCCGCGCGACTCCGATGCGGTCGCCCAGTTCGATGCGTTGACCGCGCGAGCTGTCGTCGGAGCATGGCTCGGAGAGAACGACGACTACGTCCGCTACATGGAGCGCGCATATGTGATCGCACTCGACGCAGGGCGAAAGGATCTGCAGACGATTGCCGCACAGGCCTTGGCATCCGCGCACATCGTGCGACTGGAGCTCGACGAGGCCGAGATCCTGCTGACGCGGGCGCTCGAGCTGGCGGGAGAGAGTGGAAGCGTGCGCGCTCGCATGAGCGCGACCCTGGCCTACGCCGGCTTCCTGAAGCAGAAGGGTGAGCTCGACGCGGCCGAGACCATGATGGACGAGGTGCGCGAGACCGCGGAGGAGCTCGGTATGGAGCCCGTGCTCGCCGCCGCACTGGCGAGGCTGGGCTGGCTTGCCCGCGCGAAGGGCGACTTCAAGCGTTCCGAGAAGCTGTTCCGCGAGGCGCTCCGCATCACCTCGGCGCGCGGCGACCGCGGACTGGAGCCCGACTATCAGGCAGCGCTCGCGACGACCCTGGCCGATCTCGGCAAGCTCGACGAGGGGGAACGGCTTGCGCTCGATGCCCGCGCACACGCGGTGCCGGAGGACGTCAGCTGCCACATCTTCTCACTCACCGCGCTCGCCACCATCCGGGCAGCGCAACGACGCGACGACGAGGCGGAGGAGCTGTTCCTCTCGGCGGCGGGCATGGCGAGAGACGGGGGGCTGAGCCTCTTCGAGCTGCACCCGCTCGAGCACCTGACCGCGTTCCTGCGCGAGCGTGGACGCGACGACGATGCGGCCGTCTACGACGCGCGTGTCGCGGAGCTCGTACCGGCTGAGCCGGCGAGCACCGAGCGGATCGCCTGACTCGACTTTTCGTCGGGCGACTCCGAAATCACGGTCGCGGGGCGGTCGAAGGCTGCGAGCGCGTCGCGAAGCGGCTCCGCGCGCAGGGTGCCCTCGCCGTACGGGAGATGCTTCGTCTCGTTGCGGTTTGCGAACGCGATGTCGGAGAAGTGGATGTGGAACGGCGCGCCGGTCTCGAGGACGCCGTCGGCTCGGGCGAGCGCCTCGCCGAAACGTCCAGGCTCGAGGAACGCGCCGTCGCTCGTCGCATGCATGTGCGCGAAGTCGAGCACGGGACGAACCCAGTCGATCCGGCGTGCGATCTCGACGACGTCGTCGACCGATCCGAGGTCGCGCACGCGGCCCATCACCTCGATCCCGAACGGTACCCCTCTCTCCTTGTTCTCGAGGCGCTCGCGCAGCGTGCCGAGCTGCTCGACGACCGCGTCGATCGCGTCGCTCCGACTGCGCCCGAGCAGGAAGCCCGGATGGAAGACGACGAGTTCCGCACCGCTCGCGGCGACGATGCCTGCGCTGCGGTCGAGTGCTCCCACCGCGGACGTGAACTTGCGACCGCTCGCCTCGAGATGGCCCATGAACCCGAACAGGGGCGCGTGCACGGAGAGCGAGACGTCGTTCTCGCGCGCGAGCTCGCCGAGGCGCTCGGCGAACGGGTAGTCCATCCAGAATCCGCTCTCGAAGTCGATCTCGCAGGCGTCGTAACGGCGTTCGAGCAGAGTCTCGATCGCCAGCTCGGGCGACTCCCGGGAGGGCATGCGGGCTGGACCGACGCGGACGCGGGACGCCACGACGCGATCGTATTACCCCGCAGATCGTGAGTCGCCGAGCGACGACTCACGATCGCGACAACCCCTGAACCCGGCCGCGTTCGCGGCCGCGTCGCGGCGCACGACGATGTTGGGCCGAAATTGGCAGCCGATGTGATTGGCTGCAGGCGTGAAAGCCACCATGCTCCTCGCGGACTACGCCGTGGTGTCGGACGGCAAGCTCACGATCGTCGGCGGTGGCTGGTCGCAGACAGGCCCCGACCCGGCGACGTTCGGGATCGGCCTTCTCATCCAGGTCCCGTGGGACCAGGCGAACACGCGCCACACGTTCTCGGTCGAGCTCCTCGACGCCGACGGATCGCCCATCGGGTTCGAGGACGACGAGGACTCCGACCAGGTTGTCGCGTTCGGAGGTGAGTTCGAGGTGGGGCGCCCACCCGGCCTGAAGCCGGGCACGCCGCTCGACTTCCCCGTCGCCGTCAACTCGACGCCGCTCCCGCTCGAGCCCGGGCGCTACGAGTGGCGACTGACCATCGACGGCGACGCCCGCTCGGACTGGACGCTTCCTTTCACGGTTCGCGGCGACGAGCAATGAGCCGCTCGAAGCTCCGTCCGACGGGACCCGTACGCTCGACGCATGGCTGGAAACCCGTCAGAAGGCCCGTCCAGAATCGACCTGCTCGAGCTCGACATCGACCTGCGGCTCGCCGATCTGTGGCGTGAAGCGGTCGACGTCGAGGACTGGAGCCTCGAGATCGTCGCCGCGTTCATCCGTGCCGCGTACGGCAAGGGGTACTGCGACGCGTTCACGGAGGAGTCTCCTGGCTCGCTCTGCCTCGATCACGGCTATCGGATGCCCGGTCGCAGGCTCGCGCCCCACGAGTCGCCCGGGCAGGGTCGCGCGGAGTGGGATCGAGCCGAACGAGCGGCGTAAGCCGCTGTTCGGCAGGCCGAGCGCGCTCACGGGGCTAGACTTTCGGCATGGCTCGGAAGGCGAGTCCAGCCCGGCTCGTGATCGCGTTGTCGGTCGCGGGCGTGCTCGCGGTGTTTCTCCTCTACACCTCGATCGCCGGGGGTGGGAATCCATCGCTCCCACCGAGCGAGCTCGCGGGTCGGACCGGGGAGGTGCAGCTCGCCGGTCTCGTCGTCGGTCCGGTTCGCGGTGACGCGCACGCCGGAGGTCTTCGCTTCAGGCTGAGGGACATCTCGGGCGAGAGTCGGACGTCCGTCGCAGTCCTGTACACGGGATCGGTGCCGGACCTGTTCAAGGTCGGTCGCCACATCGTCGTGAACGGCGAGCTCGAGAGGGGCACGTTCGTCGCGCAGCCGGGCTCCATGATCACGAAGTGCCCCTCGAAGTACGCGCCGAAGAGCGACTCCGCCTGACCCGAGCGCATGCCTGAGCTCGGACGCGCCGCGCTCCTCGTCACACTCGGCCTGAGCGTCTACGCGCTCGTCGCGGGCGCCATGGCAGCCCACCTCGGGCGACGGCGGCTCGCGCGCTCTGCGCAGAACGCGCTCGTGGCATCGTTCGCGACCACCGCCGTCGCAGCTGCCGTCCTCCTCGCCGCGCTCCTCCGCAACGACTTCTCGTTCACGTACGTCTCGCGCACCACGAGCGAGGCGCTTCCGACCGCGTACACGATCTCTGCGTTCTGGGGAGGGCAGGAGGGCTCACTGCTCCTCTGGCTGCTCGTGCTCACCGGGTTCGGCGCGGCTGCCGTGAGCCTGAATCGCAGGTGGGCCCGCGATCTCATCGTGTGGGTCGTCCCTGTCTTCGCAGGCGTCGCCACGTTCTTCGCGTTCCTCGTCGTCGCCGTTGCGAGCCCGTTCGCAACCCAGGTTGCGCCCACGGACGGAGCCGGCATGACGCCTAGCCTGCAGAACCCGTACATGCTGGCCCACCCGCCGCTCCTGTACCTGGGGTACGTCGGCCTCACCGTGCCGTTCGCCTTCGCGATGGGCGCGCTGCTCTCGACAAAGCTCGACGAGCGCTGGCTGATTGCCACGCGGCGGTGGACGCTCTTCGCCTGGGCGGCCCTCGGGATCGGTCAGCTCCTCGGCAGCCACTGGGCGTACGTCGAGGTCGGTTGGGGGGGCTACTACGCGTGGGACCCGGTGGAGAACGCCGCCCTGATGCCGTGGCTCGCGGCGACGGCGTTCCTGCACTCGGTGATGATCCAGGAGCGCCGTGGGATGCTGAAGGTCTGGAACGTCCTGCTCGTGATCCTCGCCTTTTCACTGTCACTCTTCGGGACGTTCCTGACGCGATCCGGTGTCGTCAACTCGATCCACTCGTTCACACAGAGCTCCATCGGGCCGTGGTTCCTCGCCTTCATCGTGCTCGTGGTCACGGTTTCCCTCGGGCTCCTGTTCTGGCGACTCCCACAGCTGCGCTCACCGACGAAGCTCGAGTCGCCGGTGTCGCGCGAGGCGGCGTTCCTCTACAACAATTTGCTTCTCCTGGCGTTGTGCCTCGCGATCCTCTGGGGCGTCGTCTACCCGATGCTCTCCGAGCTGGTTCGCGGCGAAGCAGTGGTTCTCGGACGTTCGTACTACGACTTCTTCCTACGCGCGTTCGGCCTGCCGCTGCTCCTGCTCATGGGCATCGGCCCGCTGATCGCGTGGCGTCGCGCGTCGCTGAAGAGCCTCGCGACCACATTCCGCTGGCCGACGGGCGTTGCGGCTGCGACCGGGATCGTCCTGCTGCTGCTCGGCGCCGGCAGCTCGGTGCCGGGGCTGGTGGCGTACACGTTCTCGGCGTTCGTCCTCGCGACCATCGCGATGGAGTTCGCGCGCGGGACTCGTGCCCGCAAGGCGCTCGGCGCCTCGTCGTGGCCCGCTGCGTTCGCGTCGCTGATCTCGCGGAACCGACGAAGGTACGGCGGCTACGTCGTGCACGCTGCGATCGTGATGCTCGCGATCGGCATCGCCGGCTCGAGTGCGTTCGACAGCGTGGCCGAGGCGAAGCTCGCGCGAGGCGAGTCGATGACCATCGGCGACTACACGCTCCGCTACAGCTCGCTCGACGAGCGAGCGACGGCCAATGCGACGGAGATCCGCGCGACGTTCGACGTTCGACGCGGTGACCGCGACCTCGGGACGCTGCAGGCGGGCAAGAACGCCTACACGATCGAGGATCAGATCTCGAACGAAGTAGGGATTCGTAGCGACCGTCTCACGGGGGAGGACCTCTTCGTGATCGCCGAGCAGATCAACCGTGACGGAAGCGTTCAGTTCCGCGTGTTCGTCAAGCCGCTCGTGAACCTCATCTGGCTGGCCGGGCTCGTCTTCCTCGTGGGCTCGCTCGTGACGTTGTGGCCCGATCGCCACGAACAGCGCAGGCTCGTTGCGCGCGCGTCCGAGGCCGGCCTGCCCGCGACGCGTTGACCTTTGCACTCGTGCTCGCCGCGACGCTCGCCGTCGTGTGTGTGGTCGCCGTCGCGCTCCCGTTCATCCGCGAGCCCGAACCGGAGTCGGATGTCCTCGACGAGCTCGACGAGGGCGAACGCAGGCGGCTCGAGCTGCTCGAGACACGCGATCGTGCGCTCTCGGCGCTCAAGGAGCTCGAGTTCGAGCACCGGACGGGGACTGTTTCGGACGAGGACTACCGGGCTCAGGTCGGCCCGCTGCGACGCGACGTCGCCGCAGCGCTGCAGGCCCTCGGGCGCGAGTCGGGGGAGGGTCGACCCGCCGATGCGCGAAACTAGACGCATGGGACGGCGCCTGCTCGCTGTCTTGGCGCTCGCGATCTCGCTCGTGCTGGCTGCGTCTGCCGCGGCCCAGACTCCGGAGAGCGAGAAAGCCGCCGTCGATGCTCGCATCGCCGCGCTCCAGGCCGAGATCGCCGAGGCGAAGGCAGAGGAAGGCGTGCTGACGACGCAGCTCTCTACGGTCGTCGCCGAACTCGAGGACGCCCAGGCGGCCGTCGAAGCTGCCGAGGCGAGCGTGTCGGCATTGGAGTCCGAGCTCGCCGGCGCGGAGGCGCGGCTCGACCAGCTGACCGCTCTGCTCGGGCGGCAGACCCGGAGGCTCGAGCGGCTCCAGGTGGAGTACCAGAAGGCGGTAGCGATCCTCGAGGCGCGGGTCCGCGCCGCGTACATCGACGAGCCCCCCGACGTGCTGGCTTTCCTCGTCTCGGCCTCGAGCTTCGACGAGATCATCGACAGCGTCGAGCTGCTCTCGCGGATCGGGAGGCAGGACCAGCGCATCGCGAAGCAGGTCGAGAGGGCGCGCGCCGACGCCGCGGCCGAGCGCAGGGCGACGATCGGTACGAAGCGCCTGCAGGCGGCGACCGTGTCCGTGATCGCGGCGCGAACGGACGAGGCGCGCGTTGCTCGGGACCAGCTTGCGGTCGACCGGGACCGGCTCGCGACGGTTCAGTCTCTCAAGTCGAGCGCGCTGACGGACACGCGCGAGACGCGAGAGGAGTACCTGCGCGAGGTCGAGGCGCTCGCGGCCCAGAGCGCGGCTCTGGCAGCAACGATTCGAGACGCGCAGGCGGACGCGGGCTCGAGGGGCACCGGACAGCCCTCGGCCGCAGGCCTGATCTGGCCCTGCGACGGCGTGGTCGTGAGCGGCTTTGGACTGCGCTGGGGGCGCATGCACGAGGGAATCGACATCGGATGTGCGTACGGTGCGCCAAATCGCGCAGCGGCGAGTGGCACGGTGATCTACTCGGGCTGGCTCGGCGGCTACGGCAATCTCGTCGTGCTCGACCACGGAAACGGGCTCTCCACCGCCTACGCGCACGGCTCGTCGCTCCTCGTCGGCCTCGGGCAATCGGTGTCGCAGGGAGAGGCCGTCTCGCTCGTCGGGTCGACCGGGAACTCGTCGGGGCCACACCTCCACTTCGAGGTCAGGGTCAACGGCCAGGCCGTCGATCCGCTGTTCTACCTCTAGCGCAAGAGCGGAATCCGCGAGCGCGGACTTTCCGCTCGCGCGAAGATCCCTGAAGGCGTCCGCTTTTCGCGGCCGCGCCGGTGCGACAGCTGCGCGGCTCTTACCGCGCAGGACTCGGATCCGGCTGGCGCCGGACTCGGGTCGCGGAAATCCCGAGGGCGGCCGGTCTAGGCGGCTTCGGTGGCGGCCCGCGGGAGCGCGACCGAGCTCACCAGGTGCAGGTCGGGCAGCGCGCGCCAGCGCTCGTCGAGGCCGAGGCCGTAGCCCGCGAACAGCTCGTCGGGAACCGTGAAGCCTACGAAACGGAGCGGCAGCTCGTCCACGAGACGCCGGTATGGCCGGTCGAGCAAGGTCACGGCCGCGAGGCTGGCGGTATTGCGAAGCGCGAGCGTCTTGCACAGGAAGTTCAGGGTCAGCCCGGTGTCGACGACGTCCTCCACGAGGAGCACGTGTCGACCCTCGAGCGGCGAGTCGACGTCCTTGAGCAGCCGCACCGCACCGTCTTGGCCGCCGGTGTACGGCGCGAGCTCGATGACGTCGAGCGTATGGGGGATGCGGAGCGCTCGGGTGAGGTCCGCGAGAAAGACGACGCTCGATTTCAGCGGTGCGATCAGGATGGGGTCGAGGTCGGCGTATGCCGTCGCGATTTCCTCGCCGAGCTCCCCGATACGTGCCGCGATCGAGTCACGGCTGAGGTACACGTCACCGACGACGCCGTTCTCCGGTTCGCGCATGTCGGCCACTACGAGGCCAACTGCAAGCGATAGCGCTGCGCGAGCCGCTCGATGTCTCGCCGGTAGAAGAGCTTGACCCGCACGTGTGGATAGAGGCGCTGAATCTCGCGGAGCTTGCGGTTCTTGCGCGTCACGAGCGACTGCTTCATGACGGTGACCTCGATGAAGAGGTTCTGCTCGGGAAGGTAGAAGTCGGGCGTGAACGCGCTCACGACGCGACCGTTCTCGTCGCGCTCGAGGACGAACGATTGCGGCTCGTAGTCCCAGGGGACGCCGTAGTAGTCGAGGATCTTCGCGCACTCCACCTCGATACGGTTGGCGAACCTCGGGGGCTCGCTCCCACAATATGCCTGGAAAACGGGATCTTCCACCCGCACCCACGCGAGGGTACCTACGCCCTCGGACGACGCCCAGGCGGGCCGTAGACTTCGACTGTGTTCCGGATCGCGCAGCTTTCGGACCTGCACTGTGGGGAGACGTACTTCGAGGCGAGTCTGCTCGAGCGCGCGATCGGTGAGATCAACGAGCTCGAGCCGGACGTCGTCGTCTGCTCGGGTGACCTCACGACGTTCGGCTTTCGCCACGAGTACCTGACCGCGCGGGAGTACCTCGATCGCGTCCACTGCGACGCGGTCGTCGTGGTACCGGGCAATCACGACTCGCGAAACGTCGGCTACGTGCACTTCGAAGAGATGTTCGGAGAGCGCAACTCGGTCCTTCGGAAGGGGCCCGTCTCGATCGTCGCGGTGGACTCGAGCGAACCGGACCTCGACCACGGACAGATCGGGCGAGGTCGCTACCTCTGGATCGAGGAGCAGTTCTGCGCCGAGCCGGCAGACCTCAAGATCTTCGTGCTTCACCACCATTTGCTTCCGGTTCCCGGCACCGGGCGCGAGCGCAACGTCGTCTACGACGCGGGGGATGCGATCGAATGCCTCCAGCGGGCCGGCGTCCGCCTCGTGCTGTCCGGTCACAAGCACGTTCCCTACGTCTGGCGGCTCGAGGATCTCTTCGTCGTGAACGCCGGGACGGTCTCGTCGTTGCGTCTCCGAGGAAACACGCGCCCCTGTTACAACATCGTCGAGATCGACGATCGCCGCGTGAACGTTTGGCGGAGACACCCGTTCCACGGCCAGGAGCGGCTCGTGTCCTTCTCGCTGGACACCCTCGAGTACGCGAAGTTCACGGGCTCGATAGAGGACGAGGTCACCGCGCGCACGTGAGAGCGGTCGCGATCGTCGACGGCGAGCACTACGTCGCGGTCGTGCGCCACGCGCTCGCGGAGCTGCCGTACGAGTTCGCGGCGGCAGTGCTGATCGGCGGCCAGGAGAAGCTCCGAGGCGGGGAGGACTACGGGATCCCGCTCGTGGCAGATGTCGAGTCCGCCATCACGAGTCACGCGCCCGACGTCGTCGTCGACCTTTCCGACGAGCCGGTCCTCGGGCCGGCGGAGCGCCTCGCGCTCGCGAGCCGCGTTCTCGCGCTCGGGGTTCCATACGTCGGCGCCGACTTCCGCTTCGAGCCGCCCGAGCGCGTGCCGGTCGCGACGCTTTCGATCGCCGTAGCCGGTACGGGCAAGCGCGTGGGGAAGACGGCCGTCACAGGGCACGTCGCGCGGCTTCTCGCGAGGGACAGGAACGTCGTCGTGGTGGCGATGGGCCGGGGAGGCCCGCCGGAGCCGGAGGTGGTCACCGTCTCCCCGACGGTCGAGTCGCTCGTCGAGCTCTCGCGTTCGGGACGTCACGCCGCGTCCGACCACCTCGAGACCGCTGCGCTCGTGGGTGTCGCGACGGTCGGGTGCCGGCGCTGCGGAGGTGGTCTCGCCGGCGCGGTCGCAACCTCGAACGTCGCCCAGGGTGCGCGGGTCGCCCTCGAGCTCGAGCCGGACGTCGTCGTGTTCGACGGGAGCGGAGCTGCTCTCCCGCCGGTGGCCGCCGACTCCACGGTCGTCGTCGTCGGAGGGCATCAGGATCCACGCGTCGCAGCCGGGTATCTGAACACGTACCGGCTACTCCTGGCCGACGTCGTCGTGCTCACGATGGCGGACTTCGGAACAGGCTGGGAGTCCGTGCTGCGGGCTGTGAAATCGACCGTGCATCCCGGGGTTCCGGTCGTCGCCACGACGCTTCGACCGCGTCCGTTCGTCGACGTTCGCGGGCGCACGATCGCCTACTTCTGCGCGGCGCCGCCCGAAGCGCACGCTCGCATTCGCGCGCATCTCGAGGACCAGCACGGCGCCGAGGTCGTCAGCGTGTCCGGCAACCTCGCGAATCGAACAGCCCTTCGCGACGACCTGGCGGACCTCTCGGCGGAGGTCTACCTCGTGGAGCTGAAGGCCGCGGCGATCGACGTCGTGGCCGAGGCTGCGCTGGCGCGGGGCGCCGAGGTCGTGCTCGCCTCGAACGACGTGCTACCCCTTCCGGGTCAGCCGGGACTTGACGAGATCCTGCTCGGCATGGCCAAATTCCATTCGTGAGGGAGCGCCGCCACCGCCTTCCGCTGCCGCTCGGCGACGAGGTCCCGTTCTCGAAGGGTCTCATGGCCCGTGCGCTGGTGGTTACAGGGCTCGATCCCGAGCGGGCCTATCTGATCGCGCGTCGTGCGGACCGCGACCTTGCCGAACGCGGCGCGATGTCGCTCGACCTCGACCGCCTGGGCGAGCTCGCCGCCGAGCTCGTCGGAGAGGAAGAGGCGGCGCGAACCGTTCGCAGGCTGCGCAGGATCGACGCGCTGCAGCGGCTCGACGAGCCTCTTCTGCTGCTCGTCGGAGGGGCGACGGGGACCGGCAAGTCGACCATCGCAACCGAAGCAGCACATCGACTCGGCATCACCCGCGTGACGTCCACCGACTTCATCCGGCAGACCATGCGCACGTTCTTCTCGAAGGAGTTCATGCCGTCGGTTCACTACTCCAGCTTCGAGGGGCAGCTCGCGCTCACGCGCGCGGAGGAGGAGGAATCGGGCGACGCCGCGATCCTTGGATTCCTCGATCAGACCCGGAACGTGCTCGTGGGGGTCGACGCGGCGCTCGAGCGCGCGGCCACGGAGCGGTGGTCCACCGTCCTCGAGGGCGTCCACCTCGTGCCCGGGATGGTCGGCGCGAACTATCGGGGTGCGTTCGTCGTGCAGTGCGTCGTCGCCATCGAAGACGAGAACCTGCATCGAAGCCACTTCTGGGTGCGCGACCACGCGACCGAGGGGCTGCGGCCGCTCGAGAAGTACCTCGACTCACTCCCACAGATCCGCCAGATTCAGGACTACCTCGTCGAGCGCGCGCGCCGGTACGACGTGCCGGTGATCTACAACGACTCGCTCGACGAGGCCATCGGCGACGTGCTCGATCTCGTTCTGAGGCGTGCCGACCAGCTCGTCGGCGTCACCTAGATCGTCGCCTCTACACTTGGCGCGTGGTTGCGCGCGAGGACGTCGTCGAGGCACTGCACGGAGTCGAGGACCCCGAGCTGGGGATGGACATCGTCGAGCTCGGGCTGATGTACGACGTCGCGGTCGACGACTCGAAGGTGAGGATCACCTACAGCCTGACGTCGATGGGCTGTCCGGCCGGCGCGATGATCGCGGAGGGAATCGTGGACGCTGCTCGCTCCGTACCGGGTGTCAGCGAGGTGGAGGCCGAGCTGACCTTCGACCCGCCCTGGACACCCGACCGCATGTCCGACGACGCGAAGTTCATCCTCGGCTTCGGCTGAGCTTGCCCGTAGCCGAGTATCCGCTCACGCGGACACTCGGCTGCGAAAGCGCTGAAGGCGCCCGCTGTCGCGGCCGCGCGCGGGCCAGGACGGCGTCGGCGGCTAGCCGGGGATCGAGAGAATCACCTTACCGAACTGGCCGCCCGACTCGAGGCGTTCGTGGGCGGCCGCGGCCCCCGAGAGCGGGAAGACGCTGTCGACGTGGATGCGTGCTCGGCCCGAGCGTACGAGCTGGTAGGCGCCCTCGAAATCGGAAGGCATGCCCATCGTCGAGCCGTAGACCACGAGCTGCTTCCACCACAGCCGGTAGAGACGCGCAGGGGGACTGTGCCCGGACGTGGCGCCGCAGACGACGATACGGCCCTCCTGCGCCGCCGCCGCGAGCGAGCGCTCCCAGGTCGCCTCGCCGACAGTCTCGACCACGATGTCCGCCCCCTTGCCTCCCGTCGCGTCCTTCACTGCCTGCACGACATCGTCCGTCGCGTGGTCGACCGCGACGTCCGCGCCGAGCGCGCGGGCCCTCTCGAGCTTCTCTGCGCTCGACGACGTGACGACGGTTCGTGCCCCATGGGCGCGTGCGATCTCGAACGCGGCCAGCGCGACTCCTCCGCCGATGCCCCAGATGAGCACCCACTCGCCTTCGCGCATGGCGGCCTTGGTGACGAGCATCCGATGTGCGGTCTCGAAGGTGAGCGGAAACGCCGCTCCTTGTTCGAACGACAGCCCGTCGTCGAGCGGATAGAGCTGTTCGGCGGGAAGGGCCTTGAGCTCGCAGTACGTGCCGTCCGTATGCTCGCCTATGACGGTGATGCGGCCGTCGTGGGGGATCCCCGGATTCAGGACGACGCGGTCGCCGACCGTGAAGCCTTCGACGCCTTCGCCGAGTGCGGTGACCACCCCGGCGCCGTCGGCACCGAGGATCCGCGGCTTCGGCACCGACGGAAGCCCCTTGCGCACCCAGACGTCGAGGTGGTTCAGGCCGGCAGCACGGAGTGAGACGAGCACCTCGCCCGGCGCGGCGGTCGGATCATCGACGTCCTCGAAGCGGAGGACCTCGGGCCCCCCGTCCTCGTGGATGCGCACCGCCTTCACGAGGCATGATCCTCTCATGACCGGCGCCGAGCTGATGGAGCTGGCAGCCGATCTCGGCATCGACGCGGTCGGCGCCATACCCGCGGCGCCCTACGCCGACACCGAGCGACACATCCGTGACAGGAAGTCGCGCGGGCTCTTCGCCGACATGCGCTTCACGATGGCGTGCCCCGACGTCTCATGCCATCCGGAGGGCCTGGTGGACGGTGCGAAAACGGTCGTCGCCGCTGCGCTCTGCTACTACCGCGAAGGGTCGCCGTCGTCGGCCGACGAGGGCCTCCTACCCCGATACACCTGGCGTGACGAGTACGCCGAACTCCGCGCACGGCTCGACGCGCTGGGACGGAGGCTCGGAGGCTCGTATCGCGTCCTTGTCGACGAGAACGCCCACGTCGACCGGGCGGCCGCGGTACGCGCGGGTGTCGCGTTCTACGGGAAGAACACGATGGCGATCACGCGGCGACACGGGTCGTGGGTGGTTCTCGGCGTGCTGGTCACCGACGTCGAGATCGACACGACGCCGGCGCTCGAGCTCGACTGCGGAGAGTGCCGGCTCTGCATCGACGCGTGCCCGACGGGCGCCCTCGACGAGCCAGGCACTCTCGACGCAAACAAGTGCCTCTCGTATTGGACGCAGGCGCCAGCGACCATCCCGGAGGAGTACCGAGGCGAGCTCGGGGCGATGGTCTACGGCTGCGACATCTGTCAGGACGTGTGCCCGTGGAATCGCGGCATCGAGAAGCGACGGCGAGGGCTCGACCCGGCACATGGAGCCGATGGCCGCGTCTCGCTCGCCGACTGGCTCACGCGCGACGGTGACGAGCTGGTTGCGGAGGTGGATCGCCTATACGTGCCGCGTAACGAGGCTCGCTGGCTCCGGCGCAACGCACTGATTGCCGCGGGCAACATCGGCACGCGCCAGCTCGAGTCCGTGGTACGCGCATACGAGGACGACTCCGACCCCATCGTCAGCGACGCGGCCCAGTGGGCGCTCGCGCGCATCGCGGATCGCGACGAGTGACCGCAAGGCTCGACAAGGATCGCCTCGCTGTGCTCGTGCACGAGGTTCGCAGTCCGGTCGCGGCTCTTGCCGCAGTCGCCGAGACGGCAGCGGCACCGCCAGACGGGGAGTCCGACGCGCTGCCCGCGCTCGTACGGCTCGCACTGTCGGCATGCCGCGCGATCGAGCGGATCGTCATGGACGTCGCGATCGCGTCGATCCGCCTCGAGCCCGTGGATATGAGCGCACTCGTCAGCGATGCCGTCGCTGCGCACAGGGTTCAGGGCGCGGACGTTGCGGTCGTCCTGCAGGAGGGCCTGCTCGTCGACGGCGATCCCGTGCGTCTGCTCCAAGTCGTAGACAACCTCATCGCGAACGCGCTCGTCCACGGAGGTTCGTCAGAGGTGACGGTTCGGGCTTCGCGGAACGAAGACGCCATCGACGTCGTTGTCTCCGACACCGGTTCGGGGATCCCGACCGACCAGCTCGACCATATCTTCGACGCCGGCGTGCGCCTGGGCGTCGTCACTCCCGGGTCGGGCCTCGGGCTCGCCCTGGCACGCGCGATCGCAGAGGCGCACGGGGGCTCGCTCGCGGCACGGTCGGCTCCCGGGCAGGGCGCGGCGTTCACCCTCGCGCTGCCGGCGATTCTCGATCAGCCTGACACTGCCGCGTCCAGCTCGTAGTCGCGGAGCCGTCGTCCATTCGCGGCATGCTCGCTGACCGCGAAGGCGGCCCGGGACGACGCGATGTCCACATCGTCGCCTGCGATGCGCACAGGCACGCCGGCAACCACGGGATAGACCTCGCTGTAGCCGTGATGGGCGACCACGACGTACGCCGCGGCGAGAGAAGGCTGGACCCACGCAAATGCGAGCGGTTCGCCGTCCCCGTCGCGACAGGTGAGGTCGACCCGCGGATCACGCAGCCGTCCCTTCTCGAGCCTCCCGAACGCGCTTCCACACCACGGCTCGGTCGTCGACCCGTTACCCGCTCGCTCACAGGCGTACGCCGCATGTCGGCCCGGCGCCAAGAACGTGACGCTCGTGCCGTGCACGTCGGTGCGCTCTACCACGGGGCCTTCGGAGCGGCGGGACGAGCCCAGGCACCTCGCGGCCGCACTGCCGGCTTCGACGGCGTTCGAACGGACGGTGCGGACGCGTGTCGTCACCGTCGTCCCGTCCGCGCCGGCCAGCGCGACTCGCGACGGGCGTGCCGGGGACCCGTCACTGAGCCTGGCCGGCGGGGGAGGCGGACTGTCGTGCAGGCAGCCGGTTGCAAGACACACGAGCCCGAGCGCGACCGGGACGTGGCGAGTCGGCGTCACGAGCTCCAGCCGATTCGCCGCACGCCGCTGTAGCTCGAGCTTCCCCGATATGTTCGCGTCCAGATGTTCGTGCCGTACGCCTCTCCTTTCGCCTCGATGATCTGATCGCTGCCGTCCGGGTTTACCGCGTAGATCAGGCCGATGTGGCCGTCGCTCGCGAATGCGTCCATCTTCACGAGGCCCCACTTCGGGGCCGTGACGTTCGGAGCGCCGGCGCCGGCCCTGAACGCGGAGGCTGTGTACGGGCCATGCACGAAGCGCAGCAGCCCCCACTGCCTGAAGCCGGCGTCGCCCGTGTCGAGTGCCTCACGCCAGACCTTGAACGTGAAGCCCGAGCAGTCGCCGCCCTCGCCGCCGGTGTACGGATCCTCGTGCGGGTCGCTCGGCGCGTCGTCACGGTCGTTGTCGTTCCAGCATCCGCCGGCCCACTGATATCCCTCATGACGAGCGCGGAGCGCGACCGCGGCCGATCCGTCGCGGGTGATGTACGACGTTGATGTGGGAACGGCGTAGTTGCAGTTGTCCGCGACGAAGCGCGTGTGGTACGCGGTTGCGGTTCCCGCGAAGGCGAGCACGAACGCGAGCGCGAACCCCGCTGCGAGGCGTGGTGGTGTCATCATCAGCGCACCTCCAGGTCGTAGCGGTCGACGAAGACTCCGGAAGGGGACGAGCCGAGCCGGTAGAGGGATGGTCCGACGAGCTTGAAGCGCCCGAGCGCAGACGCTTCCGCCCAGTCCGCCGAGTCGAGCGCGAAACGGTCGACGAGCCCGTTCCGGCCGAGAACGAGGACGACGAACTCATCGGCCGTGTCGTCGTAGACTCTTGCCACGACAACGAGTCGTTGTCCCCACGGTTCGGCGAGCTGGACCTCCGCGAGCGGCGTCGCGCTCGTCACGCGCCAGGATCGAGTGACGGCGCGGCTGGCGATGACTGCGACTCGAACCTCGTTTCCCCGGCGGGCCGCGACCACCTCCATGCCGCCCCCGAAGCGCCGACCCGGCCGTCCATGCTCGAGCTGTTGCTCTTGCGACGCGGGGACGCCGTTCACCACCATGGGCATCCAGTGATGCGACGGGCGGCCGAGCACGACAGGGCCGGCGTTCTCGATCCGGATCTGCGATGGCGTTCGTTCTGCAGCCTCGACGGCCACGAGCTCGCGACCACCGTCGTCGAAGCGTCTGACGAGCGGACGTCGGCCGGGGGCGGCGGTCGTCTCGAGCACGTAGATCGATCCGTCGTCCGCGACGGACATGTCCGCGAGCGTTCCGTTCACGGAAACGGGCACGGCGCTGGCGAGCTTCGACCCGTCGTCCCAGCGGAGCACGCGGCGATTGACCTGGTCGAGGAGGAACACGCTCCCACCTCGGTCGACGTCGAAGGCAGAGGCTCCGATGGGCCCGAGGTTCCGCCCGTGCTCGAGCCCGGCCTGTCCTGCTCCGTCTCCCCAGCTCGCGAATGCGACGCGGGAGCCGTCGCGTCCAGTGCTCCCGAAGATATGGCGCGCCAGGTCGACGCTCACGCTGTCGAGAAGCGGCCGCGAGACGTGCGGGGCCGCGGCTCCGCCCGCGGGGAGAGTGACCCGTCGACCGATCGGAGACGCCGCGAGCTCGGCGTAGTACTCGATGCCGCGAGTGCCACGGAAGCTGTCCGGAACGACGACCGCAAGCTGACGGACGCCCCCGCCCACCCGACTCACGAGCGGGAGCGCCGCGAACGAGGCGCTGCCGATCGGCCGGACGAAGACGGTGCCGTGTGCGTCACAGCCCGCGTCGCCGCTCTCGTCCTCGGCCGCTGCGCAGTGGACGTCGTACGCGAGGTCGATCGACTCGTCAGCAGTGGTCAGAAGGGGTGGGAGGTGTGTGACGTCGAAGACGTCCTGGGGTTCCGTGCTCGCCTGCTGCGCGCCGGCGACCGACCACGACGCGGCCCCGATGCCGGTGACGACTCCGAGGAGGATCCCGAGTGTCGTCGCGAACGAGCGTCGACGAAGGCGCAGTCTCGATTGCATATCGCACTCTCCTGTTGGCCTTTTGGACAACAGTAGAGGCGATCGGAATCAGCTGGCGCGGCCGTGGCCAACTCGGTGCGGTTCCTTGACGCTTAGGTGACGATTTAGCGTCTGCTCGGAACGCGGCCGAGCTCACGCTGCAGCCGCCGAGCCCGCTTGGCCACGACGTCTCGGAGTCGCTGAGGCTCGAGCACGACCGTCTCGCCACGGTCCGCCAGAATCTCCGAGAGCAGCCATTCCTCGGTCTTGTACGGGACGTCGGCGACCGCCGTGCCGTCCGTCAGCGGGCGGGCCCCGCGTTCGAGCTTCCAGCGTGCGACCTCCGGAGAGTGGAGAAGTCGTGCGATGCGCGGGTTGCTCAGATACGACGGATCGAATCCGTCGCGGACTTCGAAGGGGTCGCCGGTCAGGCGCGCCGAGCGCATCCGGTCCAGCCGGAACGTCCGCGGGGCGTCGACGCTCAGGTCCCACGTGTGCACGCGCCAGACAGGGAGCTCACGCTCGATCGTGTACGGCTCCACCTGTCGCAGGCTTGGACCGTCGTCGCCGTCCTTGAGGTACTCGATCTCGACCACCACGCGCTTGTCCACGCCGTCGGAAAGCACGCGGACGAGCGTCTCCTCCGCGGAGGCGTCGCGCGCGATGGGCGTCCCTGCGAGGTCGAAACGGCCGAACGTCTCCTCGAGTTTCTTGCGGACTCGCTTGAGCGGTGTGTGCGCGTCGGCCGCGATCGTCGGGCCGACGTACTCCATTGCAAGGTGGATGGCGCGTGCCTCCAGCGGTGTCAGCTTGGGCGGGCGGCGGAAGACGTCGCCGTACAGCTCTTTCTCGACGCGCACCACGTCGCCGTCGTGCTCCGCGTACACGGCGTAGCAGCCCCCGCCGAAGTTCACGAGATTGAGAAGCGAGAGGTGATCCTGGAGCTCCTCGAGCGGAATCGAGAAGCGCGCCGCCACCTCGGCGGCGTCGAGCGTCGTGGAGCGCTCGTCGCCGCACGACGCGAGAAGGTGCGCGAGGAGTGCCTGCAGGACGCCGAAGCGCTCCGGAGCGACCGGACCGACGGGCCGCTCGGGAAGGGGTCGGCGAGGATCGGTCCGCTTCGGCCCCGCCACGGCCGGCGCGTCGCCGTCATGCGAGTCCGCGAGAGTCGAGAGCGCGGCCGCGACCGAGTCGACGAGCTCTCCCGGCTCGAGCGGGATCGCGCGCCCGTTCTGGCGCAGCACCCACCCGGCGAGCAGGTCCACGTTGGCGAAGTCGGTCTCGAACGTCCCGTCCTCGACGGTCCCCGCATCCGAGAGGGTGCGCTCGACCCACCACGCGGTGTCGTCCGACACGGCGATGCGCGCGCGTCCCATGATCTCTCCGATCTGCCACGGACGCGGGATCCGGTGGAGCTCGACGTCGAAGTCGGCAGGGATTCGGAAGTCGCGTTCGCGACGCGTGGCGAAGCGGATGTCCCCGCGGATGCGGGAAACCTTGAACGTGCGCGTCGTGCCCCGATCCAGGTCGTGGCCGACGACGTACCAGTTGCCCTCGTCGAGACGCAGCGCGTACGGGTTCACCGACCGCTCTCCCGGGCGCGCGCGCCTTGGGCTCCAGTATCCGAACCGGATGGTGCGCTGCTTGGAGATCGCGGACTCGAGCTTCGCCAGGCGTCCCGCGAGCTCGGGCGAGTAGTCCGGGGCGCTCACGCGCACCCGTGCCGCCGTCTCCGTCGGGGGCTCGGCGAAGCCGGCCCGTCCGAGAGCGAGGTTCTGCAGCGCGAGCCGGAACGGCTCCGCGTACGCGAACTTCCCTTCGAGGTAGTAGAGCGCGGTCTGCAGTGCGGCGAGCTCGTCGTCGTCCAGGTCGAGCCCCTCGAGAAAGTAGTTCTCAGAGCGGAGCGTGTACAGCTCTTCGCCCGTGAACTCGTCGCGCTGCGACTGCAGCGGGACGCCGAGAGCCGTCAGCTCGGCGCGATCCGAGTAGAACCGCCGCGCGAACGCCTCGTCGGACATCTCGCTGTAGCCCTCGACGTTCGACTTGACGTCACGGGCCGTGAGCAGCCGTCGCTCGGCCATCAGGAACGCGACGAGGGAGAGCTGCCGGATCAGCTTGTCGGCGTCGTGCGACACGTCCAGGCGAGCTTACAGTGAGTGGGCTTGGCCGATCCGGCCCGCGGAGAGCGCGTCTCGGCCGCTACGCGGCGACCGTGGCGGCCTGCTCGAGATGCTGGTGCGACGGGCAGTAGTCACGGCCGGGGAGCGGCGTCCGCTGGCATGCCTTCCCCTTGCGCGTCGTCGCGTGGCAGCGGGCGACGCCACCCTCCAGGAGCCCCGCCTCGACCTGCTGCTCGATGAACGAGGTCGCTGCGCCGACGCCTTCCTGCACGGACCACGCCACTTGCGCCTGCGCCGTGATCGGGAAGTAGCGCCGGATGTCCGCAAACAGCGCACGATCGGGGCGCGCGAAGTAGTGCGGATCGTCGGCGAGGCGCGCCATCGTCCGCTCGCACTCGACGAGAACGGAGCGCCGGTAGTCGAGCTGCTCTTCCCGCGACGCGTACGGATCGATCAGATCCTTGATCGAGCGGTAGATCGCTCGCGAGTATTGATACATACAGGAGCGAAGTTGAGCTGCGTGATCGTCCACGAGACCTGCTCGATCTCCCCGATTTCCTTGCTTTTGGGCTAAAAAGCGCGAAGCGCCAGCTTCGCATGGGGGAGTGTAGCGGCTTTTCGAGCGTGTTACAAAGTCGCCCTGGTCGTCGCCCACACAGACAACGCTTCACTCAGGGCACGACGTGTCGCACGACGGCGGTGCGGGAGGCGCGCCGGGCGTCCTCGAGGGCGCTCGTCGCCTCCGCCTCGGAGGAGTAGACGCCGGAGAACACAATCCAGTACCCCGGATGGAGGCTCGCGTACCGCGACGAGTCGAGCACGCCGACCTGCGTGAGCCCTCTCCGGCGGGCAGCCCGCGCGCGGTTGAGCGCCGTCGCACGCCCGGCAGTCTGCGGCATGGAGGCGAGCGCGATCGTCCAGCCGTCCTCGTCCGTCGGCCACTCCGCGACGCCGGAGGACCTGGCCGGTTCCTCGCCGGCTGCCCTGTCCGGTGCCGTGGCGAAGCCACCGATCGCGGTGACGAGCGTCGCGTCGCCACGGTCGGAGCCCGTGGCAGTGACCGCTGCCGCCGCGCCGAGCAGGGCGACGACGCCCGTCGCGGCGACGCGGAGCGCCCAGCGCGTCCGAGGGGTCGATCCGACTCGCGATACGGAGTCGCCGACGCGGGCGCCACACGTGAGGCAGTACCCCTGGCCGGCCGCGAGCGGCTCGCCGCAGCGCGGACAGCTCGTCATCCGACCGCGTCCGACCCCGCGGGTCGCGCCTCGATCCCGCCGCCGAGCGCACGGCCGCAGGTCGCGCAGAACTTGGCTCCGAGCAGGATCGGGGCGCCGCAGATGCACACCGCACCGCCGCCACCGCGCCGAACGAGCGCGCTGCCGTCGAGCAGAGCGTCGATCTGCTGCACCCGTGCCTCGATCGCCACGAGCTCCGCGCAGCGCTCGACCACCAACCCAGCGTTGAAGCGGTCGCGCTTGTACATCTCGAGCGCGAGCCCGCCGAGGTCGCGGAGGCGTTCCTCTCGCATCTCGAGCAGCGCCTTTCGCTCCCGCTTGAGCTCGCGTGGCGCCGGAGGGACGTACGTCGCCGGGTCGCGGAGCGGGTCTGGAGGTTGGTTCGCCATGCCCGGTTCAGCCTAGAGCTGGAGCACGACGAGGCGCTGCTCCGTCATCTCGCGGACGGCGTAGGCAGGCCCTTCGCGCGTGTTGCCGGAGTCCTTGACGCCGCCGTACGGCATCTGGTCGGCGCGAAACGTCGGAGCCTCGTTCACGGTGACGCCGCCGAACTCGAGCTCGTGCACGGCGCGGAGAGCCGCTTTCACGTCGCTCGTGAAGATGCCGGCCTGGAGCCCGTAGCGCGTGCCGTTCGCGAGCGCGATGGCGTCGTCGAGGGAGTCGTAGGGCGTGACGGTGCACAGCGGCCCGAAGACCTCCTCGGAGGAGACCCTTGCCTCCGGTGGCGCATCGGCGACGACGGTGGGCCGCAGGAGCTCGCCGGCGAGCTCCCCGCCGCTGAGGATACGAGCGCCCAGCGAGCAGGCCTCGTCGATCCACTCGAGAACCCGATCACGGTCGTCTCGCGAGATGAGCGGGCCGACATCGGTCTCGTCGGCCGACGGGTCGCCGACCACCAGTGCCTCTACCCGGGGCACGAAGCGCTCGAGAAAGGCGTCGTAGACGGAACGCTGGACGTAGACCCGCTGGACCGAGATGCAGCTCTGGCCCGCGAAGGAGAATGCGTGCGTCGCGAGGCGCGTCGCAACGTCGTCGAGATCCGCGTCCGCGGCGACGATCACCGGGGTGGCGTTCCCGAGCTCGAGGTTCACCCTCTTGCGTGGCGCGCGCTCGCGAAGCTTCCAGCCGACACCGGATGAGCCGGTGAAGGTGATCAACGCGACGCGCTCGTCCTCGACGAGCACGTCGCCGATCTCGCTCGCCGGCCCGACGACCACGTTCAGCCACCCGGGAGGTAGCCCCGCCTCCTCCTCGAGTTCGGCGAGGAGCAGCGCCGACAACGGGGTCTGCGACGCGGGCTTCAGGACGACGGCACACCCTCCCGCAAGCGCCGGCGCCACCTTGTGGGCGACGAGGTTGAACGGGAAGTTGAACGGCGAGATCGCTCCGACGACACCGATCGGCACTCTCAGCGTGAGCGCCACCTTGCCGGCACCCGCCGGAGATCCTTCCATCGGGACGACGTCGCCGGCGAGCTTGCGGGCTTCGACGGCAGCCATCGTGAAGGTGGACTGCGCGCGCGCCGCCTCGATGCGGGACGCCTTCATCGGCTTACCGGCCTCGGCCGAGATCGTCCGAGCGATCTCCTCGCTGCGCTCGTCGACGAGTTGCGCGGTGCGGTCGAGGATTCCGGCGCGCTCGTGCGCGGGAATGGGTTCGGCCATCGCGCGCTCCGCGGCGGCGATCGCTCGACGTGCCTCGCCGCCGCCGCCCTTCGCGACGCGCCCGACGAGCGAGCCGTCGTAGGGAGAACGAACCTCGAGCCAGTCGCCGGTCTCGACCCACTCGCCTCCGATCAGGAGCTTGCGCTCGGTCGCGGTGGTAGCCACGCGTTGAGTGTAGTGGGACACTTTTCCGCCCTGGACGTCCCGGACATTCAGTACGCGCGAAGCGGCGACG
>JAJTCQ010000020.1 GCA_021323315.1 Gaiellaceae bacterium | reverse complement strand
CTTGCCGACGAGGTTCACCATGACCGACTCGCCGAGCGCCTCCGCCGAGCCGAGCGGCCAGCCGAGAACGGCCCGAAGGTGATTCTCGAACTGGCTGGTCACGGCGCCGTCGATCGTCCAGTGCCCCGTGTTGTGGACACGCGGTGCAAACTCGTTCGCGAGCAGCGTGCCACCGACGTCGAACAGCTCGACCGCGAGCACGCCCACGTACCCGAGCGCGTCGAGGAGCTTGGTCGCGATCTCCTCCGCCCGCGCCTGCGGCGCATCCCGCACGGGAGCCCGCGAGACCGCGAGGGTCCCGCCCCGATGCTCGTTCTCGGCGAGCGGGTAGAAGCACGTCTGACCGTCCCGGCCACGCACGGCGACGATCGACAGCTCGCGGACGAACGGGACGAGCTCCTCCGCCAGCTCGTGCTGACCGATCGCCTGGTGCGACTCGACGCGGCGCTGGCCCTTGCCGTCGTAGCCGAGCCGCCGGGACTTGACGAGGGCGGGGACGCCCGTCTGGTCGAGCGTGCCGAAGCGCGCGGTCGGGATGCCGAGGCTCGCGAAGAGCTGCTTCTCGACGAGGCGGTCCTGGCCGTTTTCGAGCGCGCGCGCATCGGGGACGGCTGCCACTCGCCGCGCCGACTCGACCGGGACGTTCTCGAACTCGTAGGTGACGGCATCGGCGCCGTCGGCGAGGCGGTCGAGGAGCTCTGGGTCGTCGTAGGCGCCGACGAGAAGCTCGCCGACGTCACCCGCGCAGGCCTCGGCGGAGGGGTCGAGGAAGCGACAGCGCACGGCGAGCGGCGCGCCGGCGAGCGCGAGCATGCGTCCGAGCTGGCCGCCCCCGATGCAGCCGATCGTGCGGCTCATGAAAGCGCCAGCACCGGCCGCGCACGCGGCCGCTTCAGGGATTCCCGCGTGCGGGCGTCCGCGGGAGCGGATGCACGCACTGCGGGCAACTTCGCGAGTGCCGTCACGCCGACGGATCGGGCGCGGCGAGAACGGCCTCGGTCTGACTCGCGCGGTACGCCGCGAGCCGCTCTCTCACGCCTTCGTCCGCACGGGCAACGATCGCCGCCGCCAGCAGCGCCGCGTTCACCGCACCCGCGCGCCCGATCGCAAGCGCCCCGACCGGCACGCCCGCAGGCATCTGTGCGATCGAGAGCAGCGAGTCGAGCCCCTGCAGCGTCTTCGACTCGACGGGAACGCCGAGCACGGGCAGGAGCGTCTTCGACGACGTCATCCCCGCCAGGTGCGCAGCGCCGCCGGCACCCGCGATGATCACCTGCAGTCCGCGCGACTCCGCCGACTCCGCGTACGCGAACAGCTTGTCCGGCGTGCGGTGCGCCGAGACGACCTCCTTCTCGTACGAGACGCCGAGCTCGTCGAGGGTCTCGGCGGCATGCCGCATCGTCTCCCAGTCGGAACGGGAGCCCATGATGATGCCGACGACGGGCGCCTCGCTCACGTGCGGGAGCCTACTTCGCGCGGGACTTCTTCACGAGCAGCGCCCAGACCGAGCGGGCCGTCTTGCGCAGCTCCGCCTCCTCCTCGTCGGAGTCGGCGATCCCGTCGAGGAGCTGGATGGTGTCGCGCTGCGCCGTCCCGTTCCGCAGGCACACGACCGCGAGCCGCCGCACCGCGGCGTTGGGATCGCGCGCCGCGAGGTCGTGCAGGAGCGGGCGGAACGAGTTGACGTCGCCCGGGTGAGCACGCGACAAACCTTCGAGCGCGATGAGCGCCGACCCGCGCGCCGCCGGGCTGTCGTCCTCGAGCCCGCGTCGTAGCAGCTGGAGCTTCTGGCGGAATCGGAACTGCGCGATCGCGCGGTACGCCTGTGCGCGCACGCGGTAGTCGGCATCGCGCGCTCCTGCCTCGATCTCCTCGTCCCACTGGGAGCGGAGCTGCGCCAGCGAGCGCTCGTCGCCTGCCTGCGCGAGGGCGTCCGCCTCGGCAGCCGCCTCGGCGAGCGTCACGCGGGCTGGAGCGAGCGCGGCGCCGGGCCCACGTACCGCGCGGACGGCCTGAACAGCCGGCCGGTTCGCTTCTGCTCGAGGATGTGCGCCGACCAGCCGGCCACCCGCGAGCAGGCGAACATCGCCGGCGCGAGGGGCGGCGGGATCTCGGCGACGTCGAGGACGAGCGCCGAGTAGTACTCGACGTTCGTCTTCAGCGGCCGCTCGGGATGACGCCGCTCGAGCTCCGTGAGCGCCGCTTCCTCGAGCTGCTCGGCGATCTCGATCTGCGGGGAGCCGAGCTCCCGCGCGGTGCGCTTGAGGATGACCGAGCGCGGATCCTCGGCGCGGTAAACACGGTGCCCGAACCCCATGATCCGCTTGCCCGCGTCGAGCGCGTCGCGCACCCATTTCTCCGGGTCGCCCATGGCGGAAACCTCTTCCAGCATCGGCTTCACGTACGCGGGCGCGCCGCCGTGCAGCGGGCCGGAGAGCGCGCCCACCGCGGAGGACAGCGCCGCGCCGCAGTCCGCGCCGGTCGAGGCGGTCACGCGAGCAGTGAACGTGGAGGCGTTGAGGCCGTGCTCGGCAGTGCAGATCCAGTACGTGTCGATCGCCTTCACGGCGCGCGGGTCCGCCTCGCCCCGCCACTGCAGGAGAAACTTCTCCGCGGCCGTGCGGCCCTGCCGGACGACGTCGTCCGGAATCGGCTCGCGCTCACCGTCTGCGAGGCGCGCCGACCGCGCCACGATGCCCATCATCTGGGACGAGAGGCGACCGAGATCATCGCGCGCCTGCTCGTCGGAGATCTCGTTGAGCTTGCCCAGCTTCCAGTACCCCGCCAGTCGCGCGGTCTCGGCCTGCAGGTCGGCTGGGGCGTTGCCCGTGAGGCCTGCCGGCTCGTACGGCTCCGGCTCCGGCATCACGGAGTCGAGGTCGTCGTCGACGAGCAGCCCCCAGACGCGCTCGTACGGGTAGCGGCCGACCAGCTCCTCGATGTCGACGCCGCGATAGCGGAGCACGCCGCCCTCGCGATCGGGCTCCGCGATCTCGGTCTCGACCGCGACGACGCCCTCGAGCCCGGGCTTGAAGTCCGCCACCTCGCTCATCGGCAGGGACGCTACCTGACCGGGATTCGGCGAGTGCTCAGCTACGATCGGCCGCGGCCATGGCCCATCGCGTCACCCTCATTCCCGGCGACGGGACCGGGCCGGAGCTGACCGAGGCAACGCGCCGCGTCCTCGAGGCGACAGGCGTCGTCCTCGAGTGGGACCTCCGGCAGGCGGGCGTCGACGTCATGGAGGAGGCGGGAACGCCGCTCCCCGAGGAGACGCTGGCATCGGTCAAAGCGAACGGCGTCGCGCTGAAGGGCCCGATCACGACGCCCATCGGCACGGGCTTCCGCTCGGTCAACGTCGCGCTGCGCCACGAGCTCGAGCTGTACGCGTGCCTGCGCCCGTGCAAGACGTACCCCGGAGTCCGCTCGCGCTACGAGGACGTCGACGTCGTCATCGTGCGCGAGAACACGGAGGACCTGTACGCGGGCATCGAGTACGAGGCAGACTCCGAGGCGGCGGCGCATGTCATCGACACGCTCAATGCGCTGCAGGTGAAGCAGATCGCGGCGGGCTCGGGCATCTCGGTGAAGCCGATCAGCGCGGCCGGGTCCGAGCGGATCATCCGCTTCGCATTCGAGTACGCGCGCTCCCACGGCCGCCGCGAGGTCGCCGGCGTCACGAAGGCGAACATCATGAAGTTCACGGACGGGCTCTTCCTGTCCGTCTTCCGCCAGGTGTCGGCCGACTATCCGGACATCGCCGCGCGCGAGGTCCTGGTCGACGCGCTCACGATGCAGCTCGTCCAGCGGCCGGAGGAGTTCGACGTCCTCGTGCTGCCGAACCTCTACGGCGACATCATCAGCGACCTCACGGCCGGCCTCGTGGGCGGGCTCGGGGTCGCCCCCGGCGCCAACATCGGCACGGACGCGGCCGTCTTCGAGGCGACCCACGGCTCGGCGCCCAAGTACACCGGCCAGAACAAGGTGAACCCGACCGCGATGATCCTCTCCGGGAAGCTCATGCTCGAGCACCTCGGCGAGCGCGACGCTGCCGCACGCCTGGAGGCCGCAGTCGCCGCAGTCATCGCGGCAGGCGAGAGCGTGACGTACGACCTGAAGCCGACGCGCGACGACCCGAGCGCCGTCGGAACGTCCGAATATGCAGATGCGATCATCGAAAGGCTGGAGCGAACCTGATGCGAAAGAAGATCACTGTCGTCGGCGCCGGGAACGTCGGCGCGACCTGTGCGCAGGAGTTGGCGCGGCGCGACTACGCCGACGTCGTGCTCGTCGACATCATCCCGAACTATCCGCAGGGCAAGGCGCTCGACGTCAACCAGGCCGCGGCTGTCCTCGGCTACGAGCCGGCGATGGTCGGCTCGAACGGTTACGAGGAGACGGCCGACTCCGACGTCGTCGTCATCACGGCGGGGAAACCGCGCACGCCGGGGATGAGCCGCGACGACCTCGTATCGACGAACGAGGCGATCGTCTCGGCGGTCACGAAGGAGGCGGTGAAGCACTCGCCCGGCGCGATCGTCGTGGTGGTCTCGAACCCGCTCGACGCGATGTGCCACGTCGCGAAGGCGACGTCACGCTTCAAGAAACACCGCGTGGTCGGCATGGCGGGCATCCTCGACACCGCCCGCTTCTCGACCTTCATCGCGCACGAGCTCGACGTGTCGGTGAAGGACGTCACCGCGGTCGTCCTCGGCGGGCACGGCGACCAGATGGTGCCCGTCGTCTCCGCGACGAACGTCGGCGGCATCCCGCTTCCCGAGCTGCTTCCGAGGGGGCGCATCTCGAAGCTCGTGGAGCGCACCAAGTTCGGCGGGGGCGAGCTCGTCTCGCTGCTCGGCACCTCCGCCTGGTACGCGCCGGGCGCCGCGGCTGCGCAGATGGTCGACTCGATCTGCCTCGACGAGAAGCGGATCCTCCCCTGCACGGCCTACCTCGAGGGCGAGTACGGGATCAGCGGGCTGTACATGGGCGTCCCCGTCAAGCTCGGCACGGGTGGCGTCGAGGAGATCGTCAAGCTGAAGCTCACGGCGGACGAGAAGAAGATGCTGCGCGCATCCGCCGCCGCCGTCCGTGAGGTGGTCGGCGTCCTGAAGAAGAAGTAGCCGTGGAGCTCGGGCTCAGCGACCGCACGGCCGTCGTCTGCGGAGCGTCCTCGGGCATCGGCCTCGGCATCGCGGAGTCGCTCACGGGCGAGGGAGCGAGCGTGGTGATGTTCGCGCGGCGCCGAGACCTGCTCGAGCGGCAGGCGGAGCGGATTGGCGGCCTCGCAGTCCCGGGAGACGTGACGAGCGCCGAGGATCTCGAGCGCCTCGTCTCGACGGCCGTCGACACCTACGGCGGGATCGACATCCTCGTGAACAACTCGGGCGGTCCGCCACGCACCACCGCCGCAGAGCTCGACGCCGCGAAGGTGGAGGCCGCCGTCGAGCTGCTGCTCGTCTCGATCGTGCGGCTCACGGGCCTCTGCCTGCCTCATCTCGAACGCAGTCCCGCGGGACGCGTCGTCACCGTCACGTCGTCGAGCGTGCGCGAGCCGATCGACAACCTCGCGCTCTCGAACAGCGTGCGACCCGGGATCGCCGGCTGGTCGAAGTCGCTCGCCCGCGAGCTCGGCCCGAAGGGGATCACCGTGAACTGCATTGCTCCCGGCCGCATCGACACCGACCGCGTCCGCGAGGTCTACCCGGACGGTCCGAGCGCCGAGGATCTCGCCACGATTCCGTTGCGCCGCCTCGGCACGACGCGCGAGGTCGGCGACGTCGTGACGTTCCTCTGCTCCGACCGCGCGTCGTACGTGAGCGGGACCGTGATCCTGGTCGACGGCGCCCTGACACGCGGCCTGTGGTAACGCGAGCGTGAAGCGCTTCGCCGGCGCCGCGGTCGTGCTCGGCATGCTCGGCCTCGTCACCGCGTTCGTGCTGTGGTGGCTCCCGGCAGACGACTATCTGTTCGTCCCGGATCGCGCCAAGCCGCTCGCCGACAAGGTCGAGGTCGAGAGCGAGGGCAGGGGCTCGCCCGCGAAGGGCGACGTCTACTACGTCGACCTGTTCGTGCGCAGGATCCGCCTGCTGGAGCAGCTGCTGCCGTTCACGCGTCCGGAAGGCTCCACCTTCGTCTCCGAGGAAGTTCTCTCGCCGTCCGGCGAGACCGACGCGGAGCGAGACCGGCAGAACGCGGCCGACATGCAGCGCTCGGAGGAGACGGCGGCGGTCGTCGCTCTCCGCGAGCTCGGGTACGAGGTCGTCGCAACGCCGCGTGGGATCCTCGTGACCTCCGTGGCGCCCGACGTTCCGGCGGCGGAGGTGCTCGAGGCCGGAGACGTCGTGGTCAGAGTCGACGGGGCGACGGTGAAGACGCCCGCGGAGCTGCGCGCGCGGATCGGAACGCGCAAGCCGGGTGACACGCTCACCCTCGCTGTGCGGCGGCAAGGGAACGAGCCCGTCGACGTGAGGGTGCGGACGATCGCGAGCCCGGAAGACCCGTCGCGCGCAATCGTCGGGATCCTCATCGAGCAGGAGGCGGACGTGAAGCTGCCGTTCGAGGTTGACATCGACCTCGGGCGCGTGGGCGGGCCGTCGGCGGGGCTTCCCTTCGCGCTCGAGATCGCACGCCAGCTCGGCCGCGACGTCACGAACGGCTGCCGGATCGCGGCGACCGGAGCGCTCGCCCTCGACGGGACCGTGATCCCGATCGGTGGGGTCAAGCAAAAGACGGTCGGGGCGCGCCGCGCGGATGTGGATTACTTCCTCGTCCCGGCAGGCGAGAACGCCGGGGACGCGCAGGAGAATGCCGAGGGCCTCGAGATCGTGCCTGTTGAGAGTTTTCAACAGGCGTTGCAGAAGCTGGCAACGGTTATCAAGAAGTGCTGATTTTGCAGGAAGTTCGTCTGCACTGACAACCGTCGCAAATTGCGGCGAATTCGGTCGCAGGGGGCTTGTCGCTCCGCCACCCGCTCGCCAGAATGCGGGCTTGGTCGGGAGGGGCGGCCACATGAGACATGGCGATAAAAAAGCGAACAGATCTCACGTGCGACGACTGCTTCTTCCGGCGTTCCGGCCTTTGCGCCCTCACCTGCAACGAGCCCTGCCCGACGTTTCGTACCGCGACCGGTGGTGCGCTGACGCCGCCCCGTCAGCCTCGCCTGGTGCCACGGATGGTCGAGCCCGTTCCGGTCGGCCAAGCGGCCTGACGTAGGATCCGCGGCGTGAACACGCAGGGCTCCCCTCCTCCGGCGACGCCTGAGAAGGGTCCGCCCTGGAAGCTCGTCCTCTTCGGGGTCCTTGCGGTCTACGCCCTGCTGATCGTGCTCTTCAACAGGGAGCAGGTGGAGGTGAGCTTCGTCTTCTTCACGACCGAGATATCGCTCCTCGTCCTGATCCTGCTCTGCGTCGGCCTCGGTTTCGCAGCCGGCTACCTGTTCGACCAGATTCGCGGTCGCCGCCGCTCAGCGTAGGGACGCGAGCAGCTCGACCCCCTCGGCGATCCGCGCTGGGGTCTCGTAGCTGTAGGCGAGCCGCACCGAGCTCCCGCCGAGTTCCGAGTCGGGCGGGAAGAACCCGGGACCCGGGACGATCGCCACGCCGGCCTCCTCGCCACGCGCGGCGAGCGCCGTGGCGTCCGTTTCGTCGAGGTCGAGCCAGACGAAGTAGCCGCCCTCAGGGGTGCTCCAGCTCGCTCCACGGAAGTGCTCCGCAAGCCCTCCCAGCATCGCGTCGCGCCGCGCGCGGAGCTCGCGGCGCACGTGCTCGAGGTTCGGTTCGAACCGGCCGCGCCGGACGTACTCCCAGACGATCGCCTCGGGCAGAAACGGTGGCGAGATGTACGTCGAGACCGCTCGTTCCTCGAACGCGGCGGCGTCGGCCTCCGGGAGGACGAAGTAGCCCGTCCGGACGCCCGGCGCCACGGTCTTCGAGAAGGACGACGTGTACGTGACGAGCGAGCCGCCCTCGAGCTCGAGCAGGCTGGGCGGCGCGTACCCCTCGAACCGCACGAGCCCGTACGGGTCGTCCTCGAGCACCGCGAGTGAGTGCTCGAGGACGATCTCGACGAGCCGCGCGCGCCGGTCAGCCGACAGCGTCCTGCCGCTGGGGTTCTGGAAGGTCGGGATCGTGTACAGGAACGAGGGCGCGTCCGAGCGGCCGGCGAGCTCCGCCGCGAGCGCGTCGGGGTCGAGCCCCTCGTCGTCCATCGGCAGCGCGACGATCTCGGCGCCTTCGCGCGCGAGCACCTTCAGCGGCCGGTCGTAGCTCGGCGCCTCCACGAGGACGCGCCCGGGCACCCGAGCGAGCTGCTCTGCGGCGTAGAAGACGAACCCCTGCAGGCCGCCCACCGTGAGCACGACGCGCTCGAACGGCACGCCGTGACGCTCGGCGATCCACTCGCGCAGCGGCTGGTAGCCGCCTCCGGGACCGTACGCGAAGACCTTCGCGCCGTCGCGCGAGGCGACCTCGAGGGCGCAGTCGGCGAGCTCGTCTGCGGGGATCAGCTCCGGGGCCGGTGCGCCCCGAGCGAACGAGATAGGCGGCGCAGGCACGCCTTCGAGGTTATGCGAAGTAGGTGTCGGCGTCGGAGTAGGGCGGCACGCAACAGCAGAGGAGCCGAACACCGTCCTCGCCGGCCGTCAGCTCGTGCCACGCGCCGGGCGTGATCAGGATCGCGTCGCCCGCCCCGACCTCCCGGCGCTCGCCGTCGACCTCGAGCTCGCCACCGCCCTCGACGACGAGGTAGATCTCCTCGCTCTCGGCGTGGTAGTGGCGTTGCGTCGCACGCCTGGGCGCGAGCGACGCCTCCGCGAGGCTCTGCGCATCCGAGTGGAAGTACTCGCGGATCGTCGAGCCGTCCTTCGTCACGAACGGCTCGGCGTCGCGCTCGCGGTTCCGCACCTGCATCACGGGCTAGCCGCGGGCGAGCTCGGCGACGAGCTCGGCGGTCTCGGTCGGCGTCGTGCCGACGCGGACGCCGCGCGCTTCGAGCGCGTCCTTCTTCGCCTGCGCGGTGCCCGCGGACCCGGAGATGATCGCGCCCGCATGCCCCATCGTCTTCCCCGGCGGCGCCGTGAACCCGGCGATGTAGGCGACGACGGGCTTCGTCATCGCAGACTCGATGAACGCCGCGGCCTTCTCCTCCTCGTCGCCGCCGATCTCTCCGACCATCACGACGTACTCGGTCTGCGGATCGGCCTCGAAGAGCGCGAGGACGTCGATGAACGACGAGCCGACGATCGGATCTCCACCGATCCCGACGATCGTCGAGTTCCCGAGTCCGAGCTGCGTGAGCTCGTGCCCGATCTGGTAGGTCAGCGTGCCCGAGCGCGAGACGAGGCCGATCGAGCCTTCCCGGAAGATCTCGGCCGGGATGATCCCGACGTTGGCCTTCCCCGGCGAGAGCGCACCCGGGCAGTTCGGCCCGATCAGGCGGACGTCGCGACCCGCGATGAACGCGTGGATGCGCAGCATCTCGTGCGCCGGGACGCCCTCGGTGATGCAGATGACGGTTCCGATGCCGGCGTCGATCGCCTCGTACATGGCGTCGGAAGCGAAGGGCGCCGGGACGAAGACCATCGCCGTGTTCGCGCCCGCTTTGGAGACGGCCTCGGCAACCGTGTCGAAGATCGGGATGCCCTCCACGTCCTGTCCGCCCTTCCCCGGCGTCACGCCGGCCACGACGTCCGTGCCGTGCGAGCGGTTGCGAAGGCCGTGGAAGCGGCCCTCGGAGCCGGTGAGCCCCTGGACGACGAGGCGTGTACTCGAGTCGACCAGGATCGCCATCAGGCAGCCAACTCCACAGCGCGCCGGGCACCGTCCAGCATCGTGGCCTCGGGGTGGAGGTTGTCGAGTGACGCCTCGGCCAGGATGCGCCGCCCCGCGTCGGCATTCGTCCCGTCGAGCCGGACGACGATGGGCAGCTCGAGCCCCATCTGCCCGACCGCCTGCAAGATCCCGCGCGCGACCTCGTCACAGCGCGTTATTCCCCCGAAGATGTTGAAGAAGATCGAGCGCACCTGCTCGTCGCGCGTGATGACCTCGAGCGCGTCGACGACGCCCTGCGCGTCACCGCCGCCGCCGAGGTCGCAGAAGTTGGCGGGGCGGCCGCCCGCGAAGGTCACGACGTCGACGCTCGACATCGTGAGCCCGGCTCCGTTGCCGAGGACCCCGACCTCGCCGTCGAGCTTGACGTAGGTCACACCCTTCTCGCGGGCGAGCACCTCGAGCGGGTCGGCACCGGCGACATCGCGCATCTCGGCGATGTCCGGGTGACGAAAGAGCGCGTTGTCGTCGACGGTGAACTTCGAGTCGAGCGCGCGCACCTCCCCCTCGGGCGTCACGATCAGCGGGTTGATCTCGCAGAGCATCGCGTCCGCGCCGACGAAGGCGTCGTAGAGCTTCCCGACGATTGCGGCGATCTGCTTCTGCTCGCCCGGATCCACGACCCCCGCCGCGTACACGAGGCGGCGCGCGTGCCACGGGTGGCAGCCCTCGAGCGGGTCGACGTGCAGCTTCACGAGCGCGTCGGGGCTCGTCGCCGCGACCTCCTCGATGTCGATCCCGCCCTGGGTCGTGAACATGAACAGTGGCTGCTTCGCGCTGCGGTCGAACGTCAGCGAGAGGTAGTACTCGCGCGCGATGTCGGACGCCCGCTCGATCCAGAGCTTCTGCACCGTGTGCCCGCGGATGTCCATGCCGAGGATCTCCCCGGCGCGGGTCTCGGCCTCGTCCGGAGAGCTCGCGAGCTTGATGCCGCCGGCCTTCCCGCGACCGCCGATGAGTACCTGTGCCTTGACGACGACCGGACCGCCGAGCTCCTCGGCGGCGACTCTCGCCTCGGCGGGGCTCGTCGCGAGGACTCCGTCCGAGACGGGAATCCCGTATCGCCGAAAGAGCTCCTTGCCCTGATACTCGTGCAGGTCCAAAGCGCGCGCGAGTCTACCGCCTCGACTCGTCATGCCCCGCGCGCACATGCGAGCATCACCGGGTGAGCAAGACGACGCTCATCGTCCTGATCGCGCTCGGTGCGACGTTCGCGGGTTTCGTCCTCGCCTCGAACGCCCAGCGACTGAGCGGCGACGAGGAAGACATCCCCACGAGCGTCGCCGCCGGCCCGCAGACCGCCGTCCTGGACTGGCGGGAGGTCTACGGAGACGTCGGCGAGCAGCTCGTCTTCACGGTCGAACAGCTCGACGTCACGGAGTCCGGCTGGAGCGCTCGCGTCGGCGTCCAGAACGACTCGTCGGTCGGTTGGGAGCTCGCTCCCGGCGCGACGCCCGAGGGCTCGTTCGGCCTACAGCTGTTCGAGACCGGCGACGTCGAGGAGCTCGAGGAGCGAAACCGGAACGACACCCTGCCGGCCGTTCGCGCCGCCACGGGCTACGCTCCGCAGCTCCCGAAGATCCTCGAGCCCGGCGCCTCCTGGGAGGGCGAGCTCTCCGCCCGTGGCGCGCTCGTCGCGGGCGCGTGGGCACGGGTCGTGTTCGGCACCCTCGTCGCCGTCGGAAAGCCTCCGGACGAGCTCGACGAGACCGTGATCTGGATCACGGATCACGCCTACGAGCTCGAGAGGTAGTGCGGCTCAGCCGAGGTCCGCTGCGTAGTGACGCTGCGGCTCCGGGTCGGCGCCGCAGCTCGCCGGCACGGCCGGACCAGCGATCTCCTTCGGAATCGCGCGAAGCTCGTTCCCGTCCGGGTGGCGGAACGTCACCTGCGTGCTGTCGTCGCCGACGAGCGCAAGGTCGGTCGCGCGCACCAGCCCGCGGGACTCGCGGACTGCCCTCTCGGCAGCCTGCTCCCGCGCCGTGTACGCCACGCGGCCGCGGTAATGCTCGAGCGCGATCCGGCCCTGGAGCGCGTCACTCACCACGCCTGCAGCGTCGTCGAGGGTCACGCGGCCGAGCTGGATGCCCACCGGCAGCACGAGCACGTTCGCCGCGAAGCGGTGGCCGCCCTGATGCGAGGAGAACCACAGGTCGTCCGACGGCACGGTCTCCCGCAGAGCGCCGAACGCCGCGCTTCCCCGGAGCGCGCAGCACGCATCCCGCGTACCGTGGCCGCAGACGAGCACGAGCTGAGACGAGACCTCCGCGCCGCCCCGCGCCGGGTCGAGCCCGTGGACGTCACTCAGCTCGAGGCGCCGTACGAGAGGCTCGCGCTCGGAAGCGTGGACGACGAACACCGCCCGTTGTTCGCGCGCTCGACCTGGACGCCGGATGAACAGCAGGCGCGAGGACGGCGTCCGCTCCAACCAGTTCGCGACCTCCGTTCCCAGCTCGGGACCGAGTCCGCCGGGGTCGGACACATCGCGCGGCCACGTTCCGCGGACCTCGACGAGCAGCCAGTTCAGTGCGTTCGTCGCCGTCGCCGAGATCGGCTCCCGCGCCGCCTCGGACAGGTCGGCGCACCGCGACCTTGTCACGGCGCCTCGATGACACAGACGACCTCGCCGAGCGCGACCTGCTGTCCGGGCGCGACGAGCACTTCGGCGACGAGGCCGTCGCGATGCGCGACGAGCTCGTTCTCCATCTTCATCGCCTCGACGACACAGATGAGCTCGCCCGCCTGCACCTGGCCGCCTGCCTCGACGGCGACCGACAGGACCGTTCCCTGCATCGGGCTCGTCACCGCACCGGTTGCCTCGCCGGAGATGCCCTTGCTGCGCTCCTGGTGACGCTCCGCGAGCTCCGTCCAGGGCGGCTCGGGCGTGTGGATGCGAACGTCGTGGCGCCGACCGTCGATCTCGATGCCGAGGCGCTGCTCGCGAACGGCGCGTGCGGGACCCGAGCCGTCCAGCCGCGCGGCCTCACTGCGCAGCGCCAGCTCCGCCGCGCGGCGTGCGAGCTCCTCGGACTCGACGATCCCGCGGCACGTCTGGCCGGCGACGAAGCACGGCGTCGCGAGGAGTGCTCGGTGGAAACCGAGGAGGTTCGTCGGGCCCTCGATGACGAACTCCCCGAGCGCGCGGAGCATCCGCCGCCGGGCGTGCTCGCGGTCGACGTCGTGCACGACGAGCTTCGCGATCAGCGGGTCGTAGAGATCGGAGATCTCGTCACCCGCACGCACGCCCGAGTCGACGCGGACGCCGATCCCGCCCGGCTCGCGGTAGGCCGTGATCCGCCCGGGCGCCGGCAGGAACCCCCGAGAGACGTCCTCCGCGTTCACCCGGCACTCGATCGCGTGCCCGCGGATCTCGACGTCGTCCTGCGTGATCGAGAGCGCGCCGCCGGCGGCGATGAGGACCTGCTCGCGCACGATGTCGATCCCGGTCACCGCCTCCGTGACGGTGTGCTCGACCTGGACGCGCGTGTTCATCTCGAGGAAGAAGTACTCGCCGTCGTCCGTCAGGAGCCCCTCGATCGTCCCGGCCGAGCGGTAGTCGACGGCACGCGCCGCGTCGACGGCAAGCGCGCCGATCCGCGCCCGCAGCTCGGCGTCGACTGCGGGCGAGGGCGTCTCCTCGACGAGCTTCTGGTGCCGCCGCTGGATGGTGCAGTCGCGCTCGCCGAGGTGCACGACGTTCCCGTGCGCGTCCGCGAGAATCTGCACCTCGACGTGGCGCGGATCGTCGAGGTAGCGCTCGAGGTACACCGCAGGATCCGCGAAGTACGCCTCGCCCTCCCGGACAGCCGTCTCGTATGCGCGCTCGACCTCGTCCGGGCCACGCGCGACGCGAAGGCCCTTTCCGCCCCCGCCGGCCGACGCCTTGACCGCGATCGGATACCCGATCTCCTCGGCGGCGGCGAGGACGTCGGCGGCGCTCGTCGCCGGCGCGGTCGTCCCGGGAACGACCGGCACCCCGGCCGCGCGCATCCGCTCTCTCGCCGCGATCTTGGAGCCCATCGCCTCGATCGCGTCGGCTGGCGGCCCGATCCACACGAGGCCTGCGGCCTCCACCTCCCGCGCGAAGGCGGCGTTCTCCGCGAGGAATCCGTACCCCGGGTGGATCGCCTCGGCGCCCGCCCGCCGCGCGACGTCGACGATTCGGTCGCCGCGCAGATAGGAATCGCCCGCCGGCCCAGGCCCCAGGAGGTAGGCGTCGTCCGCGATCGCAACGTGCAGCGCTGCACGATCCGCCTCGGAGTACACGGCGACGGCAGCGATCCCGAGCTCGCGCAGGGTGCGCATGACGCGGACGGCGATCTCGCCGCGGTTGGCAACGAGAATCTTCGTGAATTCCGGCACGGGACGCGTATTCTCCCCAACGGTGAGCCTCCCGGATCAGCTCACGGTCGCCCGCGTCGCCGCCGTGCCGATCGTCGTGCTCCTGTTCGCGTGGGACTTCCCCAACCACGCCTACTGGGCCACGGCCGTGTTCGTCGTTGCGATGGCGACGGATCAGATCGACGGCTGGCTGGCGCGTCGCCGCGGGGTCAGCTCGGCGCTGGGCAAGCTCCTGGATCCGGTCGCGGACAAGGTGCTCGTGCTCGCAGCCCTGGTGATGCTCATCGGCGAGGGCGTCGCGCCGGCGTGGATGATCGCGCTCATCGTCGTCCGCGAGATCCTCGTCTCGGGCCTCCGGCTTGCAGCGGTCGAGCGCGGCGTCGTGCTCGGGGCGCGCGACCTGGGGCGGGCGAAGACGTGGGCGCAGGCGCTCGCCGCCACCGTCGCCGGACTTGCCGCGGCGGGGATGTGGAGTGAGGACGTTGCGTGGTGGGCGCTCCTCGCGGCGCTCATCGCGACGTGGGTCTCCGGGCTCGACTATGCGCGCGTGGCGCCGCGCGTGCTGCGCGGGGAGAACGCGTAGCCGGGCTCGGCGTCGTCGTCGAGCGCCGCCTCGGAGAGCGCTGCCAGGCGCCAGGCGTGCCGGTACGGCCCTTCGCCGCAGGCGCCCACGTCGACCCGCTCGAGCGCGACGAGGAGAGCGCGGCGCTCGTGTTCCTCGAGCGGCGGTGTGGCTTTGACGTCCACGCGCGAAGTATCGCCACGGCAAGGCTAGGGTTGCGCACGCCGTGGACGACCGGTTGCGAACGCTGTGGGACTTCGACGATCTCGATGCCTCCGAGGCACGGTTGCGTGAGCGACTGAACCACGAGACGTCCGACCCGGATCGCGCGGAGGTGCTGACGCAGCTCGCGCGCGTCGAGGGTCTTCGTGGCAGCTTCGAGGAGGGCGACACCCTGCTCGACGAAGCGGCTCGACTCGCTTCGGAGGCGCCGTCGGTCAAGGCCCGAGTCGACCTCGAGCGCGGCAGGCTGCGCCGCTCGGGCGGCAGTCCGGACACCGCTCGCCCGCTCTTCGAGTCTGCGTACGCGCGCGGGCTCGACACCGAGCAGTACTTCCTGGCGGCGGACGCCGCCCACATGGCCGCGCTCGTTGCGGATGGCCGGGACGGCTTCGTCGCCTGGACGAACCGCGGGCTCGAGATCGCCGACGCACACGACGGAGCCTCGTACTGGGCCGCGTCGCTACTGAACAACCTCGGCTGGGAGTACTACGACGCCGGAGAGCTGGACTCCGCTCTCGACGCATTCGAGCGAGCGCTCGCCGCGCGCGAGCGCGACCCCGAGAATCCCCGGACGATCGAGGTCGCCCTCTACTCGGTCGGCAAGACGCTCCGCGCGCTGGGCCGCTCGACCGAGGCGGCGCCGCTGCTCGAGCGAGCGCTCGCCTCAGCGCGTGCGCGCGACCACGAGGACGGCTGGCTGCACGAGGAGCTCGCGGAGGAGTACGCGGCGCTCGGACGCGACGCCGAGGCGAGCACGCAGGCCAGGCTCGCGCTCCCGCTGCTCGAACGGGACGACCCGTCCTTCGCCGCGGACGCCGACCGGTCGGCGCGGCTGACGGCGATCGCCTCCGGTTAGAGCGGGATGTTCCCGTGCTTGCGCTTGGGTGCGGGCTCGCGCTTGGTGAGCGCGGTCTCGAGCGCCGAGATCAGCATCGGCCGGGTCCGCCGAGGCCGAATGACGTCGTCGACGTACCCGCGCTCCGCGGCCGTGTACGGGTTCGCGAAGCGCTCCTTGTACTCCGCGATGAGCTCCTCGCGGCGCGCGTCCGGGTCGTCGGCCTCGGCGAGCTCCGAGCGGAACACGATGTTCACCGCGCCCTCCGGTCCCATGACCGCGACCTCGGCGGTCGGCCAGGCGACGTTGAAGTCGGCACGAATGTGCTTGGAGGACATGACGTCGTACGCGCCGCCGTACGCCTTGCGCGTGATCACCGTCAGCTTCGGCACCGTGGCTTCCGCATACGCGTACAGCAGCTTCGCTCCATGTCTGATGATCCCGCCCCACTCCTGCGCCGTCCCGGGCAGGAAGCCCGGGACGTCCACGAACGTGACGAGCGGGATGTTGAAGGCGTCGCAGGTGCGCACGAAGCGCGCCGCCTTGACGGACGCGTCGATGTCCAGGACGCCGGCGAGCGCGCCGGGCTGGTTGCCGACCACGCCCACCGCGTGACCGCCGAGACGCGCGAACGCGCACACGATGTTGTCCGCCCAGTGCGCGTGCACCTCGAGAAGCCGGCCGTCGTCCACGATCCGCTCGATGACCGCCTTGATGTCGTACGGCTTGTTCGGACTGTCGGGAACGATCGTGTCGAGGGACGCATCCTCACGGTCCACCGGGTCCGACGGCGCCGCGTACGGCGCCGATTCGAGGTTGTTCTGCGGCAGAAACGAGAGGAGGTAGCGCGCCTCCTCGAGGCACGTCTCCTCGTCCGGGGTCGTGAAGTGCGCGACGCCGGACTTGGTCGCATGGGTGGCCGCGCCGCCGAGCTCCTCGAAGCTGACGTCCTCGCCCGTGACCGTCTTCACCACGTCGGGGCCAGTGATGAACATGTACGACGTCTCCTCGACCATGAGCACGAAGTCGGTCATCGCCGGCGAGTAGACGGCGCCCCCGGCGCACGGCCCCATCACGAGCGAGATCTGCGGGACGACGCCGGAGGCCTGCACATTGCGCCAGAAGATCTCCGCGTAGCCGGCGAGCGACACGACGCCCTCCTGGATCCGCGCGCCGCCCGAGTCGTTGATCCCGACGACCGGGCAGCCGTACTTCACCGCCAGGTCCATCACCTTGCAGACCTTCTCCGCGAACACCTCGGAGAGCGAGCCCCCGAACACCGTGAAATCCTGCGAGAAGACGAAGACCTTGCGCCCGAAGACCGTCCCGTAGCCGGTGACCACGGCGTCGCCCCACGGCCGGTTGTCGCGCATGTCGAACTCGACCTCACGGTGGCGCACGAAGCGGTCGAGCTCGACGAACGAGCCTGGGTCGAGGAGCTTCTCGAGCCGGTCGCGCGCGAGGAGCTTCCCGCGCTCGCGCTGCCGTTCGACGTGTCCCTCGCTCGCGGGATGCAGCGCTTGCTCGCTCAACTCCTCGAGCCAGCGGAGCTTGGCGTCGGTGGTGTCGTGCGTCTCCGTCATCGGCGAGGAGCCTAACGTCGCCGGACCCGGTGATAGCTTCGACCGCGTGGGAACGACTCCGGTCGATCGCTCGACGGCGTGGCCGTTCGAGAACGGCGAACCCGGTCGATTCACCTACTCCCGCTTCGGGAGTCCGACGGTGGCCGAGGCGGAACGCCGCCTCGGCGAGCTCGACCACGGCGAGGCACTGCTCTTCTCCTCGGGCATGGCCGCGTGCACCTCCGTCGTCCTCGCGCTCCTCTCGCCGGGTCAGACCGTCGCGCTCGCCGAAGGCGCGTACTACGGCACCGGTGCGATGCTCGACGAGCTGCGCCGCTGGGGCATCGAGAGGGTCGAGTTCGACCAGACGGGCGCGCCGCCCGACGGTGTCGATCTCGTCTGGCTGGAGGCGCCGTCGAACCCGTTCTTGACGATGCCGAGGTTCGACGCGGCGGCCGCGCATCCTGCCCGTGTCGTGTGCGACTCGACGGCCGCGACACCCCTGCACGTGCGGCCGCTCGAGCTCGGGTGCGACATCGCGGTGCACTCGGCGACGAAGTACCTCGCCGGCCACGACGACGCGCTCCTCGGCGCAGTGGTCTGCAAGGAATCCACAGACGCCGCGCGACTGCTCGAGTTCCGCTCGCGCACGGGCCCCGTCCCCGCGGCCGACACCGCCTGGCTGCTCCTTCGCGGTCTCGAGACGCTCGAGGTCAGGGTCACGCGCCAGAGCCAGACCGCCGGCACGATCGCCGAGCGCCTCGCGCGCCACGCGGCAGTCCGCGTCGTTCGACATCCCGGTTTCGGCGGACTCCTGTCCTTCGACGTGGCCGACGCCGGGGCGGCGCGCACCGTCGAGACCAGCACCGAGCTGATCGCGAACATGACGAGCCTCGGAGGCGTCACGTCACGGATCGAGGCGAGGTCGCGCTGGGAGGGGGCCCGCGTCCCGCCGGGCCTGCTCAGGCTGTCCGTCGGTCTCGAGGACCCCGAGGACCTCTGGCACGATCTCGAGCGCGCACTCGGTGCGCTCTGACCATGCGAATCCTCGATCTCATCCGCAACCAGGGAGCGCCGAAGACGCCGCAGGAGGCCGACTCGCTCGCGCTCAAGCAGCTCGCCGGACGAGGCGCCGACCTCGCCAAGCCGAGGCACATCGTCCACTTCGTCTACTTCGCCGACGAGGCCGACGCGCGCGCCGCTGCAGAGGCGATCGACGAGGCGTCGTGGACGGCGACGGTCGAGCCGCCAGGCGAGGCGACCGCGCCGTGGTGCGTCAAGGCGGACGCGCACCGCATCTGCGGGCCGGACACGGTCGCGGCGTTCCGCTCGTGGTTCGAGGGAGTCGCGACGAAGCATCGCGGCGAGTACGACGGCTGGGAGGCCTCCGCCAAGCCGTAGCGAGTTCCTACAGCAGGTGGCGCCCGAAGTCGCGTTCGAAGTCGCGCCACACGCTGTGGATGTGGGTCCCGCTGTTCCGCGAGTTGTCGAACTCGAGGACGAATGTCGGCCCCTGCAGCCGGTAGTACTGCGGCACGCCAGGTCGAGTGCTCCCGGCCCACCCGAATCGAATACGCGCAAGGCCAGCCCGCTCCACTCGCGCGAGCGCGGTCCGCGCCACCCGGGTGGGGTGATTGGCGAGGTACGTCCGCACGATCTCGAGCACGCGCCGTTGAGCCGTGGAGGGCAACTCGCCCACCAGCACGCCGACGCTCTCCAACGGCCGCACGCGGACGGCGTTCTGCGTGAGGTGGTCGGTCAGCGACTCGGACGAGAAGACGACGCGCCTGCGGAGCGCCCCGTCGAGGGAGAGCACGATCTCGCGCGCGGCGTCCTCCTCGCGCGGCATCGTCCGCTCGCCCTTCACCACGGTGCGGTACGCGCTTCCAGCCCGGGTCGGCCAGGCGCCGAGGAAGAACGGCTCCACCACGAGCTGATCCCCGACGATCGTGAAGTGCCTCGACAGATGGTGGCCTTCGAACCTCCAACCCCACACGCGGGCGCCCGGAGTGCCGAAGACCGACACGTAGTACCGGTCGGCGTCGAAGTCCCCGAGGCCGGTGCTCATGCGCTGGAGCACGCCCTGCAGCGCCATGATGTCGACCGCCTTGCGGTAGCCGCCCGGCGAGCTGCTGACACGCAGGAGGTCCAGGCCGAGCCGCCGCTGCGTCGTCGACAGGGCCCCGAGAGGAAGTCCGTTTCTCGGCACCGAGGACGGGACCGTCCAGTGCCAGCGGGTGCGCTCCGCACCGTCGAACGGGAACGTCGCCCGCCCGCGGTCTCCGGCCGACAGCGACGCGAGGAACATCCGTGCCGCGGACTCGACCACCGCGGCGTCGGACTCCGCAGCCCAGGCCGAGCGGGCTCCGAGTGCGATCCCCGCTGCCCCGCCGGCCGCGACGCGGAGAGCAGCGGGACGAGTGAGTCGTCGCTCGAGCAGGTCGTCATACATGTCGAGCCTCCTTCCGCGCTTTCTGCTCGGCGAAGGATGCCTGATGCGCTCGTGGCGGTCCGGCCTGGCGGTGAGGGCAGCGGCTACGCTGCGCCCGTGCTGTTCACGCGCAAGGCCACGGCCATGCCGACCCCCGAGGACGCGCTCCCGGGTCGTGACACGCCGATCGTGACGCCGGGTACGCACCTCGTCCTCGGGACGCCGATCGGCCCGCCGTTTCCGGAAGGGACCGAGCAGGCGGTCTTCGGCATGGGCTGCTTCTGGGGCGCCGAGCGGCTGTTCTGGCAGGCGCCCGGGATCTACACGACCGCCGTCGGCTACGCGGCCGGCCTCACGCCGAACCCGACGTACCAGGAGGTCTGCACCGGGCGCACAGGCCACAACGAGGTCGTGCTCGCGGTGCTCGACACGTCGAAGACGAGCTACGAGGACATGCTCCGCATCTTCTGGGAGGGCCACGACCCGACCCAGGGCATGCGCCAGGGGAACGACGTCGGCACGCAGTACCGCTCCGGGATCTACTGGACATCGGTGGCGCAACGGGACGCCGCCGTGGCCTCGCGCGACATGTTCCAGGAGGAGCTATCGCGCGCCGGCTACGGCCCGATCACGACCGAGATCGCCGAAGCCGGCCCGTTCTACTACGCCGAGGACTATCACCAGCAGTACCTCGAGGCGAACCCGAACGGCTACTGCGGGCTGGGTGGGACAGGCGTTTCGTGCCCGGTCGGCGTCGGCTCCTTGAAGACTGTGTAGCTCACGACGGTCCGGAAGCCCATCGCCTCATACATCGAGAACGCCATCTCCGTGGACTGGAGAACAGCCGTCTTGCAGCGCCACGCCCGCCCGGCCTCCACCGCTGCCCACGTCACGGCGGTGCCGACGCCACGACGCCGAGCCACTCGCGCCACGCCGACGTTGTAGACACCGCTCACGTCGCCGCTCCTGATCGCGATGGAGTAACCGGCACGAGTGCCGTCGAGCCGGCCGACGAACAAGCGGATGTCGGGGTCGACGACGAAGCCCGGCGAGTAGATCGCTTCGGCGAGCTCGCGAGTCATTCCGAGCTCGACCGCGGTGTCGACGAACTCGTCGTGCCCGACCTGCGCGACCGTCACGCCCACCGAAGGACGTGGTGGCTCGGGCGCCGGATGGAGCACCATGTTCGGATATGGCACAGCATCCAGCTCGAGCCCCGCGTCCCCTGCCACGGCGCCGAGATCGCCGACGAGCCCGTCGGCGATCCATACTCGGTACGGGACCCGACGCTCACGCACCCACGCGAGCGCCGCCTCGAGCCGAGCCGCGGTCGACGCCTGCGGAACCACGCAGCCGTTGAACAGCGACACCGGGTGCCCGGTCACCACCGCGAAGACATTGCCGAACTCTCCCACCTCGCCCGCTGCGCTGTGCTCGGCGAGCTTCGCGAACGAGGCAAGGAAGTTCTCGTTCGCCAGATCGGCGAGCTCGGCCTGGGTCGGCACCTCGCTCTCCGTCAGGGCGCGGGCACGTTCGCGGCCACGGCGCTCCGCTTCGGCCGCTCGGCGGTGAGCCCGCTCGAGCCCGCGAGCCGGGTCGCGATGTAGACCGGGATGATCGAGACGAGGATGACGAAGAGCGCGACGACGTTCACGATCGGCTGGTCGTCGGGCCGTGCGAGGGTCGCGAAGATCCAGATCGGCAGCGTCTGCTCGGCTCCGGACGTGAACACCGTGACGATTACCTCGTCGAACGACAGCGCGAACGCGAGCAGCCCGCCGGCGAGGAGCGCGGTCCGCATCTGCGGCAGCATCACGTATCTGAAAGTCTGCCAGTTGTCGGCGCCGAGATCGGCAGAGGCTTCGTCGAGCGAGCCGGAGGTGCGGCGCATGCGCGCGATCGCGTTGTTGTAGATCACGACGATGCAGAAGGTCGCGTGGCCGACGATGATCGTCGTCAGGCCGAAGCCGATCCCCAACGGCCCGAGGACGTCGATGATCGTCGCCTGCAGCGCGAGCCCCGTGACGATGCCCGGGAGCGCGATCGGGAGGATCACCGCGAACGTGATCACCTCGCGACCGAAGAAGCGGTAGCGCGAGACCGCGAGGGACGCGAGCGTTCCGAGAACGAGCGCGATCGCGGTCGCCCCGACGGCCGCGATGAGCGAGTTCCTGAGCGCGTCGCGGACGTCGGGGTCGTGAAATGCGACCGAGAACCACCGGGTGCTGTAGTTCTCGATCGGCCACGCCTGCGTGACGTTCCTGTTGAACGCGTACAGCGCGATGACGAAGAGCGGCAGGTAGATGAACGCGAGCGTCAAGACGGCGCCGCCTCGCAACAGGATCCGCATGAGGCGCGACTCGACCATCAGAGGGACTCGAACGCTCCGAGCCTGCGCGCGACGAGCAGGTACACGACGACGACCGCGATCGGGACGAGCGAGAATGCTGCGGCGGTCGGCAGGGCCTCGCCCCGGATGTTGTAGATCACCGTCCCGATGAACTGCTCACTCGTGATGAGCCCGGGCGCGATGTAGTCGCCGAGCGTCAGGCAGAACGTGAAGATCGAGCCTGCGACGATGGCCGGGAACGCGAGCGGCAGGATCACCCGGGCGAACGTCGTGAACGAGCGGCCGCCGAGGTCCGCAGACGCCTCGAGGAAGGAGGTCGGGATCCGCTCGAGCCCGGCGTAGATCGGCAGGATCATGAAGGGCAGCCACAGGTAGGTGAACACGAGCCACAAGCCGACCGTCGACAGCCCGTCGAAGTGAAGGCCGAACGGATCGAGCGCCCAGTTGATGACGCCGCCCTCGGACAGGATCGTCCGCCACGCGTACGCCTTCACGAGGTAGTTCGCCCAGAGCGGAACGAGGATGAGGACGACGAGGATGTCGCGCGTCCGGGGCGACGCCACGCGCGCCATGTAGTACGCGATGGGGAACGCGAGGACGACGTCGGCGATCGTGACGAGGACCGCCATCTGGACGGTGCGCGAGGCGACGTTGCGGTACACGTCCTGCTCGAAGATCCGCTGGAAGTTCTCGAGCGTGAAGGTGTGGACGACCTCGCGCGTGAACGGGTCCGTCTCCCAGAGCGACGACAGGAGCAGGACGAAGAGCGACCCGAAGTAGACGAGCACGAGCCACGCGACCGGCAGCGCGAGGAGCGTCCAGAGGCGGACGCGCGGGTGGCGGTAGAAGAACGTCGAGAGCCGCCGCCCCGGACTCTCCTGGGGCGGCGGCTCGTAGACAGGGACTGAGGTCATGCGTCCCGGACCGTCGGGGTCTAGCCCTTGATCTCCGTCCAGGCCGCCTCCCAGTCCTCCTGGGTCTTGCACGTCGTCGAGTCGTCGTCGTCCCCGCAGTCCTCGACGGGAGTGGTCCAGTAGTACACGTCCTCCCACCACGCCTCGTCGTCGGCGTGGTAGTCGTCGCAGTGGTTCGTGTTCTCGGTGAGCTCACACGCCTTCAGGTTGACGGGCGCCTCGCCGAAGCCCTCGGCCACGGCCGCCTGGGCCTCCGGAGAGATCATGTGGTTCATCCAGAGGTACATGCAGTTCGGGTTCGCGGCCTTCGAGTACAGCATCCACGTGTCCGACCAACCCGTCGTGCCCTCGACCGGCTTGATCGCCGTGACGGCCACGGGCGGATCGGCCCCCGTGAGCTGCACGTACTGGTACGGCCACGTCGTGCCGACGACGCTGTCGCCGTTGGTGTACTCGGCGATCTGCTTGGCGACGTCGCCCGGCCAGTAGTTCAGGCCTGCTGCCGCCTGCTTCTTCAGCAGGGCGACAGCCGCATCGAACTGCTCCTCGTTGAGCTGGTACGGGCTCTCGATTCCGAGATCGGGCTGCGTCGCCTTCAGGTACACGGCAGCGTCCGCGATGAAGATCGAGTCGTCGTAGATCGAGATCTTCCCCGCGTATTCCTGGAGGCCTTCGTCCTCCCAGATCACGCTCCAGCTGTCCGTGTCCTCGGGGACGATGTCATTGCGGAACATGAGGTAGTTCGGGCCGCGGCCGTGCGGGACGGGCGTAGTTCGGGACGAGGTCGGTGTCGATCGGAGCGACCTCGCCGGTGGCCATCAGGCGGACGCTGGCGTTCCCCGATGCGGACACGCCGTCGTACGCGCCCGTCTGGATGAGGCTGATCATGTCGTCCGACGAGGCGCCGTCCTTCGTGGTCACGGCGCAGCCGGTCGCGGCCGTGAACTCGTCGGTGAGCTGTGCGTAGCCAGCCCACTGCACGACGTTGACCTCGCCCTCTTCCCGCGCCAACGACTGAATCTCCTCGAGGGAGGTTCCGAGACCCTCCACCGCGGTCGAAACTCCGCCGTCACCGTCGTCGTCGCCTCCGCCACAGCCTGCGGCGACGACGCTCAGCGCCGCCACGAGCAGACCGACGGCGGCCCAGCGGGCGACGCGTGTCTTGCGTCTCTTCATTCGGATCCTCCCTCTCGTTCGTCGATGACCGACTCCTGTCCGGGGCGCCACTCGACGCGCACCCGGCGTCCTTTCACCTCGAGCACCTCGCTCGATCCTTCCTCGAGGTTCTGCGCGAGCACCTGGAGCTCGCCCCCACGGTCGAGCGTAACGTGGTAGCGCGTGACGGGCCCGACGTACTGCACGTCGCGGACGACCCCCGGCTCGACGTGTGCTCGTGGCTCGGGCTCCTCTCCCTCCTCGAGCAGATTGATCTTCTCGGGCCGAACGGTGTAGCGGCGCCCGTCGCGCTCGATCACGTTGGACACGCCGACGAAGCCCGCGATGAACTCGCTCTCCGGGTGCTCGTAGACCTCGGCCGGCGGCCCGATCTGCTCGATCTTCCCGTTGTTGAAGACGGCGAGGCGGTCCGACATCGTCAGCGCCTCCTCCTGGTCGTGCGTCACGTAGACGAAGGTGATGCCGACCTCGCGCTGGATCGACTTGAGCTCGATCTGCATCTCCTGGCGGAGCTTCAGGTCGAGCGCGCCGAGCGGCTCGTCCAGGAGGAGCACCTTCGGCCGGTTCACGATCGCGCGAGCCAGTGCGACCCGTTGACGCTGCCCGCCCGAGAGCTGGGACGGCTTGCGATCGCCGAACCCCGAGAGGCGGACCATCTCGAGCGCGTGTGCCGCGCGCTCGCGTCGCTCGCCCTTCTTGACGCTCTTCACCATGAGGCCGTACTCGACGTTCGCCTGCACGGTCATGTGCGGGAAGAGCGCGTAGTCCTGGAAGACCGTGTTGACGGGCCGGTCGTAGGGCGGAAGGCGAGAGACGTCCTGGCCGGCGAGCTCGATCGTTCCCTCGTCGGGGATCTCGAAGCCCGCGATCATGCGCAGCGTCGTCGTCTTGCCCGAGCCGGAGGGGCCGAGCATCGTGAAGAACTCTCCTGCCGGGATGTCGAGATCGACCGAGTCGACCGCGACGACGTCCCCGAATCGCTTGGTCAGGCCTCTGACACTGATGTCCGGGGCACCGGCACCCGCGTCAGGCGCCAAGCGACTCCTCCAGGATGGCGAGCCCCTCGTCGAGCTCGTCCGAGGCGATGTTGAGCGGCGGGAGCAAGCGGATCACGTTCCCGTACAACCCGCACGAAAGAAGGACGAGCCCACGCTCGAAAGCGGCGTCGACGACGGCCTTCGCGTGGTCGCCCGAGCGCTCCGCGAACTCGAACGCGAGCATCGAGCCGAGGCCGCGCACCTCGCCGATCCTCGGATGGCGAGCCGCGATCTCGTCGAGGCGTCCTCGCAAGGTCTCTCCGAGCTCGCGCGCTCCCGCGAGGAACGCCGGATCGGTCACGGTGTCGAGAACGGCGAGCGCCGCGGCGCAGGAGACCGGGTTCCCGCCGAACGTGCCGCCGAGGCCGCCCGCCGGCACCGCGTCCATGACCTCGGCGCCGCCCGTGACACCTGCGAGCGGAAGGCCGCCGCCGATCGACTTCCCGAAGACGGTCAGGTCCGGCTCTGCGCCTGCATACTGCTCGATCGCCCACATCGTCCCCGTTCGCCCGACGCCCGACTGCACCTCGTCGCTCACCCACAGGATGCCGTTCTTCCGGCAGAGCTCGTGCAGACGAGCGGGGAAGTCCGGCGGCATGGCGATGAAACCGCCTTCGCCCTGCACGGGCTCGATCACGACGCACGCGACCGTCGAGGGATCGACGTCCGCCTTGAACAGGTGCTCGAGTGCAGCGATCGAGTCGTCCGACGAGATCCCGTGGTACGGATGGGGCGCCGGCGCACGGTAGACCTCGGGCGCGAACGGGCCGAACCCGGCCTTGTACGGCTTCACCTTGCTCGTCATCGTCATGGCGAGGAGCGTCCGGCCGTGGAAGGCGTTGTCGAACGCGACCACCGCCGGGCGACCCGTCGCCCAGCGCGCGATCTTCACCGCGTTCTCGACCGCCTCGGCGCCCGAGTTCACGAGAATGGAGCGTTGCTCGCCGCCCCCGCAAGGTGACAGCTCGGCGAGCCGCCGGCAGACCTCCACGTACGGCTCGTAGACCCCGATCATGAAGCACTGGTGCAGGTAGCGGTCTGCCTGTTCCTTGATCGCCTCGACGATCGCGGCGTGCCGGTGCCCCGTGTTCTGGCAGCCGATTCCGCCCGCGAAGTCGATGAAGCTGCGCCCGTCGGGATCCGTGATGCGCGCGCCCTCGGCGTGCGCGACCACGAGCTTCGGCGTCGACATCCCGGGAGCGACGTAGCGCGCGCGGTCGGCGAGGATACGCTCCGCCGCTGTCGTGTCAGTCACCACTCCGGCGATTATCGGCCCTGCACTGCGTCGCGGCAACCGCCAGGGCCGCCGCGTACCCTATGAGGCGCGCCGGGGTAGCTCAGCTGGCAGAGCACCGCTCTTGTAAAGCGGACGTCGCGGGTTCGAGTCCCGCCCCCGGCTTCGAGCGCGCAGTCCGACTACGCAAGTACCTCGCGCGTCTTCTGGTGCGCGAGGATCTTTCGCTTGACGCGCTGGAGCGCGTTGTCGATCGTCTTGGTGTCGACCTCGAGGTCCTCGGCCATCTCCTCGTACGAGTTGCCCTCGAGGTACAGCGTGAGGGCCTGCGACTCGAGCGACGAGAGGCCTGTACCCAGGCAGAACACGAGGCTCTGGAGCTCCTCCGTCGAGATCACGCAGACGGAGGGGTCGTTGACGCCGGGCCCGGGAAGCGCGTCGCCGAGCGTGCAGTCGCCGTCGGACTCCTGACCGGCCGGCGTGTGGCTGAAGGAGATGTACGTGTTGAGCGGAGAGTGCTTGAAGCGGGTCGCAGTCTTGATCGCGGTGATGATCTGGCGCGTCACGCACAGCTCCGCGAAGCTGCGGAACGACGTTTCCTTGTCCGGGCGGAAGTCGCGAACCGCCTTGTACAGGCCGATCATCCCTTCCTGGATGAGGTCGTCGCTGTCACCGCCCGCGAGGAAGTACGAGCTGGCCTTGAGTCGCACGAAGCCCGTGTAGCGGCGCATCAGGTCGTCGAGTGCGTGCTGGCTTCCATTCCGCGCCTTGAGAACGAGCTGGAGATCCTCGAGCTCTCGCTGGACCTTCTGCGCGGTTTTCGGTGCTGCGGCGGTGCGGACGGCCATTGCGAGTACCCCCGTGGTCGACGGCGTGAGCCTCGCCTCAGTGCCGATCAAGCTGGCCGTCGTGCAAGTCTCACCTTGAAGTTGAGGAAGAACCTAGCACCATCCGCTGAGCGTTACAAGCCCTTTGCGACAATTGCAGGATGCTAAGAACGTACGTTCGTATGCAAGGTGTGGCTAGCCCCACGGCGGTCTCGTGCCCGTTCTGCCACGATCTTCTCCATGAGCCCCACCGCACTGATCGTGGACGACCACCCGAGCTTCCGGGCCTCCGCGCGGGCCGTGCTCGAGGCGGAGGGCTTCGAGGTCGTCGGCGAACTCGAGGACGGGGCCTCGGTCCGGGCAGCCGTGCTCGCGCTCCATCCCGACATCGTGCTGCTCGACGTCCAACTGCCCGACATGTCTGGGTTCGACGTGTGCGCCCAGCTCGAAGACTTCGACCATCGAGCCGTCCAGGTCATCCTCGTGTCGAGCCGCGACCTGTCGGATTACGGCGAGCTCGTCGAGGCGTCGTGCGCGTGCGGCTTCGTGCCCAAGGGTGAGCTGTCGGGCGACCTGATCACCGCGCTCCTGGCTTGAACCGCATCTCGATCTCGGAGCTCATCGTCGCGCTCGAGGACGGGGCACCGCTGCGTGACGCCCTCGCGAATGCGCTCGGTGACGACCGGCTGGCGGTCTTCTACTGGCTCGACGAGCGCCAGGGGACCTCGCGTGGTGGCTGGGTCGACCCCCATGGCCATGCCGCCGCGGAGCCCTCGGCGAGCGACGGGCGCTCCGTGAAGCTTGTCGAAAACGACGGCGCGCGCATCGCCGCGATCGACTACGACGCGGCGCTCGACAGTGAGCCAGAGGTCCTCGACGCGGTCACGGCGGCGGTGGGGCTCGCGCTCCGGAACGATCGTCTTCAGGCGAAGCTCCGCGCCGAGGTCGCCTTCTGGGACACCGTGACGAATACGGTTCCGAGCCTGCTCGTCACCGTCGACATCGACGGCGCGATCCGCAATCTCAACGCAGCGGCGATCGACGTCGCCGGGTACGCAGAGAAGGACGAGGTCGTCGGCCGCGACTACTGGGACGTGTTCATCGACCCGACCGAGCGCGCTGAGGTCGTGGAGCGGTTCGCCACTCTCGCGCCGGAGTTCCCGGCCGGCGAGTACGAGAACGTCTTCGTGAACGCGCGAGGCGAGCGCCGCGTGGTGTTCTGGCGCACGGCTCCCGTCCACGACGAGAACGGTGACGTGATCGCGATCGTCTCGGGCGGCGCAGACATCACAATGCGTCGCGAGCGGGAGCTCGAGCTGGAGCGAGAGCGAGACGTCCAGACGACGGTCTTCGAGTCGATGCCGAGCATCATGGTCGCGCTGGGCCGGGACGGGACCATCCGCGACCGGGACGTCGACGACCCGAGCGTCGGGGCCAACCACGCGTTTCGCCGGGTCGTGCACTGGCCCGACGAGCAGCTTGTCGGGCGGTCGTTCCTCGACCTCGTGGTCGAGGAAGAGGATGGCCGCGCCGCCCGTGCGATCCAGACGGCAGCGGCAGGCGCCAGGTCCGAAGAGGTCGAGTCCGAGCTCAGGTCGGCGGACGGAAGCACGCGCGTGTTCGTGTGGTCGGCCATACCGATCGCCGACGTCACCGGCCGGATGGACCGGCTCGTGCTCGTCTGCGGAGCGGACATCACGGAGCGAAAGCGGCTCGAAGTCGAGAACGAGCGCGAACGCGCGTTTCTCAACGCGATCGCAAACAACGCGCCGAGCCTCCTTTGCCTGATCGACGCCGACGGGGTGATGACCGACCGCGGCGCGAACATCGCGTTCGAGCGCACGCTCGAGTACGACTCGGAAGAGATCGGAAGTCAGGTCTTCTGGGAGACCTTCGTCGATCCGTCCGAGGCGGACGACGTGCGCGAGGCGGTGCTGGGCGTGGCCGCCGGCGAGGCGCCCGCGGAGCGCGACAACACGTGGCTGACCAAGACCGGCAGGCGGCTCTCGATGGCGTGGACGTGCACGCGGCTGCCACGGATCGACGAGCGGACCTTGTTCCTCGTCACCGCACTCGACATCACCCAGCGCAAGCGCGCCGACGACGACCTTCGCGCGTCGCGCGCGCGTCTCGTGCGCGCGGAGGAGACGGCACGCCGCGCGCTCGAGCGGAACCTGCACGACGGTGCGCAGCAGCGCCTCGTCGCACTCTCGGGCGCGCTGCGCCTCGTCGAGTCGCGGCTCGACGCCGACCCGGAGACAGCGCACCAGCTGCTCACCGGCGCGCAGACCGAGCTCGCGCAGGCGCTCGAGGATCTGCGCGAGCTCGCACGAGGAATCCATCCGGCGGTACTCACGGATCGAGGGCTCCGCGCGGCGCTCGAGACGCTCGCCGCCCGCGCGTCCTTCCCCGTCGAGCTCGACGCGCCCTCGGAACGACTCTCGGCCGACGTCGAGGCTGCCGCCTACTACGTCGTCGCAGAGTCGCTGACCAACATCGCCAAGTACGCGCGCGCGACGTCCGCGCAGGTCAGCGTCGGCCGGTTGGACGGCTCACTCGTGGTGACCGTGACCGACGACGGGGTCGGCGGCGCCGACCCGAACAAGGGTTCAGGACTTCGCGGGCTCGCCGACCGCGTCGCCGTGCTCGAGGGAACGCTCGGAGTCGACAGCTCCCCAGGCGGAGGAACTACGATCCGCGCAGAGTTCCCGCTGCCGGAATGACGGGCGGAATACACTCGCCGACCGTGCCTGCACTGCCCACCGGACGCGTCACCTTCCTCTTCGCCGACGTCGAGGGGTCGACCGCGCTGCAGCAGAATCCGAGCGTCGACTACGCCGCGGCGATAGCGCTGCTCCGCAGCCTGCTCAGGGATGCCGTCGCCTCACACGGAGGAGCGGAGGCGGACGCGGTCGGGGACGAGTACGTCGCGGCGTTCGCCGATCCCGCCGCCGGGGCGAACGCCGCGATCGCTGCCCAGCGGGCGCTGCGGGACGCCGAGTGGCCCGGCGACGCAACGGTACGCATACGAATCGGCCTGCACGTGGGCGCGCCGAGCCTGGGCGAGGAGGGATACACCGGTGTCGACGTCGTTCGTGCGTCGCGCATCGCGAACGCCGGGCACGGCGGCCAGATCGTCGTGTCGGGGGACCTGGTGAGCACGCTGGAGGGCGTCCCCAGCCGCGATCTCGGCGAGTTCCGGCTCGAAGGGCTCGCGCGGCCGGAGCGAATCCACCAGCTACTCGTCGACGACCTCCCGCGCGACTTCCCACCGCTTCGAAACACCGTCTCGACGCTCGGCGCCGGCATCAGCGTCGTGCTGGCGGACGATACGGTGCTGCTGCGCGAGGGGATTGCACGCCTCCTGGCCGACGCGGGCTTCGACGTCGTCGCGCAGTCGGGGGCGCCTGACGACCTCCTCCGCCACGTCGGGATGCACCGGCCGGACGTGGCGATCGTCGACATCCGGATGCCCCCGACCCACACGGACGAAGGCCTGCGGGCCGCGGCGGAGATACGCCAACGCTTCCCGGACACCGGCGTGCTGGTCCTCTCGCAATACGTCGAGGCTGCGTTCGCGATGGGCCTGTTCGCGACGATCACACGCGGGATCGGCTACCTCCTCAAGGATCGCGTCGCCGACCTCGACGAGTTCGCATCCGCCGTGCGCCGGATCGCCGAACACGGCTCGGTGCTCGATCCGGCTGTCGTCGCCGAGCTGTTCGGGCGCAAGCGGCAGGACGATCCCCTCGCGCTCCTGACGCCCCGCGAGCGAGAGGTTCTCGAGCTGATGGCCGAGGGCCGCTCGAACCAGGCGATTGCCGACCGGCTCTACGTCACGCCCCGCGCTATCGAGAAGCACGTCACGAACATCTTCGTGAAGCTCGGCCTCCCGGCGACCACGGAGGATCACCGCCGGGTGCTGGCCGTGCTCGCCTTCGTGCAGGGCTGACTACTCGCCTCGGCGCAGGCGCTCGAGCCGCTCGCGGACGTCCGGATCGAGCCGGTCTCCGACCCGGCCGCCCGCGCCGCGCTGCTCGTGGTCGACGTGCTGGACCGGCGCCAGCTCCTCGAGGAAGACGCGCGACGCCAGCTTTCGCACCTCTTGCCCGGAGGTCCAGCGCACGGCGTGGTCGGAGGACACGACGCAGACCCGTTCCGACGCGCGGTTCTCGGCCGCGAGGCGCTCGAGCACGTCGTCGGCGTGGGCCGTGTAGCGCACCCCGAGCGAGCCGATTGTGCGCTCCTCCCCCACGCCGTCGAACACGACGACGCCGCGCGCGCCCTTCCCGGCCACGAAGCTCGCGAGCAGGTCGACGAGCGCGTCGCGATCCTTCAGCTCCCCGGCGTTCAGCAGGTTGTAGCCGTCGAAGAGGTACAGGGTCGGCTCAGGCATCGCGCGCCTCCCGCTGGCGTCGCGCTTCGAACAGGAGAACGGCTGCGGCGACGGACACGTTGAGAGACGCGACCTTGCCGCCGAGCGGGATCGACACCGTCGCGTCGCACGTTCGGCGCACGAGGGGGCGCACGCCCTTCCCCTCGGCGCCGAAGACGAGCGCAACGCCTCCAGTCAGATCCGCATCCCACATCGAGACGGTGCCTTCGGAGTCCGCAGCGTACGCCCAGAGGTCGTCGCGCTTGACCTCTCCGAGGTAGCGGGCGAGGTTGGGCGTCACCGCGATCGGGACGTGCTCGACCGCGCCGGCAGAAGCGCGGCACACGGAAGGCGTCACGCGCACCGAGCCATGGGCGGGGATGACGACTCCGGTTGCTCCGACGCCCTCGGCGCTCCGCACGACGGCACCGAGGTTGCGCGGGTCCGTGACCTGGTCGAGGCAAACGAGAAGCGGCGACTCGCGCGTCGCAAGCTCGTGAGCGTCCACGTACCGGAAGGGCTCGCACCACGCCACTACGCCCTGGTGGTCGCGCGTTCCCGCCGCCTCGGACAACAGGCGCTCGGGCTTCACGTGCGGCTTCGGGCCCGAGTCGAGCCAGGGAATCTGAGCGGCGGCGCGCTCCGTCACCCACGTCTCGAGCACCCGCCGTGGCCCGCGGTACAGCTCGCGTGCCGCATTCCGGCCGTACACGAGCTCGCGGGTGAGAGTCATCTGCGGCGGACGAGCCGGAAGCCGCCGGACTCGTCGCGCACCTCCCACCCTGCGTCCTCGATCTCGGCGCGCAGGCGGTCGGCCTCGTCGAAGTCGCGCTCGGTCCGTGCTTCGATACGCCGCTCGGCGAGGGCGACCACTTCGCCGGGCGCCTCCTCATGCTCGGCGAGCGACTCGAGGCCGAAGATCGCGAGGGCGCGGAGCAGGAGGTCGTGGTCGCGCAACTCGTGCATGACGGCCAGGGCGGCAGGCGTGTTGAAGTCGTCGTCGAGTGCCGCGGAGAATCGGACCCAGGCATCGTCCGGGGCCGCGGCGCTCGGCCCACGGAAGACCTCACGGAAACCCTCCGCGCGCGCGGCGGCGGAATCCATCGCCTCGTCGGAGAAGTCGACCGGCTTGCTCCAGTGGCCTGTCAGATGGAAGACGAGTAGCGCCTCGCGCCCCCACGTATCGAGGACGTTGCGCAACGTCACGACGTTCCCGAGCGACTTCGACATCTTCTCGGCGTCGAGCTCGAGCATCCCGTTGTGCATCCAGACGTGCGCGAAGGGATGCCCGAGCGCGCTCGACTGTGCGAGCTCGTTCTCGTGGTGCGGGAAGCGGAGATCGAGTCCACCACCGTGGATCTCGAACTCGGGCCCGAGGTACTTCTCCGCCATGGCGGAGCACTCGATGTGCCAGCCCGGCCGACCTCGCCCCCACGGCGAGTCCCACCCGGCGTCCTCGGATGGCTTCTGAGACTTCCAGAGCGCGAAGTCGCGCTGGTCGCGCTTGAGCTCGCTGGCCTCCTGCGCCACCATCTCGTCGAGCTTCGCGCCCGAAAGCCGACCGTACTCGGGCCAGCGGGCGACGCTGAAGTAGACGTCGCCGCCCGCCTCGTACGCGAGGTCCCGGGCGATGAGCTCCTGTATGAACGCCACGATCTCCGGGATGGTCTCCGTCGCTCGAGGCTCGATGTCGGGCCGGCCCAGCCCGAGGTCGTCCGTGTCCTGGAAGAACCACGCGGTCGCGCGCTCCGAGAGCTCGCGACTCCCGATTCCCTGTCGCGCGGCCTCCGCGTAGACCTTGTCGTCCACGTCGGTGATGTTGTGGACGAGCGTGACGTCGTAGGCCTTCTCGCGCAGCCAGCTGCGCAGCCACATGGCGAGCACGAACGGACGCGAGTTGCCTACATGGACACGCTGGTAGACGGTCGAACCGCAGACGTACGTACCGATCGGGCCGGGCGGTGGCGGCAGCTCGACCTGCGTGCGCGTCAACGTGTCGTAGAGGCGCATGGCGCCGATCGTAGTCAGGACGTGCGCGCGAGGGCCTCGTCGCGCGAGAGCGCGGCGAGTACGGATGCGAGCTCCGGGCCGCGCTCGGCGCCGGTGAGCGCGAGCCTGAGCACGCGAAGGTCGCCGCCAACCGCCTTCAGCTCGCGGACGATCGAGCGCGCCTCGTCCGACGTGAGCCACTCGGGCGCCGGCCGCCGGAGTTCGCCGAAGCGTTCGAGCGTGAGCCCTGCCTCGTCGCCCAGCGCCGCACGCTCGGGTGCGACGACGAGGCGCGCGTACTCGCGCGCCTCGAGGAGCGAACGCGCACCCCGCAGAGCCGGCACCACCTCGACGGGCGCCTCGGCGGCCGCGGCGAGCTCCTGATCCGGCATCGCCGCGATCGCGTCGACGGCGAGCCGCCCGAGCCGCGCGAGATCGAGCTGAACGTCGTGCTCGGGCAGACCGAGCTCGTCGAGGTAGGCGCGCACGGCCGCAGCCGGAAGCCCGTCGTCCCGCAGCTCGGCGATCGAGGAGTGGCCATGCCGCTTCGACAGCTTCTTCCCGTCCGGCCCGAGCACGAGGCCGTGGTGGATGACCACGGGAAGGTGCGCGCCGAGCGCCGTCGCGATGCGGGTCTGCACCGGGAGGTTCGGGCGATGGTCGTTGCCGCGAATCACGTGCGTTACGCCGAGCTCGAGGTCGTCGACGACTGTCGCGAGCTGATACGTCGCAGTACCGTCTTCACGGAGGAGCGTCGTTCCCGTCTGGGACAACCGAACGGAACCGTCGGCGTCGCGCGCGGCTGCGCCGGCCGCGAGCGCGCGCTCGGCGGCGTCCGCGTAGAGGTCGCGACGCTCGCTCTGCCGTACGGGCCCTTCGTCGAAGCCGACGCCCAGCCACTCGAGATCGCCGAGGATCGTCTCCTCCCCGCCGGCGACGGTTCGCGAGGCGTCGGTGTCGTCGATGCGCAGCACGAGGGCGCCGCCGCGCTCGTCCGCGAACCGGCGGTTGGCGACCGCGGTCAGCGCGTTGCCGACGTGGAGCGAGCCCGTCGGGCTCGGGGCGAAGCGGACGCGGACAGGCACGCGCTACGCGTCGATCGGGACGTGACCCGGCTGGGCGGCCACGCGCTCGAGCCACGTGCGGATGGCGGGATAGGCATCGAGGTCGAAGTCGCCCTCGTGCGCCACGTGCGTGTACGCGTAGAGGGAGATGTCGGCGAGCGAGTACTCCTCCGCGACGAGGAACGCACGCCCGTCGAGATGCCGCTCCATGGCATCGAGAGCCGCGTGCCCGCCCGCGAGCAGACGCTCGCGTTGTCGCCCGAACGTCTCAGGCTGACCGGAGTACGTCTTCCAGAAGCGCGCCACGGCGATGTTGGGCTCGTGGCTGTACTGCTCGAAGAACTGCCACTGGAGCACCTGCGCGCGCTCGTACGCATCCTCGGGGACGTACTGCGTCCCGTCGCCGAAGTACCAGAGGATCGCGTTCGATTCCGCGAGCGGCCGGCCGTCGTCGAGCACGAGCGTCGGCACGCGCAGGCCCGGGTTCAGCTCGCCGAGCACCTCGGCGCGATTCGACCGGTCGACGACCGACATCTCCACCGTCTCGTACTCGAGCCCGAGCTGGGCGAGGAGCAGGCGAACCTTGTAGCAATTGCCCGACACCGCCGAGTTGTAGAGCCGCACGTCGACAGCCTAGTCGGGCGCAAGTACGCTCCGGTGATGGCGACGAGTGCTCCTGGAAGGCTCTCGGACGACGAGCTCGTCAGCCTTCTGGAGCTGGCGAGGAAGGCAGACAGCGTCGAGCTGAAGCTGACAGTTCCCGCCGCCGACCACCGCACCGCGATCTCGGGCCTCGGCCTCGATCCGCTGGAGGCGCAGGTCCGGCAGGTCTTCTTTTTCGACACGCCAGAGCTCGACCTGAACGCCGTTGGCGTGGTCGCTCGCGCGCGAAGGATCCAGGGGCGTTCCGGCGATACGGTCGTCAAGCTCAGGCCGGTCAAGCCGGACGGTCTGCCGGCGGAGCTGCGCCTGTCTCCCAACGTCGTGGTCGAGGTCGACGCGATGCCCGGCGGATACGTGTGCTCCGCGACGCTCAAGGCAAAGGCGAGCGCGCGGTCGGTACGCGAGGTCGCGCTCGGGGAGGTACCGATTCGGAAGCTCTTCTCGAAGGAGCAACGCGCGTTCTTCAGCGCGCATGCGCCCGGTGAGCTCGCCCTGAACGAGCTCTCCGTCCTCGGGCCGATCTTCGTCCTGAAACAGAACTTCGAGCCGAAGGAGCTCGGACGGCGGATGGTCGCGGAGCTCTGGTTCTATCCGGACGGCTCCCGGATCCTCGAGCTGTCTACGAAATGCACTGCCACGAATGCGTTCCAGGTCGCTGCCGAGGCGCGGTCGTTCCTCTCCGACAAGGCCGTGAGCCTGAACGGACGACAGGAGACGAAGACGAAGGCGGCGCTGACGTACTTCTCCAAGCAGCTCCGGGCGGCCGCCGCT